>JAJBTC010000018.1 GCA_020861095.1 Bacteroides sp.
GTATATTTACCATAATTTCACCAATTATCTATTTTAAATCTATCTATTAATTTGTTCATTCCGGAAAAAAGCCATCCTCATAACGATATAAAAAGAGGTTTACACAGGTATAAATTGTTTCCCGAAGAGCAAGAATAAGTATCCAGTAGTGAAAAAGGATTATCTGACTGGGAAACCAAATTATCTAAAGATGAAACGGGTGGGCAGATACCGGGATATGGGTCGTTTGACTACTGGAAAAATCGGTTTCCCGGTGTCCTACAAGTATGATCCCGGTGCCTAACGAACAGTTTTGCGTAGTGAAATGATTTTTTTATCATTCAAAAAACAGAATAAATATACATTAGATAAAACTTTATTTCATATTTATGCGCATTTATTTTAGAGAAACAGCAGCACAGAACAGTCAAAAAGAAATATAAAATGGAGATAAGTATGACTTTTATTCCAAGATATACAACTACACAAACAAAAAGTCAAAGCAAAACTATATAAATACGCCGTAAGAACCCGATTAAAAATCTGACAGATTATAAAAAAGGAGAAAAAACCGAGCGGTCTTTCTCCCTTTTCTCAACAAGTAATAGTAAACCCTTATACAGACAAACTTACTTTCTCACCACGATCTGATCGTATTGCTGTTCGGCTTTGATCTCTGTGTATTTCGGCGCGTCCATCATTTCCACCAGCGCGCGCAGTACGGGCCCCTCGCCCATCGGATCATTTTCCTGAGTGGGGCGATTGTAGTAATACGCCAGAGAAGGCATAATTCCGGTACCTACGCAGATAGCGGTTACATCGCCATCGTCACTGATGCGGGTCATCATGCCTTTCAGTCCCTGTTCGGCTACGTAGATAAAGTCGGGATGCAACCATCCATTCTTTACGCCACGGGCAATTCCGAACACAAACATGGCTGTTCCGGTGATCTCCTCGTAGGAGTCCACCTTGTCGAGCAGCTGATGCCACAAGCCGTTCTTTCCCTGATAGCGGGCTACTCCGCTGGCCTGCATGTTGAAATTCTCTATCACCGCATCACGCATGGGATGATCTTCCGGCATCATCGCCAGCAGATCGGCTTGTGCCATGAATACCCATCCGTTGGCACGGCTCCAGTGAGCCACCCCATGCTCTTTGTTGTCGGTATGGTAACAATGGTAGTATATCTGCTTCTCAGGACACCAGAGATAGCGGGTATAGTTGATCACCTGGTTGGCCGCGTCGGTAAAGTAGCGGTCGTCGCCCGTCATTTTCCCCATACGTGCCAGGAAGGAGATGGCCATAAAAGCATCATCCGCCCAGATCGTATTTACATGGGGCCATAACCGGGCAATGGTACCATCGGCCAACCGGGGTTCGGCATACTTCAGGTGATCGGCTGTCTCGTTGATATAGTCCAGAAAAGAAGTATCCGGATGGTGCATCTGCAACTCGATCAGGCTGGCCCCCATCGGGCCGTTGTCGTCCAGACGCTTGCCCCGGAAGATCATGTGCCAGCTCAGCTTGCGAATGGCATTCCATCCGTCTTCTTTAAAAGCAGCGTTGTATTGTTTGCGAAAGAATTCCAGGTTGCCTTCGTTGAAGACAAAATCCATATTCTTCAATACATATGTTTCGTATTTCTTATCCCCGACCTTGGCACCCAACTCCATCAGTGCCAGGTGGGTGACTCCATTGGTATAGTGCCAGTTGTTGTACTTGCAATTGACCTTCACATCCATGGAAAGAGGGAGGTTCTTCACGGAAGAATAAACCTCTCCGGTCTTCGTATTTTTAAAATCATAGGTCGTACTCTCCAGGATACGGTTGGCTATCTTCTCCGCGGCTTCACCGGCGGTCATCTTGGTCTGTGCCGGAAGTGCACAGATACTCATAAAAAAGGCACACGTAATCAAAATTCGTTTCATGTATTTCTACTTATCTTGTGGTTGATCTGATCATCGCTATTTAGGCAGGTTGAATGCCACTTTGAGTTCTTCCATCTGTGCGTCCGACATTCCTTCCGGCACAAAGCCCATGGAGCGGGCGGTCAGGTAGATCTGTGCCGACTTGGAGAGGGTGTCTATCATGTCGAATGCTTCCATGATGTCTTCGCCCACGGCACAGACACCGTGTTTTTCCCACATCACCACGTCGTACTCCTCCAGCTGGTCGATGGTGGCGTCGGCCAGTTCGATGGAGCTGGGCAACTGATAACGCACAATGCCCAGTCCGCGGGGACAGAACGCCCGTGTCTCCGGGATCATGCTCCACAACAACCGGGTCAGTACATCCTTTTCCAGAAAGGGAGCATGGTGGGTCATGGCTACCAGATCAATGGGGTGTGTATGAATCGCGGCTTTGTAGGAAGATCCTTTGCCGATCAGGTAATTGTGCATAGACAGATGCGCAGGCAGTTCGGAAGTGGGCTTTACCGGATGATCGGCAACGATCTCGTAGCTGACACAGTCGTCACAGATACGGATCACCGCACCGTTGTCCATAGGCCAACGGGCCAGATCCCGCATCCGCTTGTTGGTCCCTTTACAAAAGAAATATCTGTCTTTCAGATGAGGTAGTTCCTTACCGATGGGTATACGGCCGCTGATGGCCGGCAGGGCACGGATCTCCGCGTCTACCGCATCGGTGATGTTGATGGTCATGTTGCCCCCGTTGCGCTCGGCCCATCCTTTCTGCCAGAGATAGCCGGCAACCTCAGCCACGTCAGCTACCTGACGGGCCAGTTCGGGGCGGTTTTCTAAAATTGATTTCATGAAGATAGTTACGATTTGACGATTTACAATTTACGATTATTTATAAGTTATGATGTACAGGGTTCATATATATGTAGAGACGCACGGCGTGCGTCTCCGCGGTGTACACCCCATACAACCATGGGATTTTCCGCGGTGTCCGTCTTCACGAAACAGGTAGTGTCTCCCTGTGCGGTGACTATCCATGCGGAATCCGTTCTCATACGGTATGCCGATATGCACCTTTCCGGATTGGACCTGCCCTGCTGAGACGCACGCCGTGCGTCTCTACAAGTGAATGAGAACCATATGTTGGCCATATAGACACAATTGTTTTTGATATACTTTTTATGATCTGCGAAACAGGTACGATGATACATGGATGTACGATATATGATACAAAACACGGCATGTATTCCCTTGTGTGGCATTTGCTTTTCCAATACAATGGATCAAGTCCCCAACAATATACATAAAACAGTAACCACAGGTAATTTCAATCGTAAATCGTAAATTGTCCAATGGTAAATTTATTGCTGTACCATCGCCACCACCACGATCGAAGAGATCAGGATCAACAGCCCTGCGATAAGCACGGCGATGGTAGGGGTACCGGCTCCTTTCCATTCTTTCAGGAGAATGCCCCAGACATTGCTGAACGTTACATTCAGCGACATAAGGATGCTCCAGGAGAAGGCCAGCAGGACCGGACTTCCGGTGAGGAAACTTTTGCCCATTTCCAGGCCGAAGAACTGCGAATACCAGAGCACCCCGGCCAATGCGCAGAAAAGTACATTGTTGAGAAGCACATTTCCCTTGACGGAGAAAAACTCCTTCCCGGTCTTGTTCCGGATATGCTGTTGGATGCAGTAGCAAGCATTGGTCAGGAATCCTCCCAACGTTACCAGGAAGATCACGGGCAAGCCTGCATACAACGCCTCTACCCCGCCTGCCAGAGCAGCTTCTTTGATGGGAGTACCGGCATCCAGCCCCAGGGCGAAACATGCACTCATTACTCCGGCAAGCAGCGCGACAAGTAGTCCTTTGGTCAGGGCAAAGTCCTTTACAGCCGCGCGTTTTTCTTCTTCGGTCATGTGGCGGGAGCGCAGACTACCGGCATAGCCGATCACAGCGATGCCCGCCAGGGTAATAGACACGCCGGTCAGCAGCATCAGCCCTTCGCCGTGCAGCAGGTCTTTTCCGGCAAACAGAGCCGGGAAAAGTGTTCCGAACGCGGCACAGGTGCCCAGTGCGATGCTTTGTCCGAGTGCGACCCCGAGGTAACGCATACTCAGGCCAAAGGTAAGTCCACCCACCCCCCCACAGGGTGCCGTAGATGATAGCGGACAAAGCGCCACCTGCTCCCCAGAGAGCAAACAGGTTACTCCCCGCCGGAATGGCAAGCAATGCCCCCAGCAAAGGGAAAACCAGCCAGGCAAAGATCCCCTGGGTGAGCCAGAAACTCTCCCACGACCATTCTTTTACTTTCCTGATAGGCACATAAGAGCTACTTTGTCCGAAACTACCGATGGCAATGATAAGAAGTCCGATCAGTGTATTCATGTTTTTTGTTGTTTAGGATACTTGGAAGTTATAAGTTATAAGTTTTAAGTTATAAGTTTCAGGATGCTGTATACGATCTGTAACTTAACATTCAGAATAACTTAAAACTTAAAACTCAGAACTTACTTCCTTTTCAGTGTCACTTCCGTTTCGTATTTCCGGATCTCTGCGATGTACTCTTCGCCTACCGGGACATTGTTTCTCAGGCAGAACATATCCCATACGGCATTCCAGGGGAGTCCTTTGGCCTCTTCGAGCAACGCCAGACGTTCGAAAAGCCGATCGTTGGCTTCGTAGGCACGCAACTGCGCTATCGGTTCCAGCAGAGCCTGAAGCACACATTTTTGTGTGGCGCGGGTACCTACTACATAGGCTCCGATGCGGTTGATGCTGGCATCGAAATAGTCCAGGCCAAAATGTACGCGATCCAGTGCATTGCTGCGTACGATCTCTTTGGCCAGATCCAGTGTATCGTCGTTCATGGTAGTGACATGGTCACTGTCCCAACGGATCGGACGACTCACGTGGAGCATGATCTCCGGTGTATAAAGCAGCAGACAGGAGATCTTGTCGGCCACACTTTCGGTCAGGTGGAAGTGTCCGGTATCCAGTGTCACCATCTTGCCGTACTTCGCGCCGTAGCCCAGGTAGAAGTCATACGAACCTACCGTGTAGCTTTCCAGACCGATACCGAACAACTTTGCTTCGATACAGTCTTTCATATGTTCATACTTCGTATCAAAGATCTCGTCGAGCGACTGCTTGAGCAACTCCCGGTAGCGCAGGCGGTTTACGGTCTGATCCTTGCTACCGTCGTGTACCCAGATGTTCATGATACAGGGATCTCCCTGAAATTGTCCCATCGCCTCCGCTATGGCGCGGCTGCGTTTGGTATGTTCGATCCAGAAATTACGTATCTCATCGTCAGGATGAGCCAGTGTCAGGCTACCACTCTTCGGATGCGAGAACGAAGTAGAGTTAAAGTCGAGGTACATATGATTCTCCTTCGCCCACTCCATCCAACTCCGGAAGTGCGCAGGTTCGATCTGGTCACGGTCTACCACCTGATCTCCGAAATCGCCGTACGTAGCGTGCAGGTTGAGACGATGCCGGGCAGGGATGTAGCTGGTCGCTTTCAGGATATCCTGGCGCAGTTCGTCTATGTTGCGCGCCTTGCCCGGATGGTTGCCCGTAGTCTGGATGCCGCCGGTGAGCTGCCCGGCAGTGTTCTCAAATCCGGTCACATCATCCGCCTGCCAGCAGTGCAGCGAGATGGAAACTTTCTGTAACTCCCGCAATGCTTTTTCTACATCTACTCCTACCGCAGCATAGCGTTCTACGGCAATCTCATAGGCTTTCTGAATCCATTCTTGTTTCATACTGAATACGATGTTTAGTGTTTATATAGTGTTATCGTATCTCTGTGTCACCCCGAGATACTGTTCATATCCTTTTTGCCAGATCTCCCGTTCCTGCGGTTCGAAACGGCTGAGCGGGAGGGAGCGGCTGATGAGCCGGCGCATTTCGGCCATCGTACTGCCTTTGCCGGCAGCCATGGCCTGCACCAGGATGTTACCGATGGAAGTCGCTTCACAAGGTCCGGCTACCACCGGAACACCGGTAGAGTTGGCCGTCAACCGGTTCAGCAGATCGTTGCGACTGCCCCCGCCGATCACATGCAATACCTCGATCGGATGTCCGGCCAGTCCCACCAGGTTTTCCAGTACCTGCCGGTAGCGCAGTGCCAGGCTGTCGAAGATACAGCGTACCATTTCTCCCCGGCCTTCCGGCACAGGTTGTCCGCTCCGGCGGCAGTAGGTACGGACTGCCTCCGGCATATCCGGAGGATTGGCAAACAACGCGTCGTCCGGGTAGACTAAGCTACGGAAAGGCTCTGCCGCTTCTGCTTCCGCGATCAGTTGCGGGTAGGAAACTTCTTCCCAGTGCAGGCGACAACGCTCCAATAGCCACATGCCACAGATATTCTTCAACAGACGGATGGTACCTTCTACTCCTCCTTCGTTGGTAAAGTTGAGTGCCTCTGTCTCCGGCGTGATCACCGGCTCTGTCGTCTCTATCCCCATCAGTGACCAGGTGCCACTGCTCAGGTAGGCAAACCGGGGATGCGTGGCCGGCACCGCTGCTACGGCAGATCCGGTATCGTGCCCGGCTACCGCAACTACGGGAATGGCTCCCAGACCGGTCTGCCGCTGCACTTCTTCGGTAAGCGTACCGATCACCTCACCCGGCCGGACAAAACGTCCGAAGTGCTCCCGGGTCAGCCCAAGCGCGTCCAGCAACTCGGCTTCCAGTTCACAGGTACGCGCGTTCACCAATTGCGCCGTGCTGGCAATGGTATATTCGGTCACCGCCTCTCCCGTGAGCATATAACTCAGGGCATCGGGCATAAATAAGATCTTTTTCGCGGCGGCCAACCCACTGTCGTTGTTGCGCCGCATCGTGTCCAGCTGGAACAGGCTGTTGAAGTTCATCACCTGTATACCTGTCAGCGCATACACCCGGCTACCGGATACCCGGCTGAAAAAAGCATCCGGCGCTCCTGTCGTATGAGGATCCCGGTAGGCATAGGGCTGACGAAGAATATGTCCGTCGGCTCCAATACAGACAAAATCGACTCCCCAGGTATCTATCCCGATGGAAAGTGGCGTGATCCCTCTGCGGGCCACGATCTTCAGTCCTTCCAGGATCTGTCTGTAAAGCGCGAAAATATCCCAGTATACATGTCCACCGACTTCGGTCAGCGGATTCGGGAAACGATGGATCTCTTCTATATCCAGCCCTTTTCCGGAAAAAGAGCCAATGATGGTACGGCCACTGGTGGCGCCTAAGTCTACAGCAAAAAAACAGGAACTCATCCCAGGTTACAATTAAAGGTGTATACTGATGATGGAATCTTCACGTAGGACAGAGAAGGATGTATCTGACAGGAACGGGCATCTCCTTCGCGGCTACCGCAGACGGATATTCTTTCCTTTCGGGAAAGAAGGTTCGTATCACCGGTGTGTAAGGCGCGTCTGGCACAGACAGGGAATTCTCCTGACAGACGGGTCTGTGTGATCTTGTTTTTCACAGGTACTTCATTTATTTTTAATATCCAGCTCCGACGGAACCTATTGTTTTTGTACATTGCTTTTGACAATGGATTGTACATACGCGTTTCCTGGCATACTTCATTTCGTGTCAGCTACGATCAGACGATACAAAAATAGGAGATCGCTCCCCTATCTTCCCTAACCTTTTTGATCGAAAGGGTGTATGATTTGGCAAACAAAGAGCAGGTCTGAGGCTCTGCTGTAACCCGTTTTTATTCCTGCAATCCTTTTACGGATTCACTGTGTCTCACCACAAAAGGTTTTCCTTCTTCTGCCCGTACGGTCACTTCTTTCAGTGCTACGTCTTTGCAATAGATAAACTCGGCTCCCAACTTAGCGGTGATGTATACTCTTTCGAGGATAATATTCTCAATAGGCATTTCAGGCAATCCGTTGAAGAACAGCGCGCGCCGGGCCCCTGCGCATACCAGGTCTTGGATATGGATGTTGCGGAACGCGGGTGTGGTTTCATCTACCGGAAGAGGCTCTACGGCAGCCGGTACAGTCTCTCCGCTCTCCAGGACTTCCACGGCCGACTTACCCCCGTAGTACAGGTTGAAGGTCACCGGCTCGGTGGGGATATCCATCATGGAGATCTGACGGATCCAGATATTCTCTACCACTCCGCCCCGGCCGCGGGTACTCTTGAAACGAAGGCCGACATCTGTCCCCAGGAACTGACAGTTGCTCACGGAGATGTTACGTACGCCCCCGCTCATCTCACTGCCGACAACAAATCCTCCATGACCTTTGAATACAGTGCAACCGTCGATCACTACATTCTCACACGGGCGGGCACGGCGACGGCCATCTACATCTTTCCCGCTCTTGAGGCAGATACCATCGTCACCTACATCGAAGGTAGAATTTACGACCAACACGTTGCGACACGATTCCAGATCCAGCCCGTCTCCGTTCTGCGCAAAGCTGGGGTTACGTACCTGTACCTCTTCGATCATCACATTCTCACACATGAGCGGATGCAGGTTCCAGGCCGGAGAGTTCTGGAAGATCACTCCCTGCAACCAGACATTCTTACATCCGATGAGGCTCACCATCACCGGGCGCAGGAAATGGCGTACACTCTGCCACTCTTCTTCCGTAGTCAGGTGCTGAGGCACATTCATGTTGCTGATGGTATCTCCTCGGAGTGTTTCCGGATAGGGAAACCAATAGGTCGGGCGTTTGTATACCCCACCCCGCGCGATGGTCTTTTTCCATTCGCTTTCGGTCACCTTCTCCCGTTTCAGGGGACGCCAGAAGTGTCCGTTCCCGTCTATGGTTCCCTGACCGGTAATGGCTACATCCGTCAGGTTGCGTCCGGAGATCGGCGACTGACAACGACGGGTGTCCAATCCCTCGAAAATGGTCTCTACCAACGGATAGAGATCCACATCCGGGGAGAAGAGAATCACCGCTCCTTTTTCCAGGTGCAGGTGGATCCGGCTTTCCAATACGATCGGTCCGGTGAACCATACGCCCGCAGGAACAGTCAGCCGTCCTCCACCCTGATCTGCCAGGCTACGGATAGCTGTGGCAAAGGCTTCGGTACAGAGATCCGTTCCGTTGCCTACCGCCCCAAAGTCGGTCAGTTTTACTTCGCGGTCGGGAAAACGGGGAGCCTCCACACGGGGCATATCGAAAGGAAGATCCCTATAGAGGTATTCGTATTTGTAACTCTCCTGCCCGCAAGAAGTAAAGGCTATGATCAGCAGGATTAAGCCTAATGGATAAGTTGGTTTCATCATGAGTCGGTTCTGTTTTGATCTGAATATTTTTCTGATTTATTTTTATTCGCTATGTCAGGTGAAAGATGGATTCAGTTGTGACCGGAAGATGTATGGGTTTTATGTAAGGACGCACGGTGTGCGTCTCCGCGGCGTACGCATTCATGAAACAGCTATGATATTGTTTTCCATACAGGCTGTATTCCCATGCGGCACGCTGAGACGCACGCCGTGCGTCTCTACAGGCATACGAGAACCTACAATGTATTTTCAATCGTACATCGTAAATCTGTCAATCGTAAATCCCTTCATTTTTCCCCTAAATAGTACGACGGCACCGGTGCCTGCGGATATCCCATGCTCCGATGCAATACATAGCTCCGGTAGAGCGGGTCCTGCATCAATGTCACCCGGCGGTCCCGTGCCGGAACATTCGTCCGGTAGATACGCAGTTCACCCGGTAAAGCAGTAATCACCTCTTCCCGCCAGTCGCCATCCCTATCGGCAATCAGGACAATGTCTCCTTCTATGCCTTCGGTTAGGATCTCTCCCTGCCATTTCCAGATGCTTTGGCTACGTCCGTCGGACGAGGAAGAGGCTCCCCAGCGGTTATCGTCGCCCCGGAAAGTTTCCCGCAACAGATCGGCATCCCACCACACCCAGTTGCAGCAACCCGGTACCTCCTCGTGGGTGGTATTCAGTTTCTTTCCATCGGCGGTAAGCAGGTATTTGTCCGTACTGCCTCCTTTGCGGTCTTCACTGGCAAAGCATTCCAGTCCCGGATGTTCCGGATCGAAATCAGCCACCATACCGTCTCCCACATGATAGGTGGTATGTCCGATGCCCCAGATCAGTTCACCGGTACGGGCATCCACCACAGACACCCCCGGCCGTCTTCTTTTTTGGGTTCGCTCACCATAAACACCTGCATCCCTTCCCTGTCCGGGTGGAGTTTGCACAGATAGGCCTTATCGCTGTGTCCGAGACCGGAAGACCAGAGCAGCGTACCGTTGTCGTCCAGCATACAGGAGCCCAGCAGGATCTCATCCCTTCCGTCACCGTCTACATCCGCCGCTACCATGCTGTGTGCCCCCATGCTCCGTACCACAGGGTTCTCTTCATCACCGTCCCACCGCCAAAGTCGTTCCAGCTCACCGCCCCGGAGTTGCCAGGCATCCACCACCATCAGTTTATAGGTACCCCGTGCCGCCAGGATACAGGGCGTTTTCCCGTCCAGGTAGGCCATACCGATCTGGTTGCGGTTCTGACGGATCAGGTTGCCGTACCGGTCGTTCCGTTCGGGCCAGTCGACACGAGCGATCTCTTTTCCGGTCATCCCATCCAATACAGAGAGGTATTCACTTCCACCGCAGACCCTTCCTTTCTCATTTTTCACATAATCATCTCCCGCGGTTTTGATCGCAATCTCTGCACGGCCATCCCCATCGAAATCATACACTACAAACGGAGAATACCAGATGCCCGGCTCTATGCCCGGTCCCATATCGTAGGTCCACAGGTAGGTGCCATCACTCAGATAAGCAGAGATCTTGTAGGTGATCCCGGTTGTATCGCCCGGCATACCCGGATCTACATTGGAAGAGGGCGTACGTACAATATAATCATAGATACCGTCTCCGTTCAGATCGGCCAGGGCCACCTTTCCCGCTTTGTCTTCATTCCGCAGGCGAATGGAGGTGTAGTTGGAAAAAACGTCCCGGTCCACTTCGACCTCCCCTTCGGAAGCTACCGCTTTTCCCCGTACCATAGGTACCACTCTGTACGTAGCCTTTTCCGTCCACGGAGTGGTATCGGTAAAGTCACAGGTCTGCGTCACAGGCAGGGAAGTCAGCCTGCGACTTTTCCCGTCCTGTATGCGATACACATGAAACGCGGTAGCAGGATCATCTGTATCCAGCAGTCGCCAGCTCAGATACACACCCTGCCCGTCCCGCGAAGGAACAGCCGCCAGACCTCTGTCCAGATTTTCACGCACGCGTTCGGTAGCAAACCCTTCCACCAACGGTTTGGGTTCGTGGCGGGGGTCCAGGATCTCATAAAAATAATAGCGTTCGCGGGGGTCCTGCGCAAACAGGTTGATAGTGGATAGCAGCAATGCCAACCCTATAAAAAGTCTTCTCATGGTGGTAGTATTTTATTTACGATTGAAGTAACACCTTTTAATTATCGCCTGAATAGACTAACTTCAATCGTAAATCGTAAATCCGTCAATCGTAAATATCTTCACTGGTCCCAGCAACCCACTCGCTACCGGCTGCCAATGTCCGTATCCGGTAGATTTATAATGTATATCCACCAGGTTGATCTCTTTGAATTTTCTCCAGGGAATTCCCTGCCGGTCCATATCCGCAATGCGATTGGCAGGCAGGTTGGTCACCTCTACTTCTATGGTATTCTCTCCGGGACGCAGGTAGCTTCCGATCCGGCAACGGTAGGGAACAGCAAACAGTACGGCTACTTCTTCTCCATTGATACGCACCCGCGCACTTTCCCGTACATCTCCCAGATCCAACACCCAGTCCGTAGCATCCGTGTCCTCGACCCGGAACGTGGTGGAATAACAGGCCGTGGCCATGGTACGTTCTACGTTTTCCGCGGAGAGTTCCGTCCAGGAGCCCAGGGACACGGCAGCAGGCGCACCGGTCACTTCCGGTACACTCTCCACAAACCGGAACTCCCACACTCCGTCCAGGGAGATCTCTTTGCCTCCGGCTGTGAAATAGTTCCATTCTTTTTCATCTACCGTCTTTTCGGTATAGGTGCGCAGGATGACAGATTCGCCCGAAGCCAGTTGCAGGTAGACCTCCACCTGCCCGTCACGCTGCCGCAGGCGGGCTTTCCCTTTTTCTCCGGTCATTGGATCGTAGAGCATAGCCGAAGTCGCAGGTACAGCCAGCGGTATCCATCCGTCCGTATCCTGCGGGCAAAGTGCCGAGATAAAGTAATGATGCCCTTCCGAATTGCTCCGGCGGATCATACTCAGTCCGTATTTGCTCTTCATCCGTTCCGGAAGGATACCGGTCTTTGCCAGGAATATACTATCGTTGTGATAGCCGTAGATCATTCCCGCAGGAGATACATCCCCCCATTGGAAAATCTCTTTCAGGGCAGTCTCCCGCTTTTTCTTCTCTTTCATTCCGGGCACCGTATGCGGGAAAGAATGCAGGAACACGATCGTAGCTCCCTCCTGCGCCAGTTGCACCAACCGGGCCGCCACATCCTCCGGCATCGTCTCTGTCCGGGGCACGATCAGCCCTTTGTAAACAGTTCCTGCGGAAGTGATGAGTTTCCCGTCCCTACAGATCAGGTCCCGGACAAAACGATCCGAAATATAATCCATATCATACCCCGCGTTGTAAAGGGTATGCACAGTAGCTATAAATTCCGGCGCACGCCTTGCCATTTTGTGGATATCAAACATCAGCAAGGTTCCGTCCTGCTGCGCCCACATATCATACACAGGCAGGTAGAGCAGGAAGTCATTGTCCGGTTCTCCCATCTGCAGGAAACTCTGACAACGGCTTATATAGTCGAAAAACGCAGGGGCATCCCGCCAGATCGGGTTGGTCGGACTCATATCCACCGTAGCGTAGAACTTCCACCCCGGCCACTCCACTTCCCGGGGCGAATAGGTGGTTCCGTGAAAATAGGCACGGTTCACTCCGGAAACGAACAACAGGTCGATCTCCGGTTTGCATTGCGAGAGGGAAGTGCGGAAATGTTCGGTCAGCCACGTAAATGTCTCTGCCGAGGTATAAGGCTTTCCGGCGATATGTGCCGCCGAAGAGGCGTATTTCAACATCGAAAGGTCGGAGTCATTGGGTCGGGTAAGTGAATCTTTGCGCAAGCCCCGGATACCGAAATCCGTGATACCGAATCCTTCGCATTCGGGAACATCTACTGTTGCGTACAAGTCGATCAGGTTACCGGGTGAGCCATGCGCCTGATTGCGTGTCTTTGCTCCGTGTCTATGCGCCCACTCTGTCCATTGCCGGGTAAAATTCTCCAGCAACAACTCGGCCATCGTCTCCCGGTAATCAGCAATCACATCCCGGGTCAGCCGGTTTTTCTCCGCCATAGGCAGATTGTACTGGGACATTCCCCGGACATAGTCACGGGTGGCTGCCTCATCCAGGAATTCGGGCAGATACATCTCCATCTGATACCCACGGCGTCGGGCGAACTCATCGAAAAACCCTTCGGTCCAGTTGGCGCCGTATACTTCGTAGGAGTCATTGAAGAAATGCTCCGGATAAGGAGTAGCGGTGCGGGAAAAAGCCTCCTCAAACCGTTGCAGGTAATTGCTGACTGCTCTGGCAGAAAGATGATCCATGACATATCCCTCTCCACCCGGAGCGGCGCGTTTGACCTTCTGCAACGTCTTTCCACAGAAAGCAGCGATCAGCCGCCATTCTCCTTCCCCGTAAGGAGCTTTCCAGTCCAATGTCCCGTCCGGCTGTACCCGGTCGGTCAGATCCAGAGGACGCATTTTCATTATCCCCATGGTTTTCCCATAAGGTTCGGCAGGTGGAAAGGCCATCACCCGCTCCAGACGAGCGTACGGAGGCTGGTTTTCGTCTGCCACCGGGATCTTTTCCGCAAATGGGCTGCCACATGGTATCTGATATTCCAGGACAAGCAACCGGGAAGCCGCATCTTCGATGCTTACTTCCGGGCCACCGAACGGCCAGCCCGTACCTGTATTCATGTCGATCTGTAGTCCGAGTCGTTTCCCTTCTTCCAGGGTATGGCGGATCATCTCCATCCACTCGTCGGAAAGATGCCGCAATTCTTTATCATCCATTCCCTGAACACCGTAGATCGGAGTGATCTCCAGGGCTCCCAAACCAGCACGGGCATATTCTTCCAGGTTGTAAGTCAGATTGTCCCGGTCTACTGCGCTACCCATCCACCACCAACGGGCACCTGGACGGGATTCTGTTCTTATTTCCGGCCAGTCGGTTTGCTGGGCATTCAGAGACAAACTGATGACGGTAAGGATGAAAAGAAATAGAGTATACAGTTTCATACAGAATTCTTTCTATGTGTTTGACAAAAATAGGGAAAGCCGGATGTAAGGTGAAGTTTATTTCAACTCTGCGAAGGCACATCCTATATGTTACAAATATATGGAAATTTACGATTTACGGATGTACGATGTATTCCTTTGTCACGACCCTTATCCGATGATTGACACCAGGGAATGTTCGACAATGTATGACTGGAACTGGTAGCATCGACCTGTAGAAACGCACGGCGTGCGTCTCCGCGACATACGTCTCATAAAACAAGCTATGTATCTTCACGGTGTAGGTTACCACACAATCAGATAGATTCTATGTAGTTGTGACAACCCCAGACAGCATATATTTCCATTCGGCACGCGGAGACGCACGCCGTGCGTCTCTACAAATGGATGCCTCCCCAAGATATGTAACTTCAATCGTAAATCGTAAATCGTCCATTCGTAAATCTCTTCATTTTCCCAGTTCCAGGCACCCCATAATAAAAGGTCCTGTCGCTTTGGCATCGTTGTCCCGCATCTTCTCACCGATATAGTATTCAAAACTACCGTCGCGATAGGGATGTCCGCCCAAGCCACCGACCTGGCAGCAACGGGTCAGTGTCAGGGTACCATCCGGATTTTCAACAAGTAATTTCTCTTTCAGACCGTTGAATGCTTTTTCCGCAACCTTCCGGTATTCCGGGCCGATGTATCCTTTGTTCACCGCTTTGGCATAGGCATACATACATTGTGTAGTGACGGATGCCTCCGGGAAATTTCCTTCCCGTTCGGGCTGGTCGAGTACCTGATACCAGAGCCCGGCTTTGTCCTGATATTTCGGCAGGGTATCTGCAAGTCTCTGTATCCAGGAGATCATATCAATGCGGGCGGGATGCTGCTGGGGAATATAGTCCAGTACATCTACCAGTGCCATGTACCACCAGCCGATACTCCGGCCCCAGAAGTTGGGAGAATGGCCCGTTTCGGGATCGGCCCACCGCTGGCTCTTGCTTTCGTCCCAGGCATGGTGGTACAATCCGGTCTTTTCGTCATACGTATGTTTGTGACAGAGCCTGAACTGCTTCACCGCCTCTTCGATCCATTCCGGCTGGTCGAATTCCGCTCCGTAACGCGCCAGGAAAGGGGAAGCCATATACAGACCGTCGAGCCAGATCTGGTGTGGATAGATCAGCTTGTGCCAGTAGGCCCCTTCCAGCGTACGGGGGTGATTTTTCATCTGACAGATCAGTGATTCTATCCCCAGTTTGTATTTCTCTTTTCCGGTGACACGGTACAGATCGAACAAAACCTTGCCCGCGTTGATGTAATCGATATTATACGTCTCCACCTGGTGCAGGTGGATCACGCCCTCGTCGTTGATCAACGAATCGGCCCACTGCTCCACATAGTCAAAATAGCGCTGCTCGCCCGTAACCTCCCACATACGCAGCATGGCACAGCATCCTACGCCCTGCGCGTATCCGAAGAAAAGACGTTTGCCATGATCCAGTTGCCAGGCCTCCGGGAAACGGCGCATTTCCGAGTCGGCAAACCAGCGGGCATACGTATCCGGCGCGAAGTCGTCCGTACGAAAAGGAACGGCAGGCAGCCCGGCCCCGTTGCACAGGTTGACCCGGAAGAAGGTTCCGTATCCGTAGCGCACAGCTACCGGCTCTGCGACCTGCGGAGCAGAAACCTCTAAGGTATTGTCTCCTGTGATCACAGCCGTAGCCGGATAGAAGCGCGCGTCGGCACCCGAAACAAAGAATCCGTGGACAGCCTCGCCATCGGAAGTACACAGGCCTCCGTCTGTATAGTCAAAAGTCACTGTTACTTCCGGACCATTTACTTCCATACGTTTGTATAAAGGTCCGGAGTAAGTCACCTGCTTATTGTATTGTCTGGCAAGTGCCCAGCGGGCCAGCCGCTCTCCTACCGGCCTCTTGTCGCGGGGATGGATATCGGTAGAGTCGGCCACATCCGTGGGCACCACCATTCCTGTATAAGGTACACGCTGCCAGATTTTCAGTTGGGCTTCCCGGATGCCTGCCGGTTGCCTGTAATGCGGAGCGATCTGCACAAAATAGAAAGGCAGTTCCGGCTGCTTCCAGGCCGCGCGCCAGCTACCGATCAGGTCTGTAAACACCTCCTGATAGTCTTCGCAACGGATCGCGTTGGACTCCCCCTGATACCAGATAGTGCCACGTATGGTATAGGGAATCAGGGGAGCAATCATACCGTTCCACAACGTAGCAGGCACTTTGCATTCATCCTTCTTACGCTTCACCTGCGCGGCAGCGAACTCTTCCAGCACACCGCTATACAACGGTTTGCTCTCCATCACAGGCAAGGGCATCCACGACTCGGCATGGGTACCGCCCCAGGTAGACTGGATCATTCCCACCGGCACCCCTAATTCTTTATATAATTTACGTCCGAACGTAAATCCGACAGCGGTAAAGTCTTTCAGGTTTTCCGGTTTGCATACGACCCACCGGCCCACACAATCGTCCTTTTCTCCGTCCGGAGCCAGCTGGTGCTCTACATGAAACAGCCGGATCTCAGGATAATCGGCATCTTTGAGCTCCTCTTCTTCCCCGATCATGCCGGTCTTCCACTTCATCTGCGGATCACGCATTACCGGGAACTCCATATTGGATTGTCCGCTACACAGCCACACCTCACCGATCAGTACATGGTTCAGAGTAAGGGTGTTCCTGCCGGAAACAGTGATCTGTTGCCCGGTACAAGCCGAGGGAGTATCGAGTTCCAGCATCCATCTGCCTTCGGCGGATGCCTGAGCGGTATACGAACGATCGTTCCAAGAGACGGCAACAGTTACCGCTTCACCCGGAGAGGCTTTGCCCCAGACAGCCACCCGGCTGTTTTGTTGCAAGACCAGATGATCCGAAAAAAGAGAAGGAAGAGACACTTGTGCCTGCACAGGCAGCAGACAAATCAGTACAAACAGAAAGATCGATGCAGAGCGAAAAAGACGAAGAGATCTACGTAGGGACGATGCAACAGGTAATACATCTGCATCCCCGTGTGTCTTATCTATACTTCTGCAAAATGGTTCCTGTGGGTTAATCCAGTGAATGTTCATGGTTCTGTGTGTTTATCAGGTTCACGCTACAAAAATAACTCATTCATTCAGTCAACCCGGTCCGTATTTTGACGGTTATCTTATGTGTTTTGCCACTTCGCCTGAACCATTATGCATTATTTTTGTATAAAAAGGAAGAAAAAGGGCTGTTTATGTATATTCTTTCCGGAATATTCCCTAATTTTGCGTCGATATCAGAATAATTATATAGAAATGAAGAAGAAAGCAAGCCGGTTAGATGCCATCAAGATGATTATCTCCAGCCAGGAAATAGGCTCACAGGAAGAACTGCTTCAGGCTCTTTCCGCAGAAGGGTTCGAGCTTACTCAGGCTACGCTGTCACGAGACCTGAAACAACTGAAAGTGGCCAAGGCAGCCAGTACCCATGGTAAATATGTATATGTATTGCCCAATGATATTATGTACAAACGTTCCACAGGGATGAGTGCGACGGAAATGGTGATGAATACCGGATTTGTATCTCTGGAATTTTCCCGCAACATAGCTGTGATCAGGACACGCCCGGGATATGCGAGCAGCATGGCGTATGACATAGATAAAACGGAATTCAAGGAGATCTTAGGCACGGTAGCAGGGGATGATACGATCATTCTGGTGCTGCGTGAAGAGGTACAGCCCGACCAGGTGCGTAAGTTGCTTTCGACGATCATACCGTCTCTCTGACCTTATACGTAACTATATCAAGTACCGAAAGAATCAATGGATATAAAGATAGATGTCATGGTGGCCGACTCTTCGCATGAGATATATGTCGACACCATTCTGGATACGATCACTGAAGCCGCGAAAGTACGCGGCACAGGGATCGCCAAACGTACGCATGAATACGTAACGCAGAAGATGAAAGAGGGGAAAGCCATCATCGCGTTGCATGGCGATGAGTTTGCCGGTTTCTGTTACATCGAGAGCTGGGGCAACAAGCAATATGTAGCCAACTCGGGCCTGATCGTCGTGGAGAAATTCCGCGCACAGGGGCTTGCCAAGCGTATCAAACAGGCTGCTTTCACCCTTTCCCGCCTGCGGTGGCCCAACGCGAAACTATTTGGTCTTACGAGTGGAGGAGCCGTGATGAAGATCAATACGGAACTGGGATATGTACCGGTTCCTTTTTCTGAGCTGACAGACGATGAAGCGTTCTGGAAAGGATGCGAAGGATGTGTCAACCACGATGTGCTGGTACGTACCGAACGGAAATACTGCATCTGTACGGCCATGCTGTACGATCCGGAGAAACATCCGGAAGGTCAGTCCACCTTAACACTAAAAAGTGAAGAGGATACAACCTCCGCTGAGTAATTCATTTGTAGAAAAAATTAAACGAATTAAGATATGAAGAAAAAAGTAGTATTGGCATTCAGCGGGGGTTTGGATACCTCTTTCTGTGCCATGTATCTCGCCAAAGAGAAGGATTGCGAAGTGTATACCGCCATTGCCAACACCGGCGGGTTCAGTGAAGAAGAACTGAAGTCTATCGAGGAAAGAGCATACAGACTGGGTGCGGTGAAGCATGCCACCATCGACGTGACACAGGACTATTACAACAAGAGCATCAAATACATGATCTTCGGCAATGTACTGCGCAACGGTACGTATCCGATCTCTGTCAGTTCGGAACGTATCTTCCAGGCGATCGCTATTGCGAACTATGCCCGGGAGATCGGCGCGGATGCCATTGCTCACGGAAGCACAGGAGCAGGTAACGACCAGATCCGGTTCGACCTTACGTTTGATGTCCTGGCTCCGGGCATTGAGATCATCACGCCGACCCGTGACATGGTACTGACGCGTGAATACGAGATCAACTACCTGAAAGAGCATGGTTACGAAGCGGACTTTGTGAAGATGGAATATTCGATCAACAAAGGTCTCTGGGGAACTTCCATCGGCGGTAAAGAGACGCTGGACAGTGCAAAAACGCTGCCCGAAGAGGCTTATCCGTCGCAGGTGACTGCGGAAGGTACGGAACTGCTGAAACTGGAATTCAAAGAGGGTGAGATCTGCGCGGTGAATGGTGAGGCTTTTGACGACAAGGTGAAAGCGATCAACAAGGTAGAGGAGATCGGAAGCAAATACGGCATCGGCCGGGATATGCACATCGGTGATACCATCATCGGGATCAAAGGTCGCGTGGGCTTCGAAGCAGCTGCACCGTTGCTGATCATCAACGCGCATAAGATGCTGGAAAAACATACCCTGAGCAAATGGCAGCAATACTGGAAAGACCAGGTGGGCAACTGGTACGGTATGTTCCTCCACGAAGCGCAGTACCTCGAACCGGTAATGCGGGATATCGAAGCCATGTTGCAGTCTTCCCAACGCAACGTGAACGGAACGGTAAGTATCCTCCTGCGTCCGTACAGCTATACACTGGTGGGTGTGGAATCTGATTTCGACCTGGTGAAAACCGATTTCGGCGAATACGGCGAAGTACAGAAAGGCTGGACCGCGGAAGACGCAAAAGGATTTACCAGGATCCTGTCTACTCCGCTGCGTGTATATTATGCCAACCAGAAGAAAAACGGAGTTAAGTGATAAGTGATAAGTTTTAAGTGATAAGTAGCAGAGCATACCATTAACTTAAAATACACAATTTATAACTTACAAGTTTTAAGTAGTAAGTTATAAGTAACAGCAGATACAATTAACTTAAAAACGTACAATTTACCACTCACTACTTAAAACTTAGAACTTAAATTACATGCAGGATTACAGGAAGCTGGTGGTTTGGAACAAGGTGCATGAGTTGGTAGTGTATACTTACCGTGTGACAGCAAAATACCCTCAGGGAGAAGTATATGCCTTAGTTCAGCAAATGCGAAAGGCTGCGGGTTCAATACCCATGAATATAGCAGAAGGTAGTGGCAGAAATTCCAATGCAGATTTTGCACACTTCTTAAATATTGCTTTAGGCTCAAGTAATGAAATAGAGTACCAGTATCTTTTATCGAAAGATTTATCTTATATTTCCGAAAAAGAATATACGGAAGTCATCTTAAAGCTTGGAGAGATAAAAGGTATGCTGATTGGCTTAATCTCCAAAGTCAGGGAGAAGGGATGAATAAGTCATAAGTAATAAGTTTTAAGTTATAAGTTTTAGGTAGTAAGTACTGTAAGAACGTCATTAACTTAGAACCTAAAACTTAGAACTCAGAACTTAGAACCCACCACTCAAAACTTAAAACTTAAAACTTATAACTCAAAACTTAATATGATAAAAGCAGGAATTATCGGCGGAGCCGGATATACAGCGGGCGAACTGATCCGTTTGCTGATCCACCATCCCGAAACAGAGATCGTTTTTATAAACAGTACAAGCAATGCGGGCAACCGTATTACGGATGTACACGAAGGGCTTTACGGAGAGTGTGATCTGACATTTACGGATCAACTGCCGCTGGACGAGATCGATGTATTGTTTTTCTGTACGGCACACGGCGATACCAGGAAATTCATAGATAGCCACAATATCCCCGAAGGATTGAAGATCATTGACCTTTCTACGGACTACCGTATCAAAAGCGAAGAGCATGATTTCCTGTACGGACTTCCGGAACTGAACCGCCGTGCGATCTGCAAAGCAGACCGGGTAGCCAATCCGGGATGCTTCGCTACATGTATCCAGCTGGCTCTCCTTCCCTTAGCCAAACACCTGATGCTGAACGATGATGTGATGGTGAACGCGATCACGGGAAGTACCGGCGCAGGGGTGAAACCGGGTGCTACCAGCCATTTCAGCTGGCGCAACAACAACATAAGTGTGTACAAAGCTTTTTCGCACCAACACGTACCGGAGATCAAACAATCGCTGAAACAGTTGCAGAACAGTTTTGATTCGGAAATCGATTTCATTCCTTACCGGGGAGATTTCCCGCGCGGGATCTTCGCGACATTGGTGGTGAAATCGAAGACAGACCTGTCGGAGCTGACACGTATCTATGAGGAGTATTATGAGAAAGATTCCTTTGTACATATTGTGGATAAGAACATTGACCTGAAACAGGTTGTTAATACCAACAAGTGTCTGATCCATCTGGAGAAACACGGGGATAAGTTGTTTATCATCTCC
Source organism: Bacteroides sp. (assembly GCA_020861095.1). Classification (GTDB taxonomy): domain Bacteria; phylum Bacteroidota; class Bacteroidia; order Bacteroidales; family Bacteroidaceae; genus Bacteroides. The sequence continues at coordinate 21,355 of JAJBTC010000018.1, forward strand.
TGTATCGACAACCTGCTGAAAGGGGCTTCGGGACAGGCGGTACACAATATGAACCTGATGTTCAATCTGGAAGAAACGGTAGGATTGAAATTGAAACCCAGCGCCTTCTGATTGACGATTTGACGATTGACGATTTGACGATTGAAATTACATCGTAGCGTGGCATCCGCCTGTAGAGACGCATATTTGCGTCTCCGCGATACAGGTCCAATAAAGGAGGGCGTGCGTCTCCGCGGCATACGCTCCACCCAAAGTGGCGTGCGTCTCCGCGATACAGGTCCAATAAAGGAGGGCGTGCGTCTCCGCGGTACAGGCTTGCCCAAAGTGGCGTACCTCTCCGCGGTACAGGTCCGGCAGAGATATACATCGCCTGTAAGCGAACAGATCCCCTTTCTACGCCATACCGGTTCCCTGGTCTGGCAGCCCTTACGGAAAGGAGAAATACCAGGGAACAGGATGATGTACCATCTGAGCTTACCGTCCCGGAGAAAGCAAACGTTCCCGGCCAGTTCAAACCTGTTTTCCGGAATTGTTGCCGGAAAAAATAAAAACCAAAACCCATTCGATATGAATTTATTCGACGTATATCCACTTTTCGATATCAACATCGTATCCGGCAAAGGCTGCCAGGTATGGGACGAGAACGATGTGGAATACTTAGACCTCTACGGAGGCCATGCTGTGATATCCATCGGCCACTCTCATCCGCACTATGTGAAGATGATCAGTGACCAGGTAAGTAAACTGGGCTTCTATTCCAATTCGGTAGTGAACAAACTGCAACAGGAAGTAGCCCGCCGGCTGGGTATTATTTCGGGATACGAAGATTACTCCCTGTTCCTGATCAATTCCGGCGCGGAAGCCAATGAGAACGCGTTGAAACTGGCCTCGTTCCACAACGGACGCAAACGGATCGTCAGCTACTGCCAATCGTTCCACGGACGCACGTCGCTCACCGTACAGGCTACGGACAATCCGAAGATCGTGGCACCGATCAACGCTACCGGACAAATTACCTTCCTGCCGCTCAACGATACGGAAGCCATGAAAACCGAACTGTCCAAAGGAGATGTCTGCGCCGTGATCATCGAAGGGATACAAGGGGTCGGAGGCATCAAACTACCTGACGACAGCTTCCTCCAGGAGTTGAGCAAGACCTGTACAGAGACCGGCACCGTCCTGATCTTAGACGAGATACAAAGTGGTTACGGCCGGTCAGGTAAGTTCTTTGCACACCAATACGCCGGTATCCGTCCGGATCTCATCACCGTAGGAAAAGGGATCGGCAACGGGTTTCCCATGGCGGGAGTGTTGATCAGTCCGATGTTCGAGGCTGTACACGGAATGCTGGGTACCACCTTCGGGGGAAATCACCTGGCCTGTGCCGCCGCACTGGCCGTGATGGACGTGATAGAGGAAGAGGGCCTGATCGAACGTACCGCGACTGTGGGCAACTACCTGATGGAAGAACTCCGGAAATTCCCGCAGATCAAAGAGGTTCGTGGACGCGGACTGATGATCGGTATGGAGTTTGAAGAACCGGTAAAAGAGATACGCAGCAAATTACTGTTTGAACACAATGTGTTTACCGGAGTAAGCGGAACGAATGTGATCCGTCTGTTACCTCCTCTTTGTCTGAACCTGGAAGAAGCGGATATTTTCTTAGAAAGATTCCGCAAGGTACTGGGCGAATGACAGGAAATAAAAGTACCCGCGCTACCTGGGGTTTATTAAATTAAGATCAGCATATAAGAATAAAGAGACAGTCAGTGGCCTGTCTCTTTATTCTTATTACTAAATGACTTCTACTTCCTCCTGTAAATCCCAAGTTCAATAGACCTCCAGACTTACCCGTTCCGTATGCTCTTCCGGTTCTTCCGGAATGGGTATTCCATTGATCGAAGAACGGAGGATCCGGATCTTATCGGTGCAGAACAGATAGTAAGGATGTAAGGCTTTCCGGACATGAAAACCGGAGAGCTCTATATCCTGAATAGGCTTTTCCGGATAGCCATCCATAAAGAAAGCATAGTTATCGGCTACTCCGGCATTCACATTCGATATACGGAAATTCTCATAGGAAGACGCGTATGTGCCTCCCCGGAAACCAAAATAATTCGTTTCAAAACGCAGGATGGCTCCTTTCGCGCGTTCGATCTCAATGTTATTTACATACACATTCCGGATATACCCTCCCCTGTCACGGTTCGATTTGAAATAAATGGCGTTTTTTACGGTTCCGATCCTGATGTTTTCCATATATACATTCTCTACTCCTCCTGAAAGCTCACTACCGATACACAGGCCATTGCATTCAGAGTAAAACAGACAATTCCGTATCACTATATTCCCGGAAGGCCTGCCCACCCTACGTCCGTCCGCATCCCGGCCGGCCTTGATGGCTATCGCATCATCTCCGGTACGGAAAGTGCAGTTTTCTATCAGCACATTTGTCGTAGATTCGGGATCACACCCATCGTTATTGGGATAATGGCTATCGATGGTTACACCACGCACCACCACATTGTCACAATAGAGCGGATGTATGGTCCAGAAAGGTGAGTTTTTGATCAACACATCCTCGACCAGTATCCGTGAACACCCCAGGAACTGGATGCAGGAGGGCCGCAGGGTAGTGCCTTTACCAAAGATCCGTTCATACAGGGGAGAAAGATTTTCTCCCAGGTCGCGCAAACGGTCCCGGTCCCTGGCCTCTATGTCCGCCCAGGCGGCAAACTCCAATCCTCCCTGCGCGTCGATCGTACCCTTTCCGGTAATAGCGATATTCGTGGCATGATAGGCATAGATCATGGGTGAGTGCCCGTAAAGCCTCGTGCCTTCCCAACTGGTTTCCACCACAGGAAGAAAATCGTCGGCCCTGCCGCTGAAAAGAAGGTTCGCTCCTTCTTCCAGGTGGAGATTCACATTGCTTTTCAAAACCAGGTTGCCCGGTAACCGATAGGTGCCTTTTTCAACCACCACTCGCCCACCTCCTGTTAAGGAACAGGAATCAATCGCCTGCTGTAGCAGACAACGGGCCGTCTGGTCCCACTCTCCCCTGTCGTCGGAGCTTGCGACATGGATGTTCCGTTCGGGAAAAGAAGTACGGGCAATGCCGTTGATGATCTGTTGCATCTGGTGTCCGGCTCCGGATGCGCTTTCGGATCGCGGACCGTCGTGATGATACGTAAACCAACGGAAGGAAGCGGCACCCGCCTTCTTTTGGGTGTTGTAACAGTACAGTCCTACACGTGCCCCTTTCCAATACCCGAACGGAATAAAAAACGGTTCGCCACAAGGAATAAATTCTACATTGTCTAAGCTGTAGGAGTATTGAAATTGTTTGTGGTTTATATCGACAGATACCCGCAGGTAAACGATTTCCTCCGGGAGAACGGCAATCACTTGTTCCACCGTATCGTTGGAAACATAGAGTTCTCTTTTTCCGTTTTCGCACCGTACACCCAACATCCGGTTCTCTTTTCCCATACACACCAATCCACAACGCTGCCCATCCGCCATTTCTGAAAAGTTCATTGCTGTGGTAGCTTCACTGACGTATCCCATGACTTTCTGGGTGATTGTATTACGCGCCAGACGGAACAAGGGCGATTTCAGTGCCTGAAGGGTCAGACTACCCGGATGAGAGGTCAACGACCACGCCTCGTCTGCCGGATTGTGGTTGAACTGCCATTGCAGAGAGAGTTCCGGAGCGGAAAAATCATCGTCCGTCTGAGGGGCAAACAACTGTGTGCTCTCTATGGGTTTTTTCCAGCTATATACAGGTTCACCGATCCCGTTGCGATCGATATCCACCCCGATCACCGGCCAACCGTCTTTCCAGTGCATTGGTTGCAGATGGACGACACGACCCAGGGAGCCGCTGTGCTGAAAATGATAAAAGAACCATTGTCCATCGGGAGTATCTACGATGGCTCCCTGGTGCGGCCCATTCACAGAGGTAGTTCCCTGTTCCAATACGACTTTCTTTTCATACGGGCCGTATATATTCCTGGAGCGGAGAATGGTTTGCCAACCCGTTTCCACCCCACCTTCCGGGATAGACAGGTAGTAATAGCCGTCTTTTTTGAAGATCTTGGTTCCTTCTGCTACCGGACCGGTATACACGGTATACCCATCGTCCAGCAAACGAGTCCCGTCGGGACTCATTTTATGCAAGATAATAGGTCCCGCGCCATGCTGGCTTCTACCCAGATAGGCCGTTCCGTCTTCGTCCCAGAAAGGACAAGGATCTTCCCATTTCTCCACGGCCTGCACCAGATGCAAGGGAGACCAGGGTCCCGCAGGATCCGTAGCGGCAGACAGGAACAATCCTTCTCCCGGTGTGCAGAAGAACACCCGGAACTTTCCGTCGTGATAGCGGATAGCGGGAGCCCATGAGCCCCCCGCATACCGTGCATTCTCGTTCCAACCCGGGAAATCCAGGCGTTGATAGATCCTGGAAATGAGTCTCCAGTTGATCATATCTTTGGATTCCAATACCTGCATACCCATGAAATGAAAGTCAGAAGCAACCATATAATAGGTGTCGCCTACCCGGATCACATCCGGATCGGAATAGTCGGCATTCAGGATCGGATTTATATAGGTACCGTTCCCCTGGTCGCCCCATACACCGGGGCGACCCTGCCCCGACAAAATGACTGTGCTGCTCAGCAGGCAGATCCACAGTAAGATTTCTTTTTTCAACATCGTGTTCACTGCGTTAATAGCCTGGGTTTTGTTCCACCTCAGCCTGGTTCAGATCAATAGAGGCCTGTGGGATCGGACGCAGGATCTTATACTTCCCGTCGGGTCCTTTCATGGCGCTTTCGGCAATGCCATCTTCATTGTAGGCAGTAGCATATTCCACTAATTTATGGGTACGTTTGAGATCGGTCCAGCGTACATACTCCCCTGCCATTTCACGGGCTCTTTCATCCAGAATAAAATCAATGCTTATGTCCTCTGCCGAAACGGTCATCTCTCTTTCAAAACCCTCTTTGATGGTTCCCGGTCGTTTACGTAAGTTATTGATCATCCGTGCCGCTTCTCCGGGTTGATTTTGTTTCAGATAAGCCTCAGCCGCGATCAGATACACCTCTCCCAGACGAGCCACCACTACATCGTGCATACTGCAGTTTATATCCCGGTTCGAAACAGAAGATTCTGTATAATCATCAAATTTCCGGATGCAAGGTACACCGTAGTCGTGCGAACGGCGGACTCTGTAAGATGCCGGAGTTCCATTCGAGGGAGAAATGCCCCCTTCCGCAACGGTCTTGCTGATGATCGCCTCATTTTTCAGGCCGTAAGGATCATTGGCCTGCCATGCGGCTATGTCCTCATCCGTAGCCCACCAGGGTGCATAATAAAACGCGACCGGGGTAGAAGTGGGTGATGTATAAAAATCAAAATAGGCATCTTCATGGAACTCCAGCATGAAGGTTTGCTCCAGACGGCCGTCTCCTCTGGCATACATCTGGTGCAAACGCAAAGCAGGCGCAATGGTCCCGTCCGTTGCTTTATTCCTGGGTTTTTCCGATCCGCCCAGATAGGCTCCGAACAAGGCTTGCTGGCGCGAACCCTCTTTCACCGGATCATTTACCGCGATACTGCTGTATTGTATGCTCCAGAAAAACTCATCGTTCTCTTCATTATGTATATCAAATGCCTCTTCCAGAGAGAGAGAAGGGAGAGTGTTATTTATCAATTGCTCAGCCACTCTGGAAGCATTCTCAAAATCAGTTGCCTGTGCCACGGTTGCCTCTTGCGCTTCATATCCGGTACCATCCAACCATCCGCGGGTCAGATACACTTTGGCCAGATGGAACAAAGCAGCCTGTTTGCTGGCACGGCCCACTCCCGAAGCGGAACGATCCGGCAGGTGAGAGGAGGAAGAAGACAAATAAGTGAACTCTTCCATAAGGAAAGTATACATTTCCGCCAGGGTGGAACGCTCATGGTTCATTTCCGCCGCATCAAACATGGTTGTGTTCAACGCAACCGGACCAAACTGTTGCACAAGTACAAAATAGTACCACGCGCGTATGAAGCGCGCTTCATCTATATATTGCAGACGCACATCCGATTCTTCGGTTGTTTCTCCATAGGCAATGACACTGTTGGCGAGTTGGATTCCTTTGTAGCAATCTACATAGAAATCCTTTACGGTTCCCTCGTCAGCTGTAAATGTATACTGACTCATTACCACACCCTGTGTTTTACCATCGGCATACAGATCCGTACCGGCAATGAACAGCAGAGAAGAAGAGTTGTAAATATCACGTAATGTGGAGTAAGTGCTGTTTATCAGACTCTCAAAACCTACTTTGGTCTCATAAAACTCATCGGATGGGACATTGGACCGGTTGTCCTGATCCAGAAAATCGGAACAGCCGCAGAGAACAACTGTAACTGCCATAGCCCAGAAAGCGATACTATATATTCTTTTCATATGTACAAAATTTATTTTTAATACGAAGGTCATCAGGAACTCGCGGCATTTGTGCATGGCTTCTGGCGATGGGCGCTATAACGCTCGTTCCATGATCCTGTGATTCAAAAGGATACGTTCACACCAAACTGATAGGTTCTCGAACCCACGCCACCGGTCCCGTCACCTACCTGCGCGCTTGCCCATTCCGGATCGAATCCTTTATAGCTGGTAAAAGTAAACGGGTTCAGTATATTGGCATACACCCGTAGCCGTGAAATGTTGTATCTGGAAAGCCATTTTCCCGGTAGGGTATATCCCAATGTTATATTCTTCACCCTGACATACGAACTATTCACAAAATTCTGCGCACGGTCTTCCTGCTCCCCTGTGAGCCAGAAGGCCCCCCTCCTTTACCGTTACCACCGTTTGTGGGAAAAGGATAGCTTCCGTACCAGGTCTTATCCTGGGTAGAGATAGAACCGTCGGCACCTAATACCGGAGCACCTTCGGGTATATAGAAATCCATTGCGATGCGTTGCATACCCCGCTGGTCATAATCCTGGAATTCGCCCATGAACGGTGAGAAGACCGTACTTCCCTGGCTGGAGTAGATGCTGAATGAGAAATCTATATTCTTGTAGGTGAGGTTGGAGGTCAGGCTACCTGTCCATGTGGGAGCAGCATGGCCCAGCACCATTTTGTTATCCGCGTTAATCACCCCATCCTTATTCCTGTCATAGATCTTCATCTCCCCTTCATGGAATTTTGTTTTCATATCCGGATCATTGGCATACGCTGCCGCTTCTTCCCGCGTACATACTCCCAGATACTTATATCCGTACACCACATCAATCGGACGACCAATAAACCATTTGTTACCTGCCAGGTCTTCTTTCGCATCATTGAGTTCCCGGATGGCATTGATATTACGGGCAAAAGAGAAAGAGGTTTCCCAATGCCAGTCTTTATTACTGAAGTTAATGGTATGGAGCTGGATCTCGATCCCTTTGTTGTTCACTTTTCCCACATTACTTACAATAGAGCCGGTATTGGAACCCATTTCATACGGAGTCTTCATTTCCATGAGCAGGTCTCCGGAGTTCTTATTATACAGATCTATAGTACCGGTGATGCGGTTATTGAAAAATCCAAAGTCAATACCGACATTCAGTTCCGTTGTTTTTTCCCAGGTAAGATTGGCATTGGTCAATGTATACCCATATCCGTTCGCCGGTATAGACCCGTAATTATAATAATACTTCACGTTTGCGAGGGCCTGTGTATCGTACGCGTCTATCCCATCGTTATTACCTGTGATCCCGAAACTTGCGCGGAGCTTGAGATTGCTCAACCAGCTTTTCGTTGATTCCATAAAACTCTCTTCTCCAACGCGCCATGCCACAGCCGCAGACGGGAACATTCCCCAGCGGTTGTCTTTCTGGAATTTAGAACTACCGTCCCAACGGGCAGAAGCTGTAAACAGATACCTGTCTTTATAAGAATAGTTTACACGGGCCACATACGAGAGCATAGATATTCGTTTGTACCAGCTGGATTGTTCCTGAATGGTACCCGATCCCAGGTTATGCCAGTCTACATCAAAAGGCATATCCGTCACAACCATTTTATCTCCTTTGCCTGTACGTTGGTACACACTGGTCAGGGCCAGGACATTCAGGCTATGATCCTCCCACGTTTTCACGTAATTGGCTTGTGTATCCCAGGTATAAGAGAACCATTCCGTATGGGTACTTTCCGCCAGGTTGCTTTTGCCCACACGGTACTCGGTCTGATCGTTATAGAACATTCCCTGATGACCTTTGGCATACATGGGGGCAAATGTGGTTTTCAGAATAACGCTTCTCACCGGGCTGTATTGAAGATAGAGGTTGGCCATCGCATCGTACGTACGCGTATCATCTTTAGCATTCATACGGTCTACCACAGGATTTACGGTAGATGTAGGCCCACCCCCATACGGATAGGTTACCTCGTCTTTGCCCGGTTGAAAAATGAGTTGCCCGGCATTCTCTCCGGATGTATAATGCGAGGGAAGCACAGGAGACATCCGAAAGCCATTCAGTACGGAGTTCCTGCTTCCGTTACGGGTGAGCGAAGTAGCCATATGGGTCATAAATCCCACGGAAAGTTTGTCGGATATCTTATGATCAAACGCTCCCTTGAGGTTCCAGCGTTCATACGCATCGTACATCACCCCCTCTTCCTGTTGATACCCAAGTCCGATGCGGTAACTGATGTCTTTCGCGTTTCCGGAAATGTTGATGAAATGATTCTGCTGCGAGCCGCTGCGGGTAACCACATCCGCCCAGTCCGTATAGGTCTTATTCCGATAGATCTCTTTGACCACCGGGCTGTCTGCTCCCCAGAAATTCTTGAAGTTAGCCTCATCCATTTCCCAGCTTGTCAGATCGTCATCAGGAACTAAGTAACGGAAAAAACGATAGTTCATCCACTGGTCACCACTCATGAAATCGGGCATATGGGCTACTGTTTTCACTCCATAGTATCCGTCGTAGCTGACTGTTGTTCGGGCAGTTCCCGTACTTCCTGCTTTGGTGGTGATCATCACCACGCCATGGGTGGCCCGTGAACCATAAATTGCCGTAGAAGAGGCATCTTTCAGGATATCGACCTTTTCTATGTCCATGGGATTCAGAAAATTGGTATTGTCACAAACCACCCCGTCAACCACGTACAACGGCTCTCCTCCGTTCAGGGAACTCTTGCCCCGGATCTGCATACTGAATCCGGCACCGGCGCGGCTGGAAGACTGGGAAATATTCACTCCGGCCACCTGCCCCTGCAAACTTTCCATTACGGAAGTAGATCCCTTTGCCGCAATAGACTCCGACCTGACACTTCCGATAGCACCCGTCAGATCAGATTTCTTAACGACTCCATACCCCACAACCACCACTTCGTCCAGGATCTCGTTGTCCGCTTCTAAGATAAGGTGTAATTCCCGCCGGTCTCCCACCTTCACTTCCTGTGTCTGATAACCTATATAAGAAATGAGTAAAACGTCATTCCCATCCGGTAAAGCGATAGAGAAATTCCCATTCAGATCAGTGACAGTACCTTGTGTCGTACCTTTGATCTGTATGGAAACCCCGATCAACGGTTCGCCGGTCTCATCGACAACCTGCCCGGTAACCGTCCGGCTCTGTTGCGGGGCTTCATACGCCTGGGAATTTTCCTCCATTCTTTCATTCGTAGCGTCTGCAGGGATAGAAATGCAGGAAAATCCTATAGAAAATCCGCATATCAACCACGCATTCCTAAAAAACCGGCCCCTATGCATGCTGCAAGAAGCCATCGTTGGATTACTTTTTTTGTGTTTCTCATTCTTTCAACATTTAAAATTACGGAACCTCAGCTAAAGTAGGGCATCCCCTCTGTTTCCAGGTGGAATTTTTATCAGATCTACTGGAATAATTATCAGAAATGAAACAACGAGTTATTTTCTTAGTATATTAGTGACTGAAAACACATACACCTGATGAGGATCTTCCTGTTCTATATTATTCTTCTGTTTAGTTTTTCCATGCCTGCCAGGAGCACGGATATACCCTATACATATTCCGTATCCTATTTTTCTGCGAAAAACGGGATTGAAGACGGGTTGGTAAACGATATAATCCAGGACAGAAAAGGATTGTTGTGGTTTGCTACATGGAGTGGACTGTATCGGTTCGATGGTTATAATTTCAAGCAGTACCAATCCACGGGCGTAAACAAGGAGAGCTTAGGCAACAACCGTTTATTGAGTATACAGGAAGACAACTGTGGTTATTTATGGATCTCAAGTTACGATTCTGTCACGTATCGCTTCCATCCGGACAAAGAGTTCTTTGAGCCTGTTGTTCCTCCTCACCTATCAGGGAGTATCTACGAAATAAATGTGCTACCCACCGGAGCCGTCTGGATCTTTTACGCGGAAGGACGCTGTATCCGGATCACAACAAACCCGCAGGATCATTCGCTGGAATTTTATGAACCGGACTGGGACAGATGCGTCAGAGGAAAGTCGGTATTCGCAGACCCGGAAGATAAAGAATGGATCCTGACCGATAAAGGGTTGTACGTTTTTTCCGGATCCACTACCTCACGGATGATCCCTACCTCTGGCCAGGCAAACGAAGAGATCGCGTTCCATGCCATCGTAGAGCATAAGAAGGAACTGATAGCGGGAGCCGACTCCGGAAAGGTTTTTCGTTATTCAAAAACTCACCCATCGGTTACCTATACCCAATTACCCACTTCCGCCTCTGTTGTATCTATTCAGAAGCTCAGGGACGAATGGGTGTATGTTACTGATTGTGACGGGCTCTATGTGGATAACGGCAGGGAGATCAGTCACCTGGATCTTCCTGCACTTCCCTTGTTAAAAGATCCGCAGGTCCTATCTGCCCAAACCACAGAAAACGGTCTGTTGTGGCTCACCCATCCCTGTCCCGGAGTAACCTGGTACAATCCTTCGACCAGGCAACTGAATTACGTTTTCGGAGAGGATGAGAACAACCACCCTTTACACACAGATACGGGATTCTTCACATTTACAGACATACATGGGGTTCTGTGGGTCCATCCCAAAGGAGGAGGTTTGTCTTATTATGATCCGGAGAAGGATATACTGGTCCCGTTCAATGCCACGGAGCATACGGTGAAATGGAAATCGAACGACCGTTGTTTCAGCGCGTTTTCCGATAAGCAGGGGAATCTCTGGTTAAGCACGCAGATCAACCGGCTGCAACGCATCTCTTTCCTGTCGGACAAGTTTCAGATCCATACTCCCAATCCCACAGACACGGATCTCCCGGAGAATGAGATCCGCGCGCTTTATATAGATAAGAAAGGAAGGATATGGAGTGGTAGCAGAGATTCTTACGTTTCTATCTATGATACCCGTTTCAACCTGTTGTCACGTTTCCAGGCAGGGAGAGTATACGCGATCACCGAAGATCAGGAAGGCAGCTACTGGCTTTCTACCAAAGGAGACGGATTGATAAAAGCCCGGGAAACCACAGGTGGACATTTTCAGATGACAAGTTACAGACACGATGCAAACGATCCTTATTCACTGACTAATGATAATATCTACTATACGTTTGAAGACAGCAAAAAGAGATTATGGATCGCTACATATGGCGGGGGTATCCATATCGCGGAAAAGAAGAAGGACGGTTCTTTGCGATTTATCAGTACTGCCAATGTATGGAAAGATTATCCGATAAGCAGGTTCAACAAACTCAGGCACATTACCGAAGACCCTCAGGGAAATATCTGGATCTCTTCCACGGCAGGTATCTTGTATATACAGGGAGATTTCGTGGCACCGGAGCACATGGTCTTTCACCCGATCTCTCACGAACATGGAAATGCCGGAAGCCTCAACTGCAATGACGTACACATGATCACGTGTACACAAGACCAGCGTATCTTTGCCGCTACGTATGGCGGCGGGATCAATGAGATCATTCGTGGTCCCGATGCTTCGTTCCACTGCGTTCCGTTTACTCACAAAGATGGATTGATCTCTGATATCATCTACTCTGTCCGGGAAGATCCGGAAGGTAATTTGTGGCTGGTAACTGCCGCCGGACTCATTAAATTCAGGGATCTGCAAAACCAGATATTCTATCCGAACGATCACCTTGCTTTTAATATGCATTTCAGCGAAGGCATCAGTGCCACCAATGGAGAGATCATCGTCAGTGGTACCAACAGAGGGATCTTGTATTTCCATCCGCAACAGATCAGGCCTTCCGCGTTTTCGCCCCGGATCTTTCTTTCGTCTATCCGTGTAAATAACGAAGAACAGACACCAGAGACACTTACAACCGGACTTGACAACAGTACCCACATCACCCTTCCACCCAGGAACCACTCCTTGCAGCTTGTCTTTTCGGCATTGGATATGACGGATACCGAATATATACAATATGCTTATATGCTCGAGGGATTTGATAACTCCTATCGGTTCACGGAAGGCACCCGGGAAGCCAATTACACCAATCTGCCTGCCGGAAAATATACATTCCGGGTCAAATCGACCAACAACGAAGGAGTATGGATGGACAATGAACGGCTGTTGTCTGTTGAAGTCCTCCCGGCTTTCACGGAAACCACGTATGCACGTATTCTTTTTGCCGCAGGTGTTGCGGGGCTGTTTACAGCCATACTGTATGTGTTTACTGTTTTTTACCGCATGAAGGAGAAGGTCAGGAACGAAGAATTACTGGCAGAGCTTAAACTGAACTTCTTCACCAATGTGTCTCATGAATTACGTACGCCGCTGACGCTGATCTCAGGCCCGTTAGAGCTCATACTGAAAGAGGAAAACATACCTGTGAAACTCCGGAGTTCGCTTGCTACCATTCAGAAGAACAGCGACCGGATGCAACGACTGGTCGGACAGATCCTTGATTTCAGTAAGATTCAGGGGAACAAAATGAAACTCAGGATACAGTGTACGGAGATCGTTACATTCACCCGGGAGATTGTTACCTATTTCACCACGCTCGCGGAAGAAAGAAACATCAGACTGAGCCTTACCACTGAAGTCCCGGATGCTTACCTGTGGATGGATACTGAAAAGATTGAAAACGTGCTCTTTAATGTCCTTTCCAACGCGTTTAAATACACGCCGGATCACCGGGCCATATCCGTAGGTATCTCCGAAACACAAGAAACGGTCTGCATACAAATTACCGATCAGGGAGCAGGGATCCCTCCCCGGAAACAGCAGAAGATCTTCGAAAGATTTGAGAGTCTGGCAGACAAAGAGCAACGTACCCTGCTGAGTTCCGGTATTGGCCTGTCGTTGGCAAAAGAACTCATCGAAATGCATCGGGGAAGTATTTCCCTGCAAAGTGAGGTCGGCAAAGGAAGTACATTTTTTATTCATTTACTCAAAGGCAAAGCGCATTATGCGCCGGATACAGAGTATATCCTTGCAGATCTGGGTCCGAATCAGGAGCTTTGCATACCCTCAGAAGAGCCTGTCCGGGAACAACAACCGGGAACAGACTTATTCAAACTATTACTTGTAGAGGACAACCATGAACTAAGGAGTTTCATCAGACAGATCTTTCAGGAAACCTATTGTATCGTGGAAGCACTGGACGGAGAGCAAGGATTGGAGAAAGCTTTTTCGCATCTGCCTGATCTGATTATTACAGACATTATGATGCCGGTAAAAAGTGGGTTGGATATGTTGCAGGAACTCAGAAAAGACGAACGGACGTCGCATATTCCAGCCATTGTGCTGACTGCCAAAGCGGATATGGACAGTATCCTGACAGGAGTACGTACAGGAGCAGACGATTACATAACGAAACCATTCAGTGTAAGTTATTTACAGGAGAAAGTCAATCATCTTTTAATCCGGCGGAGAAAAATCCAGGAGTACTTTTATCACACTCATATTATAGGAAGAGAGGGCCATAAAGAGTCCATCTCCGGACTATCGGAAAAAGATGCTGCCTTTCTGAGTAAACTCGACGAGGTAATGACCCGGCAGATCAGCAATGAAACATTGACCGTAGATGATCTGGTCAGTTACTTTACACTGAGCCGGACCAATTTTTTCCACAAAGTAAAATCGCTCACCGGCCTCTCTCCCGTCGCATACATCAAGGAGAAACGTATGCAGAGAGCGGCTGTCTTAGTGAGGGAGAGGCAATATACCATATCGGAAATAGCGTATAAGGTAGGCTACACAGATCCGCACTATTTCAGTAAAACGTTTAAATTGTTCTGGGGAATGACTGCTACTGAATATGCAAAAGAACAACCGGAGCATCCCGTTGTGTGACAAACGCTGTGTGGGACTGAAAGAACGTAAGCCCCAAAGAGCAATTACTTGTTTTCTATGAGATTGTCTAAACAGTTCAATCGTTCTTTGAATAAGTTATCAAACAGTCAGCGAAGTTATTTTCCAACCCATAGGATTGAATGTGAACCAACGGTGAGCAAAATCAACGAACGGCAAGCGGAATTTTCTCCCAACCCATACGGTTGAATGTAAAAACGGTGAGCAAAATCAACGAACAATCAACGAAGTTATCTCCCAACCCATACGGTTGAATGTAAACCAACAGTGAGTGAATTCAACGAACAATCAGCGAAGTTATCTCCCAACCCGGAGGGTTGAATGTGAATAACCCCCGGTGAAGTGCAGCATAGCGGAACGACTGGGGGTAATAACTCATCCTTCAGAGTCAACGCTGAAAGTGTTGAATTCCAGGTGGAACCCACTTTGGGTTTGACTTCAAAGATTCACTTGTTCCCCGGTTGATTCGTTTCACTACGCTTCACCAGGGGCTATTGATATTCAACCCTACGGGTTGGGAGATAGCTTGTCGGGGTAAGTGATTACAACTTGCGACAAAAGACACATACCTTTTTCAGAGGTTTTCTTTTTACAAGAAAAAGATCCTTGCCCGGATCCATCGTACAACCGGGTAAATCTTAATTATACAGAAAACCAGCAGCCATACTGGTATTTTCATTTTTTACTTTTACCTTTGTCTGTATCCGAATAAATAACAAGATCATATGAAAATAACTATTATCGGTGCCGGAAACATGGGCGGTGCCATTGCCCGGGGCCTGGCCCAGGGTACGCTGGTAAACAACAGCGATATCACCGTATGCGATCTGAGCAGTACCAAACTGGAAGAGTTGAACAAAGAATATCCGGAGATACATACCTCCTCCGACAATGTATCAGCGGCAAAAGGTACCGATCTGGTGATCCTTGCCGTGAAACCCTGGCTTATCAAAGACGTGATAAGTAGCCTCCCTCTGAATGATACACAAATGGTAGCTTCCTTAGCAGCCGGTATCTCGTTTGCCGAACTTTCACAGTACACGGCTGTACAGACACCTCTTTTCCGGGTAGTGCCCAATACTGCCATCAGCCAACTGGCCAGCCTCACGGCTATTGCCGCGCAGGATGCGTCTCCCGGACAGCAACAGCAACTGCTGGATATCTTTAATGAAATGGGCATAGCGATGATCGTACCCGAAAGTCAGATCCCGGCGGTGACGGCTCTGACTTCGTGCGGCATCGCTTTTGTACTTACATACATTCAGGCCGCCATGCAGGCAGGGGTGGAGATGGGAGTATATCCTCAGGATGCCATGCGCATGGTGGCACAGTCTGTGAAAGGGGCGGCGGAACTGATTCTCAACAACGACACACACCCTTCGGTAGAGATAGACAAAGTAACCACACCGGGAGGGATTACGATAAAAGGCATCAATGAACTGGAACACGCGGGATTCACTTCGGCGGTGATCCGGGCGATGAAGGCAAGCAAATGAAAAGATGTACGGATGTACGATATACGGATGTACGAACCAACGATCGACAGAGTCCATCGAAGATCGGCGTAGCCAACCAGGCGGTCAGCAAAGGGATTGACGATGTACGATGGAGAAGACACATAGGCTAACGATGGATAACATCCACCTGTAGAGACGCATAGTTGCGTCTCCGCGTACCGAATGGAAATATAGTCGCATAGGGTTGTCACAACTACATAGGTCTATCTGATTTTGTGTTGACCTACACTGCGGAGATGTATGCCTGTTTTTATTGGACATAGATCGCGGAGACGCACGCCGTGCGTCTCTACAGGTGAATGCCCACATGGAGATATCTCCATTTTCAACTGTAAATCGTAAATCATCATAACTCTATATTCGTTACAATCTAATTATATACCACCATGAACGAACCCATCAGACAAATGGCCGAACGCCTGCGCGGACTGCGTGAGGCGCTGGAACTGACTCCGGCAGAGATAGCACAGCAGTGTGGGATACCGGAAGCAGACTACCTGCAAGCCGAATCGGGTACGGCGGATATCTCCGTCAGCCTGTTGCAAAAGATCGCCCGCCATTACGATGTGCCGCTGGATGCACTTATGTTCGGAGAAAAGCCCCGGATGAACAGTTATTTCCTCACCCGGGCGGGAAAAGGTACTTCCATCGAACGTACCAGAGCCTATAAATACGAAGCACTGGCCGGAGGATTCAACTACCGCAAAGCAGATCCGTTCATTGTGACGGTAGAACCGAAAGAGGAAGAGGTGCCGATGTACTATAATACCCATCCCGGACAGGAATTTAACCTGATGCTGGAAGGAGAAATGCTGCTGAGTATAGGCGGCAAGGAGCTGACCTTGCATACGGGAGACAGTATCTATTTCAACGCCGAACTGCCCCATGGCATGAAAGCACTTGGCGGGAAACCGGTGCGTTTTCTGGCAGTGATCCTCTGAAGGCAACTCACTCCGGTACTTTCCGAAAGCAGAAACATCTTATACAAACGATCCTTCTCCGGTACCTGTCAGGCTACCGGAAACAGATAAATAACTACCATGATAGAAAAATACCTGAAACAAACCCGCTTTACCTCGCAGGAAGATTTCATCCGGAACTTAGAGATCTGCGTGCCGGAACGCTTCAACTTTGCTTACGATATCGTGGATGCCTGGGCAGAACAACAACCGGACAAGCCGGCGCTGCTCTGGACCAATGACCAGGGAGAGGCACGCCAGTTCTCTTTTGGAGAGATGAAAAAGTACTCCGACCAGACCGCCTCTTACTTCCGGCAACTCGGCATCGGACACGGCGACAGGGTAATGCTGATCCTCAAACGGCGTTACGAATTCTGGTTTGCCACACTGGCACTGCACAAATTAGGCGCGGTGGTGATCCCGGCAACTCACCTGCTTACTTCCAAGGACATCATCTATCGCTGCAACGCTGCGGATATAAAGATGATCGTAGCAGTTGGTGAAACGGTCATCACCGATCATATCCGGGAAGCATTGCCGCAATGCCCGTCGGTACAGCACCTGATCAGCATCGGCCCCGAATGTCCGGAAGGGTTCGGCAACTTCCACGAAGGGAGGACACAGGCGCCGGCCTTCGAAAAACCGGAATGCCCCAACCGAAACGAAGATATCTCCCTGATGTATTTCACCAGCGGTACCACCGGACAGCCCAAAATGGTGGCACATGACTTCACCTATCCGCTGGGACATATCACCACTGCTTCTTACTGGCACAACCTCACCGAAGAGAGCCTCCACTTCACCATTGCCGATACGGGATGGGGCAAAGCAGTATGGGGCAAACTCTACGGACAATGGATAGCGGGAGCCAATATTTTTGTATACGATCATGAGAAATTTACCCCGGCAGATATCCTGCGTAAGATCGAGGAGTTCGGTATCACTTCGCTCTGTGCACCTCCGACCATCTTCCGGTTCCTGATCCGGGAAGACCTGACACGGTTTGATCTCTCTTCCCTTACCTATTGCACCATTGCCGGAGAAGCGTTGAACCCGGCTGTGTTTGAAACATTCAAAAAACTGACCGGTATCAGGCTGATGGAAGGCTTCGGACAGACAGAAACCACCCTGACTATCGCCACATTCCCCTGGATGGAACCCAAACCGGGAAGCATGGGAGTGCCCAACCCGCAGTACGACGTAGACCTGATCGATGCCGAAGGCCGCTCGGTAGAGGCGGGCGAACAGGGACAGATCGTGATCCGTACGGATCGTCGCCGCCCCATCGGGCTGTTCAAAGAGTATTACCGCGACCCGGCACTGACCCGCCAGGTATGGCACAATGAGATCTACTACACCGGGGACGTGGCCTGGAAAGACGAAGACGGTTACTACTGGTTTGTGGGACGGGCAGATGATGTGATCAAGAGTTCCGGCTACCGCATCGGACCGTTCGAAGTAGAGAGTGCCCTGATGACCCACCCGGCGGTGGTGGAATGTGCCATTACCGGAGTACCGGACGAGATACGCGGGCAGGTAGTGAAAGCGACGATCGTACTTTCCGCGGAATACAAACCCCGGACCGGAGAGGCATTAGTCAAAGAGTTGCAGGATCATGTGAAACGGGTAACTGCTCCTTATAAATATCCGCGTGTGATCGAATTTACAGACGAACTCCCCAAGACCATCAGTGGAAAGATCCGTCGGGTGGAGATCCGTGAACAGGACCATAAAGGGTAGCTACACACCTTTCTCAATCGTTTGCATAAAAAACAGAGCATGATTTGCTGATTTTCAGCACTACAGCTTACAAAAGCCTTTATCTTTGCCTGTGTAAAGAAGAAATTGTGCAAAAATTCTGTTGAAACAACAGACAGTGGTTTTTCATAGGTTATCATAAAGGTTAGATTAATGGTAAAAAAATGCCGTTCCGATGCGATGTCGGGGCGGTTTTTTCATTTGTACCCTGCCAGGTGCTTCTTTTCTACATAAAGTTTTTTGTAATTGTTGCCTTCACGCCTTCACAAGTGCATGTAATTTGCTGCATAGTAGATCCTTATGTGTGAAGGCAGACTGTTTTTTGTGCTTTCACCTGGTTTCACGCCTTCACCTGTTTATCTATAAGCCTATCCACACAATGAGTTTGTATGACCTCGTCTACAGAGAAAGGGATTCCCTGTTGTAGAGACGCAAAGAAATTTACGATTTACCGATTTACGATGTACGATTGAAATTACATTTTGTAAATCCCCATACATTACATGTTAGACGCAAACATACGAGACGCATAATTGCGTCTCCGCGGTACAGGTCCAACCCAGGAACGTGTATCTCCGCGGTGCAGGTTTAACAAAAAATGAATGTCGCATAATGTATGTATTCCCATTCGGTGTGCTGAGACGCAAATATGCGTCTCTACAACTGTGTGATATCATGTATTTTCAATCGTACATCGTAAATCGTCAAACTGTAAATCTCTTCGCGTTTCTACAGGGTACCGGAGTAGTATATATACAATGAAGGAGGAACACTTATTTATATCATAAAGCCTATCTGAAAGTGAGCAGTAGAGACAGTAAATATTCGCTCCACACGAAATCACTACTGCCTCCATGGAGTAGAAACTGTTTGTCCATAGATACAATGAATGTCCCATGGGCTGGGACATATCGTCCCCCAGCGGGTGCCGATCGGCCCTTGGGCGGGGCTGATCGGCACCGCCTGGGGGACACTCTCTCTTCCAGGGACCAAACAACCAGATTCCATGAAAAGAACCACATACATCCGTAACAACAGCATTAGAAACGCATGCTGACAGGTTTACAAGGTATGGTATCAAAAGAGTTCTATAGCAAAGGAAATCCACACCAGATTCATTGCGGAAATGTTTCCTACATGTACACCAACAAGCTGTATAAGCAGACTTCTCTTTTTTAAACAGACTTTGTAAGTAACTGTTTTACTTATCTTTACACCTGACCAGAGCCATTCGTTCCGGCTTGGGGCAATGGTGAAGGCGTGAAAGCTGGTGAAAGCACAAAAAAGCAGCCTGCCTTCACACTTAAACTCCTTCATTAGAATGCTTTACATATCCAGGTGAAGGCGTGAAGGCAGAAATGCGAAAAACACTAAGTAAAAGATGGGTGAGAAAGTGTTCCCCAGTAGACAGAGAAACAGTGTCACAGTCTCTTCTACCAGGTAGAAAAAGCGGTGACACTGCTGCAACAATATACGATGGGTTACTCTGCGGACCGATATAAACAAATTAATTCTGCTCTTCCTCTACGACAGGCAGTTGTTTCAACCGGATATCCTTCCATTCATCGCCCAGCTGAGCGGAAACGCTCACCTGTGGTTCCTGGAGTTTATTGATCTTCAGCGTAGCTCTCTTTACTTCGTTGGCTGTGCGGTCAAACAGTTCCTGCATAGTCAGTTCTCCCTTAGACTCCTGCAACACCTTGATGAGGAAATAAGTATAATAGCCCTGTTTTTTCTCGTGGTACACACTGGAAGTCTGGTCGCCGCTGCTGGAAGAGAAGCTGATCGTATTGCCCAACGGGAACCCGGACTTGGGTACGACGCGGATCGCTTTCTGTGCCACCAGCGGAGCTTCGCTCTTATGTCCTCCACTGAAACAGGCATCCAGGAATACATAGGCGTTCTTCGGATGATGGGCCGCCAGTTGTTTGTACAGGTCGTTCAGTGAAATACCCAGGTGCATATTTCGTCCTGTGATATCCACAGGCAGCAAGTAAGGATCTTTGGTACGTTCGTCGTTATTGCCATGACCGGAGAAGTAGAAGAACAACTCGGCATCGGGATTGGCACTGGCAATGCTGGAGAGCCAGCCCAACTGTTCGTGCATCATCCCGGTAGTGGCGTTATATAAGACTTTTATCTGGTTGGCCGGGATCCCGAATGTACGCACGCAATACTCCCGGAACACCTGCGCGTCGTTGACCGCGTAAGGAACATTGATCTCGGCATTGGCCCCTGTGATGCTGTAGTCTTCGTTGCCGATGATCAGCGCATAGCGGTTGGGGCAGACTTCCCCTTCCGGGATATTTTCCAGCAACTCACTCTGATAGGTGAGCGAGAAGGTATGGGCATTGACGGCAGGGACATCCGTGCGGGAAGAGATATCGATGGTATTGGCCGCAGTCAGGTACTGTCCGATCTTTACTGTAAAGACCTTGTTGACATAGGACGAACGGCTGTCTTCGCTTACCATCATACTCACCAGGATCGAATCGCGGTCGAAGCGGTTGTTGACTACAAACCCGCAATCGATGACAGATACCTCTCCGGGAGCAATACTATCCAGGGAGATCTCCGGCGCATCGGTAGCGTACACATTCTCGGGGAAGGTAAACTTGATCTGAAGTCCGGTAGCCGGCACACGTCCGAGGTTGTTGAGGGCAACGGTCAGCTTTCCGTTCTTTCCCCGGGTCAGGGAAGAACCATCGGTAGCAAAGAACTGGAAGTCTGCCACGTCCAGGCGGGGCAGCGCATACTCCAGCGTACCGATATTCATGGCTACCGGCTGTGCGTCGAACCCATTGGCCTCAAACGCGTAGAGGTGGATCACCGCCTGCGCGGCAGGCAGATCCTGTTTGGCTAAGAAACGCATGGTAAACTCTTTGGAACCTCCCGCGGGCACAATCCCGGCATCGAGCTCACGGGCACCGTCGAAATACTGTTCCAGTCCGTGCTGCTCGGACAGACGTACACGCACATTGTAGGCGTCTCCCTCTCCTTCGTTGAGCAGGGTAAACCGGATGGAGAACGCTTCACCGGCATCGATCAGACGGTTGTTGTTGTGATCCATGAAACTATCCACCCGGATCACTAACCGCGCCGGATTCACTGGCACCGGAGCAGAGAGATCCACTGTCTCTACGATCGTACGGTCTTTCTGCGCCACCTGGTAGGCTGCGAGCAAGGCAGGGAAATCGCTGTAGGTCTTGTTGCTTTCCAGGATCTGTCTGAGTACTTCATACTCCGCGGTCATATCCATATACTGATAGATACTCATCAGCCCCTGCATATACTGTACCGATGCCGGATCTTTGCTGAGTATTTTCAGAAAAAGCTGCTCGGCTTCCTGCAGGTATCCGGCAGCCCGCTGACGAACGGCCGCATATTCCGCGTCGTTGACCAGGGTAGCCCCTTCGTTGATGATCTCCGTGGCATAATTGAAATGGGCCCGTGCCACACCAGTCAGGATCTCCGGACTATCGGGATGAAGCGCGTACAGCCGCTGGTATACTTCCAGGGCTTCTTTGTTGCGTCCTTCGCGTTCCATCAGGCGGGCTTTGATGGGAAGTACCTTTTCGTTGTTGGGATCGATCTCTAAGATACGGTTGATACACACCAGCAACTTCTGCATGTTGTTGGTAGCGATATGCACGTTGACCAGGTTGTAATAGAAATCCAGAGATACCGGATATTTCTGTACCGCCTCTTCGAGGATCTGTTCCTGCCTCTGATGATCCTTCTGCTTCTGGTAGGACAGGCTCAGGTATACATACGCGTCTTTATCTTTGCCTGCGTCGGGCAAGGTGAGATACTCCCGGAAAAACCGTTGCGCCTGCTCGTGCTTGTCCTGGTTGTAGCACACCACCGCCGTATAATACAAGATGGAAGCATACTGGCCGTCACGTCCGAGGTAGCTATCCTGCAGAGCGCGCAGCTGAGGCAGCTCGATATAAGCCGCACCAAACTCCGCGGCCTTTGCCGGATTGTCTTTGTCGTTATAGTAGGTAAAGCCGGTCAGCAACAACGGGTAGATCTGTCGCAACCTCCGTTTGGAAGCGTCCAGATACTCGCCCGCGTCGGAAGTTTCGGCCACCTTGCGGTAATTGGAATAAGCATTCAACAGATACCCGTACATACGATCCGCATCCGTATGGTTGTCACGGGCACTCTCATACATCACAAATTGTTGAGCAGCATCATTGAACAGCGCACTGGTCTGGGCCTGTAATCCAACTCCCCGGACTAAGCATATCCCCATGATCGCTAAGAACACATTTTTTCTCATAATTAATTCCTGTATATTCTCTTACACAAAATTTCATCTTCCAATCCTGTAGTCTGAGACACAACGATGCGTCTCGTATGTTTGCATATAAAATAGTATGCATTGGGATTTACAAATATATTCTTTCTGTAATTTCAATCGTAAATCTCTTTTGTCTCTACCCATATCCGGATGTGATTTCAATCGTAAATCGTAAATCCGTAAATCGTAAATCTCTTTTGTCTCTACCTGCATCCGGATGTAATTTCAATCGTAAATCGTAAATCCGTACATCGTAAATCCGTACATCGTAAATCAGAACGCGTCCAGAATGGTGAACTCTACACTGATCTTCCGGTATTCCCCTCCCCTTTCTGTGGCTACCTCCACGTAGAAATCATATTCGTTGCGGGTATCCTGTAAGGTAGTGATGTGGTTCTCGATCATATGCTGTACACCTGCCGCGCGCAGGTAGGCGAGCTGCTGGTTCTGGGTAATACCGCTTGCTTTGGTGATGGTAAGGTTGTCGAGTATACCATCGCTGTAATAGGGCTCGTTGACAAAGTCACCGTACCGGCCGTCGTACGCGATCCGTCCACGGATAGGGCTGGCGTCTGCCGAACCGGTGATCTTCACTTTCACCCGTTTGCCTTCGCTCAGGTATTTGGCAAAGTCGCCTTCCTGGAACGACTGCCGGATGATGCGCATCATCGACATGGCCGCGTTGGATTTCTCTATATCGTATCCACCGGACGGGAAATCTTCGTTGGCCGAGAATGCGCGGTTCACCACTTCGTACTGATAACCGATCTTATAATTAAGGATCCGGTTCCCTTCCGCGTCCACACCGGCTACCACTTCCGTATTCACCGTAATCTGGGTATTGTCCGTGATCAGTTTGTCCTGCTTGTTCTCTTCCAGTACCTCCTGTTTGAGGTCTTCGAGCTTCATTCCTTCCTGGCTCACCTGCTGCATCACCTCCAGCGGAATAAAATGGTCATCTACCTCCATGGCAGTGAGTTTCAGGCGGCCGATGTTGTCATAGATATATACCTTACCCGACACCTCATTGAGTACCTCCACATAGGCGATCTCAAATTCGTCTTTATCATTCAGCACATACTGCGCGTTGGAGAAAAAGAAATTGGAAGGATCGTTGAAGTCGCCCACTTCACTGCTTCCAACGGGGATCTCAATATCAGGCATATGTTCAAAACCGATGGCAAGCAATCCGGTAGCCGCGCTATACTCCCGGGTAAACGGATTGTCTATGGCGATACGGTCTCCGGCTAAGCGGGTAGCGGCCTCGATGGAGAACAGTTCCTGCTGGCGGGCACGGGTTTCGTCGTTGACACGCAACTGATATTCTTCCAGAGATTCGCCCTGCATCATCTTTACCCACTCATTCATCTGCTGGTCTACCTCCTGGTTGAGCAATTTACCGTAGAACGGATTCAGGCCGTTGGCATTCCAGTAGACCAGTTCGTTGTGCCGGTTGGTGAGCAGATGCTGTTCGTCGCTTGCGTTAGCTTTCATAAACGCGCACGTCACCGCGCCGGCATTGCCCGGAAGGGTCTGGAGGATCTGCTGGTTGCGCAGGTTGAGCACCCGGATAGAGTCTCCTCCCTGAACAAATGCCAGGTATTTATCGTCTGCATTGAACGCGGAAAGACTCAGGGAAGTCTCCGCGGCATAGGTATATACCGGTTCCCAGCTTACCGTGTTCCACAGTGTGATCCGGTGGGTATCGTCGACCGATGCCATCATACTGCCGTCGTTGGAAAAAGCCACATACAAGACATCCCCGTCTACGGAAAGTTGTTTGCGCATACTGCGCGCGTCGAAGTTCCAGATGTCGATCTCTTTTCCACGGACCGCGGCAATGAAATAGTTGTCCGGACTCATGCGGACAAATTGCGCGGGCGAGTCGCCCTGAAGTACATATTTCAACGAATAATCCCGGGGGTCATATACCAGGATCTCGGACAGGGAATTGGCCACGATCAGGTTACGGGCATCTGCTCCGTAGCACAAGGCATTGACTTCCCATTTTCCTTTTACGTCTTTGCGTTTATTCTTTATTTTGTGAAGCACTTTGTTGTACTCGTTGCAGGAATAGATCACCACGCGTCCCTTCTTATCCAATACCGCCAGACTGGCTCCGGAAGGAATGATGGCGAATTCCCTCATTTTCTCTACTTCAAACAACAGGTTGTCGTTGTAGGTATGGATGCCTTTTCCGTTGTAGTACAGCACCCGGTACGAGGCGTTGCTGACAGAGGTGATCTTTCTTTTCGCTTTGTACGTTCTCAACTCTTCTACCTGCGCAGAAAGCGAGGCAGATACAACTGCCATTCCCAGACACAGGAATATTCTTTGGATTGTTATTTTACCCAACATCTCTTTATCTTGTTTTATTTGTTACCGACGCTGTTTTTTTTCTATATAATATGCCTTTCGTTCCTGATCAATTCAGGATGTCTTTTCCCAGATTGAAGGTTTTAGTCGTATGATTCTTGTCATAGTCAAACAGCAGGTCTCCGTTCTGCTTGTAAAGGATCACGTGGTTGAGCCGGAACCAGATGACAGCGGCTCCGACCCTGACACCGTCTATGATATCCATCCGGATGTCTCCGGATGGCAAGGTACGCAGACTGACTTTGCTGTCATTCTGCACCCTGACCTTATCGAAACTGACCGACTTGCCGTGGGAAGTCTGTATCGTCATGACCCCGCTTTCATTCACCACCACGGAGATGGCGGCTATGTTCTTATAAATATTCGGGCATCTCTGCTTGAAGGAGGGATTGTACCTATCCAATGCCGCTACTACATCCGCACCGTTGACGCGGCGTCCGGGCTTGCTCATCATTTCTATGAATGCGAAAACTCCCGCGATGGAGGGATCCGTACGGTTGGAGATCCATTGATTGTTGAGCTGATGCAGCAGATCGGCCACAGCAAGTTCTTCCGCGGCATGGGTCACCTGGGCATGAGCTACAGCGAGGTGATCACTGCCAGGCAGAATTCCGGTCAGCAACAGATGTCCGTTGTCCAAAGAAGTAAGCCTGACGGGAGGCATCTCTCCCGTCTGGGGAAACTCCAGTTTATCTATCACTCTGCCGCTGCGGTCCAATGTATAGGTATAGGCATTGCAGGCTTTTTCCTCCGGCTTTATCCCCCTCAGCCAGTCCACTGTTCCCCGGGAAGAGAGAGCCGCCAGAAATACCTGGGCCGATCCTGTTTCAGGCAACCGTACGTCATCCAGAAGCAGATCCGACAGGGCTGTTCCGGTCAGATACAACCCATC
Organism: Bacteroides sp.; assembly: GCA_020861095.1. GTDB lineage: Bacteria > Bacteroidota > Bacteroidia > Bacteroidales > Bacteroidaceae > Bacteroides. Next base: position 47,457 of record JAJBTC010000018.1, read on the forward strand.
TTCCTCTGCGAAAAGGGCCAGTTGCAGGATATCCTGTTGCGAACGAAGGGGAATAAACCAGTCGAACGAGCCGTTCGGATCGACACGCCCGATAAATGCCGACACGCCCGCAGCCGGATGATGGGTCTGTCCCGCACAGGTCACCGATCGGTTGAAATACCCACACACGTAATACCTACCGTCGGGAGCCGCGATCAGATGGTCCCGCGCCGCGCCGGGATACATGCCTTGGGGTTGCAACACTTCCCAGAGAGACCATTCGCGTTCGAGTTGCAGGTCGGCGTTTCTCACCGGGATCAGTTCTGCCTTCGAGGTAGCATAGCGCGCCATGGCCATCCCTACCAGAGAGTTGACATAGGTGGGATCGCAGGAGACATACTGCCTTCCCTGGTAGGTATATGTATAGGCTTCTTTGTTGAAACCTGCTATACACACTCCCGTAGAGGCGTGTCCGGGATACAACAAACCAATGGTGGGATAACCCAGCAGGGAATGTACCATGTAGCTGAGCAATACGGCACGGTCTTCACAGTCGGTATATGGATAGGCCAGACACTCTTCTACGAAGAAATAACGTTCGCGTCCGAATTGCTCTTCGTCTGTCATATACGGGAATCCCGCGTAGATGAAGTCGAGCAGCAACTGTACCTTTTCCTCTCCGGTAGAACAGCCTTCCAGCAAAGGGATAAAGCTGGTATACAGATCTGTTTTCAGTTCGGAAGAAACCGAGGCATCGAAGTAGACCTGCATATCCGTAGCCGGATAGTCGTTGTAAAAGTCGATCACTCCCTGGTTGTACCGCAAAGAGAGATCGTGGTCTTTCCCGTGGAAGGAGAAACGGACCCGACGCTCTCCCACCGGCGCGTCCGCGAAATGAAGCGCAGTGGAAAGGTTCATATCTAATTTTCTGTTGCCTTCGGAAAACTCACCGTCGTAGGTACGGATGCCTCCGGGTATGGGCTGCAAGGCATAATAACGCACTCCGTTCTTTTCTATATACGGGTGTTCGTAGATCTTTTGTACGAACGACAACAGGATCACCAGCTCGTTGCTGCTGCTGAAAGCTAAGCGTGTGCTGTAGCCGGCTTTGTTCATCAGGAACCAGGTCAGCAGACGCTCGGATGCAATGTCCTGGCCATACAGTTGCGAAGCCATCGACTGAACGAGCCGGTAGAATCCCCAGTCGTTCAGTCCATACCGCTCTTTGATGGTAAACAACTGATCGAGCAGGCTGTCGTAAGAGGTCTCTGCTTTCGCACGCCAGTAACCGGCTACTTCTCTCTCCCGCATTTCTCCCTGATAGGGAAGCGCCAGTTTCCTGTCTACGGGGATGCTCCATGTACTGCCGTAAAAGGAGAACACGACCGGTTGCATATCTGCCGATGCTTCCGGAGACCGGGGGATACGGGGATGGTTGGAGGGCGCAACCGGATCCGCAGCTACCGGGGTCGCAGCCAGCGGAACGGTAGAAGAGGGCCGCTGCTCGTCGGGAATGGCCCGAGGTGGGGTCACCGGTTTGGGAACACACTCTCTTAATTCACCGGAAAACACGCTGAATTCTTTCCAGTGCTGTTCCAGCATCTCACTGAAAGCCTTGTCTTGTTCTTCTGCAAAACGATGGAAATCGGTACGGATCTCTTCGGTGAACAGATGTATTTCTTCCTGAAAGCCGGAAAGCATCTGATCCATCTCTTTCTGCAACTCCTCCGGAGTCTGCGCAGAAAGAAGACCACATACCAAACAAAAACATATAAAGATGTGCTGTCGCATACGAATCATTTTTGAGTTCGGAGCATGGAACCGGAATACCGGTTGTCTGCTTCTGCTACTCAGATTAATACCCTGCTTTTTACTCTGTGATCTGAAGCATCTGCAATACGGTAGCACGTTCGTGGGCGGGAATGCTGTATACCCACTTCAACACGCTTTCGAATGTGACTTTCTGATCGGTATAAGGAATATTTTGCCGGGTGGCGATCATCATGAGGTTGATCCGTTCGAAAGGTTTACGGGTCACCTTGGAGAGTTCGTATTTCAGACCGTTGCCGGGGAAGGTATACTCCTGATCGGCCAGGAACAGACGGGAAGCCTCGAGTTCATTCGGGAATACCACGGAACCTCCGTCTTCATCGAACCAGAAGATGGTGAGGTAGGCATCCCGGTTCCGGGACCGTATGTTGAAACTCAGTCCATCGCCGTTCTTATATGTATTTCCCACGCCTGTCAGTTCCAGGACAAACTCCCGGTCGGTCTGCTCGTTTACCCTGACCACCGCGCCAATGGTGACCTCTTTGGAAAGGGTCTCGGTACGCGGGTCCCAGATAGTACGGACTTTCCTGTCGGTCACATTCATCATCCCGCCGATAGCAATGGCGTTGACTTGTGAATAGACCTCGTAGAAATTGCTGTTGTCATTCTCCGATACCTGCCCGAAGGCGGAGAAGACCTCCTCGAAAACACCGGCCTTGCGCAAAGCCTCTTTACGGGCTTCCATCAGTGCTTTTTCCTCGGCCTGACGCGGAGTGATATCGTCACTGACTACCCAGACCCCGGTACATCCCTGGACTTTCACCTCTTTTTGTGCGGATAAAGAGACAAAAGGCAACATACAAGCCAGCCAGAGGAGAGACACAGGTTTCCTGCCGGGGAAAATAGTTTTCCTCATCAAACGTAACCACATGATAATCGGATATTCCTTTCTTTGGGGTTACAGGATAGCATCTACTTTTTCTCCCAGACCTTCCGATTGCTTGTTGAGGTCGGCACGGATCGCGTCTTTGGTCAGGTGGAGGGCTTCGTCGGTATCGTAGCCCAGGGTGATCTGCACTTCAAAGTTCCCTGTTGGCAACTGGCGATAGATCTCTACCACAGGGATCACCTGACCCAGTTTTCCGGAGATAAGGGTCTTGCTGCTACTTACCATAGACGTAACTGTGGCAGCCTCTTCGGTAGTCATCTCCTGGTTGTTTACCTTCATCTCGATCATCTGTGCCAGCTGGCTCTCCATCTGCCCAACTAACTCCAGCTTGGCTAAGTTGGTTGCCTGCATCTTAGCGGCATTCTGATTGCCGGCTACGGAATTGGCCTGTCCCAACAGGTATTTAGGAGTGTGATCGGGAGTGAGTTCGTACTGCATACGCCAGGCACGTTCGAGCTGTTTTTCCATGGGGATCTTGCCCACAGGCACCATATACCCTTGCCTGGCCAGCCTCTTCGCATCTTTACGAGCCTCTTTGCTGGCCTTCTTGTGTACCTGTTTGTCTACAACGGCATTGTGCTTGTTTTCATTCTTGTACATCTTCTTTGCTTCTTTCGTGGTTTGCGCGTAAGAAGAGGTACAGATCACAGAGAAGAGAAAAATGAATAGATAAGTAAATTTGCTTTTCATACGTTAAATGTTTTATTTCACAACTATGTAATTTCAAATCAGTAATGTAAAAAGTTCCTTTTTTCCGACAAAATCTTCAGATGTATGTGGTTTGTATTATTTAACTGAGGCAAATGTAATATAAATAATTAAAAAACAAACATCACTCTTTTGTAAAGCACCCTAACAATGCCTGTTACCGTCCTTACTGTCTTTGCAGGAAAGGCAGTAACATCCATATTATCTACTTGTTCTATGAACAGACACACCCATCTGTTTGGGTCTTGTTTGAGATTTCATCCATTACATAGAGAAATAAATAGTGTTTTTGATAGCATATTCTCCCCGGTATTTCTATATTCCTTTTTAAAGCAATCGGAAGATTTGCACCATAAGAGTAACTACCCTTTCCATAGACTCGTTAAAGATTTAACCTAAATTATTTAACAATCATGAGTTAAAATAGTAATTTTATTTGTACTTTAGCTTCCATATTTCATTTATAATTATTTTAATTGAATTCAACATGAACAGACAATGGTTATTTTTTGGTTTGGGGATAATTCTACTCAGTGGACTGATCTTTTCCTGTAACCACACGGCTAAAGAGAGTAAAAAAACGAATGAAGCAGAAGTGTATTCTACCCGGACTTCAGGTGTGGAATCCGGTGAACTGGTACCTACACGCGTAGAGGTGAAAGAAGGAGTAGCTTATATCGCGTTTGTTCAGAGTGCACGGCTGTTCCATATGGATATGGAACTGGAAAATGGGAATCAATACCTTGCCTGGTTGGAGCAGGCCATCCGGGAAAATCATCCGGTCACCGTCTCCGTGGAAGAGGGCACGACTACTGTAGTAGAGATCGCTCCCGCCCCGGAAAGTGCGATACAAACTTACCAGGAATCTTTACTTCCTCCCGCGGAGGCGTTAGCAGATGTTTCGGATATCATACCCGATGAAGCCACCTTGCTGGCTTTATTTGAAAAAATGAACGATCCCGGTATTCCTTTCTATTATGCGGTAGATGGCTGCTATGCCCGGGCACACAAGATGCGCCAGATCTTAAATGAAAACGGATACGAGTGTGAGAAACAATTTATCTTCGGTGATCTGGCGGCTTATACAGGTACTTGCTGTGTAGAATGGGGTAACTTTCATGTAGCTCCCCTGGTTTCTTACAGGAACTCTGCCGGGGAAGTAGAGAAAGTGATTGTAGACCCCTCGTTGTTCCCAGACGGACCTGTATCTGTAGAAGCCTGGCATGCATCTTGCCTGAATGCGGATTGCCTGGAAAGCCCTTCCATCTCCCGGATAGTGAATACCACAGGTTCTGTGTTTTTATATGTGCAGACAGGAGGGATTCCTGTTTACGATACGCATTACAGAAAGACAGACTGCGTGATAGCTACCTACAAAGATCTGTCGGGTTGTACCGAGCCTCACCCATCGATTGCCTGGTGCATGATCTTATAAGAAAAGGAGGAGATTCCGGTCGGGATCTCCTCCTTTTTCTTCCTGCTTGTATCAGAACAGCTTCCGTGGATATTCACCCGCATCCACCAGCGCCTGTATTTTATCCACTACACTCTGACGGTCTTCCGCGTATGTCACGCCAAACCATTTGGAGGTAGTATCCAGGACTTTCACCCGCACTGTACCGTCTGTCACTAATTTGTTGACCATAAGGGGTATGAAATATTCCGATTTCAGATTGTCCCTATTTTCTTTCAGGAATTCTTTGAAATACTCTTCCGAATACTCAAAATAGTCAGGCGTAAAGCCCCACATATTCATAGAGACTGGTGTGTTGTCGTCAATCGTTACCACTTGTCCGTTCTCATCTGTGAAAGAGACTTTCCCGTCTACCCTTTCGATGGCTGTACGCTCTACGACAGTAGTCAGGTATCCGTCCTTATCGGTTCCGCAGATACCCCGGGCCACGGTTCCGCTTTCGCTCAATGTATTTCCTACACGATAGCCTACCATGCAATAATCATTCTGTTTGCCTGTCATGTGGGTAAGTGCTTCTCCCAGGACGGCGAAACTGTGACGACCGTAGAAATCGTCCGCATTGATCACGGCAAACGGTTCGTGGATCACCTCTTTGCCCATCAGCACCGCGTGATTGGTACCCCAGGGTTTTACCCGGTCGGGCGGACAGGTAAAGCCTTCGGGCAGGCTGTCGAGAGACTGGAACACAAGTTCTGCGGGGATATGATCCTTGTATTTACTGAGGATCTTGTCACGGAAGTCGGCTTCAAAATCTTTGCGGATCACAAACACGACTTTTCCAAATCCCCCGCGTATCGCGTCATAAATGGAATAGTCCATAATTGTTTCCCCGTTCGGGCCCAGCCCGTCCAGCTGTTTCAATCCACCGTAACGGCTTCCCATACCTGCCGCAAGTACAAATAATGTTGGTTTCATACGCGTAATATATGTTTAAAAAGGTTAGTTGTTTTCATCAGATGTAGCGCAAATGTACAAAAAAATACCGGCAGCCACAGGCTAAGGGATCCTATTCTTAGACCTTTTCTGTCCGAACGGACAAAATAATCAGATAGGCTGCATCAGAAGGGATAGCCGATGGCCAGGTGATAGCCCAGGGCGTCTTTGAAACGCGGTATGTTGTAGTATCCCTTCCTGCCGGTATCATACGGCAGATGCAGTCCGATCCCCACATCGAAACGGATCACCAGGAAGTCCAGGTCGTACCGAAGACCCGCTCCCGTTCCCAGAGCAATCTGTTTGGGTACATTCTTCCAGTTGAACTTGGCTTTCGGACGATCCGGATCATCGCGCAGCAACCAGACATTTCCCGCATCCAGGAAGATAGCACCGTGCAGGTCCTTCACCATCCGGAAACGATACTCTATATTCGCCTCCAACCGGATGTCACCTACCTGATTGAGGTAAGACAAACTCCGGTTCAGCGTGTCATTGACAATCGGATCGTATCCTCCCGGCCCGACACTGCGGACCGTGAAAGCGCGGATGCTGTTGGCTCCTCCCACATAGAACTGCTCGCTGTAGGGAGCCTGGGTAGAATTGCCATACGGCCAGATCACCCCGGTGCCCAGCCGGGTAGCTACCGCCTGGTCGTTGTTGATCTTCCAGGTATAACGGATCTCCGTGTTGAGCTTCAGAAATTGCGCGAACGTAAAAGCATCTTCCGAATGATGGCCCACTTTGTTACCAAACAGCCGATAGATACCGGAAGTAATGTTGCCGGCCTCTGTGACAGTGGTCTGCCACCAGATCGGATGGCGTATCCTGCGCGCACTGGAGTTGTCAAAGGTGAATGTATATTCCATGGCCGGGATAAACTGGTTCCGGAGGCTTTCATAAATAGCCGGATTGGCTGCCGAGACAGAATCAAACTCCGCGGTGGTACTCTGAAGCAGATTGAACGTCAGCCGGAACGGTGTCACGCTGTGACGTATGGTACGCCGGGGCTGGAAATCATACGTTACATTTCCTCCGTAAGACAGGATGCGATAATACCGGGCCCGATTGAGCAGGTCGGCATTCAGCCGGAACGTGGTGGTGGCCGGAAAGTCATACTCCTTGCCTCCGAACCGGGGCAGTACCAACCGGGGAAAAGTCAGGGAAGTAGATGCCCCTATTTCATAACTGTTGAGCAGTTTGCCCGTGCGGTTGCTTCCTGTCTGCCATTCGTAAGAGCCGCGCAGGGTGACGTTCCAGGATTCGGCCCCTTTGAATACATTCTTGCGGGTCACAGAAAAGGAGGCGCCCGGCCCCGTCTGATCGTTGCTCTTGGTAGTCACATTGAAATCCAGTTCCGCGTCCAACGGCAGATCCATTGTGGCCCGGATATTCAGATCCAGGGTATCAATCGTAGCCATGGAATCACGGGGAGCATACTGGAACTCTAAGTAACGGAATATATTCAGAGAGGTCAGACGCTCTTGTGTACGGCTGGAACGGGTCTGATTGAACAGGCGACTCCGGTTCTCTTCCCGTACCGATGCCCGGGCGGCAAACGACCGGTAGTTGACCCATCTGTAAAGCATCCGGGGACGAACCGGCAGTTTGTCATGATAGTAGATGTGCAATCCCTGATAATTCAGCGAATCCGTAGGCCGTTCGCCATTGTCACCAAAGAAGTAGAAGGAGGTCTCTCCGATGTAATAAGGTCTTTGAGCCGCCTCGGGCAGACCCGCCACAGGAATGAGTTTCAGACTGACATGGCCGGGATTCATCAATGTATCGGCCAGATAGGTCATATAGTCCGGACGGAAATAATAGTACCCCCGGTTGCGCAGGATCTCACTGATACGGTCCCGCTCGTTATCTAAGGCGACCACACTGAACTGATCGCCGGAATGCACACCGGAGCGCCGGCTGCTGCGGTCGATGATCTGCTGGGTCTGCGGAGCAAACCGCTCGTAGTAAAGGGTATCTATATAGAAGGGATCGCCGCTGTTGACCCTATATTGTATCTTTCCTTTGAGGCTATCTCTGGGATTGATAAAGGTCTGGTAGTCTACCGTTCCGTGAAAATAGCCGTAGTCGTGCAACAGATTGGTGGCTACTTTGGTACGCACTTCGGGATTGACCGTGGAAAGGAAAACCGGGGTGGCCGCGAAACGGTTGAATATCCATCGTCCGAACCCTTTCTCGGAATGAACAAATCCGTTGTAGATCCACAGTCCGATGGGAAGGGGGAAACGATACCGGGAACTTCCGAACAGGGAGTTATTGGGAGCTTTGGCCAGGGCCGCCTCCACCTCATCCCGGGCCTCTTCGCCGGTAGAATTATCGATCACCATATCTACATCCATCTTCTTTTGTCCGGTATAAAGTACTTCTCCTTCCGGAAGATTGCGTGTGGTAGAGCAGGAGGAGGACAACAGGCCCCAGACGAATACCAGGAGGTATCCGGACCAAAAGAATACGGAAGGATATATTTTCTTTTTTGTAAGATGTATCATATCGGGTTCTATCTTTTACTGGTCATTTGTCTGGTCGGGCGGAGGAGATTCCGTACGTGGTACAGAGGATTGCTGCTGCGTAGCGGGCCGCCTGCGTATGCGGAAGACAAACAGTTCCCGAAGACGGCTCAGTTTTTTACGCAATACCAGACCTACTCCTGTCTCTGTGATCTCTCCTTCCAGCACACTTTCGTAGTTCTTATTGTGGAAGAGACGCACGAATCGGGTACCTGATTTGTCGAGACGGTATTCCAGCGAAACGTTGTCTATAAAAGAATCCATGTCGTTATCGGCATCCGCACCGGTAGATACTCTGCCGCCAATGACTACCTGCACCCGGTCGTTGAAGAGCCGTTTGGAGTAGCGGAAACTATAATCGGTACGACTGGAGCCTGATCCGTAGTCTTCTACTCCGATAGAGAAATCGGAACTCCGGAACGCACTTCCGGCAATGGCGTTGATCTGGCTTTGTATCACACTGTTCAGCGCGCTGCCCATATTCAACGTACTTCCCGTACCTGCCAGGTAAAGACCTGTCGCGAGCAATCCTACCGCCTGCTTGCTACGTTCTTCGGCTCCCATACTGGCCAACTGCTCCTGTACCGAGAAGTCTTCCGGAGCACTGACATCGAAGACAAGCTCCAGATTTTCCAACCGGTTCTTTATTTCGATGGATACATCAAAATTGACCATACGGCTGCTGCTGCCATCATCCGAGACCGTGGCACACACCCGTTCCGTGGCTTTGAAGTTGATATTGGGGTCCATAGGGTCACCACTCCATTCGACGTAACTTCCGTCGTTGATGGTAAATTCCTTCAACGGGATCACAGGTACGGTATATTTAAACATCCCTCCGGTCAGGGTGTAGCGTCCCGACAGCGTCAGGTCTCCCTGGGGAGTATATCGCAAGGTGAGACTTCCTCCTCCTTCCAGCTCTACCCGGCTGCTGCGGTCTGGTGTGAGGTCGGCTTTCAGACGCGCTCCTTCGTCGATCTGTACGATCACATTCATATCCAACCCACCGAGGCTCACCGCGGGAGCCTCTTCCCGTTCTAAAGTGGTAGTATCGGTGAAAGAAACAAAAGTGACCAGGTCTCCCAGACGATCCTGCACGGTCAGTGGCGAATCCAGAAGCACATATGTGACATCTGTATTTCCCAGGATATTGACACTTCCTCTCAGGTTCAGCGCGTCTACCGGACCGCGCAAGGTACCCGTCAGGTCCATAACGACCTTACCGTAGATCAGGCTTTCGCGGGTACGCGAAGCGTCGAGCAGGGTAAAGTTGCGGGCCTGTAGATTGAGATTTGTGACCGGATTCTGCGGTGTAGAAATATCTACAGTACCATCCAGGGTAAAAGGATTGCGGTTGACCGTATAAATAGAGAACTGGTCGAACCGGATCTGGCTGTTCTCGATCTGCACCGGACGGTTGTCGAAATAGAACCGCGCTCCCGCCTGACGGGCATAGAGACTGACGCTATCTAAAGCGAGTTCGCCATTGATCAGGAATTTGTCCGTAGCACCACTCACATCCAGTTCGCCATCAATATCTCCTTCCAAAGCAATGATCTGATCGGGCACAAACACACTGACTATGTGTAAAGGGAAATGCTCCATCAGCAGATTCACATTTATGGCATCGGGAGCATACCTGCCATCGGCATGCAACACTTCGTCTCCCTCATAGCCTAAATAACCATTGAGGTAATGCCGGTCATCCTCTCCCGGCAGCCAGGACAATCCTAATGTCACATCGCCTACCCGTTGTTTTTCGTAATACATTTCATCGATAGTAGCTTCGGCAGAGAGCTGCATATCCGCGGTAGTCTGTATGTAATGGATATCCGCGGAAAGCAATCCTTCGACCTCCGGCAGGTAGGGAAAGATACGGCTCACATCCCCGACATCGATCCGACGGAGTTCGAGATCGAGATTCTGTAAAGAGACGGTATCGGGTATGGAATGCAGACGCAACCCCATGCCGTCTTTGTCTAACATCTCCACATCGGCCAGCAGATGGCCGTTGCTGCGCAGGAACATGCGGTTGTTCTCATTGAAATAGAACTGGCGGAAAGCCACAATAGGATCGTCCGGGAAGAATTTGAACCTGACCCCGTTTTCCATAGGAGCGGCGTTGACACCCAGATAAAGACCTTTTTCGCCTTTGTCGTTGTCAAACTCCAGAAGCAGGTCGGCATCCGTATCCCGGATCTCTCCGGTGGCAGTGGCGCGGAACACATATTGCGGATTGTCGGGACCGTTGGCAACAGACAGTCTCAGGTTGAGTCGGGAGGTGTCCTGACGGGCTACCAGAGAGACAGTATCCAATTGAAGGGTATCGACTTTTAACTGATGCACCACTGCCCGACCGTTGAGCCCCATACGGGGAGCTGTACCGAAGACCACAGAGAGGTCTTTATAGGAGACTCCCTGAGAAGCGAGGTAATAGGCAAGCACGTTTTGTTGTCCGGCGTTCAGAGAAAAGGCCACGGTAGGCATGGACTGGCGGAGGGCCACGTGATCCAGTTGACGGTGCCCGATTTGTTGGGTCAGTACTTCGGTAAAATCCGTAGAACGCCCGATCAGCTCTTCCACATCCGACCGGGCTGTCAGATTGAATGTAAGATCTCCTCCCCGCACACTGGCAGTTACCTTATCCGACAGTGCTTCCGCCTGAGCTGAAAAGGCGATGTTACGTCGCAGAGGCTCAGGCAACATATCGAATACATACAGATCCAGCCTGGTCACCTCCATAGAGACCTTGCCTTCTATATCGGGCCTGCCGAGGCGGTATTCACCTGTGGCATTCATCTGCAGCCAGGAATTGTCGCCCACGACAGTCGCATTCAGCAGCGTTCCCCGCAATTGGGCATCGGCAGAGATGCCGGTGATACGTATGTCTTTGTAATAAAGTTCTTCCAGTTCGGCTTTGGCCACCGCACCGATACGATAGGAATCGAAGTCGATCCCGCGTCCCCGGATACTGGCTGTGGCACTCACAGAGTAGATGGAATCCTTAGGAAGGAAATGTTCCAGTTGCAGATTGGTAACGCGCAGATCGGCACTGTAGCTATCGTTGCTGTCGTTGAAGCTACCCACCAGACTCACTTGTCCGCGAGCTTCATTCATCAGCACATTGGCTTTGTATTGAGGACCCTGAATGTCTCCGTCTATGGTGAGGTGCAGCCCTTGCGGGATGACAATGGCCTCCGGATCTTCCGGGCTGAAGAGGTAACTCAGGAAATGAAGATTGCCGCTGGTAAAATCCAGATCTATCTTTCCGGTACGGTTCACGCTATCGGTCAGGTTGGTCAGGTCACTGTTTCCTGTGAGCGTGAACGCACCCGGCAGTTCCGCGGATATACGGGAAAGACGTGCTTGCCGCAGGTTTCCCTGTGCATCCAGCCGCACGGTCAGCGGATGCGAAGGATAGGCGGTGCGGAACTCTTCGGGCAGGCTTCCGGCAAAGAGCATGATATCCTGTTTGCCCAAACGGGCCGTCAACTGCGCCAGGAAATTTCCGGACAAAGGGTCTTCTACCGTCTCCCACAAGGTATGTAACTGTCCGCTCACTTCGGAATGAGAAGTCTGCAAAAGCAGGTCCGGAACATTGATACCTGTACTGTCGGCTTGCAGATGGGCTGTACCCCGGACCATACTTAACCCGGATCGCTCGTCCATAGAAAGTTCGTGGATCGCAGCAGCGATCTCGTGCCCGGCATACCGCACCGAATCAATCCCGATCCGTATGTTGCGCAGGTAGAGGTGATTGGGATCTAAACCTCCTACAGCAGGACGTGTCAGCATATCGTAGGCCAATGTGCCTCCGGTGAACGACAAAGAGTGCATACTGTATATATCCTGACTCAGGTCTATTTCCACATTTTCGGTCCGAAGGTCTTCTACCCAGGCGGTAAGTTCCAGCGTATCGCCTGGCACTGTCATGCGAAAGGCGAGCTTTTCCAATTGGAATTCATTGACATAGATTTTCCAGTTGACTGCCGCGGTCGTATCTTCTTTTTCTTCACTCTCTCCCAACTCCAGGGTCATACTGGAGTTCTTTATCTCCGCCTGATTGACGACAACTATTTCCTGGGAAAGGTCGACCCCACGACTCTCCAGGTATACTTCCCCAATGGTACCGGTCAGGCGCATACCGTCTATCAGGTCCAATGTATTGACATAACCTTCTGTCAGTGTCAGGCCTTCTATATTTACAAAGCCTTTGAGCAGGGGAAGAGGCTTTACATGTATACTCAGAGATTCCAGGGAAAGGACGGTATCGGGAGTCTGGATCAACTCCACTTCACTGATCTTTAATTTGAGAGGGAAACGCAGGTCGATACGCCCGATATTCACTTCCATACCGGTAGCCTGTGAAGCATAGAAAGTTACCTCCTTTCTCAGATAATTCTGGACAGAAGGTACGTAAAGCAATAGGAGTACCAGGATAAAGAGAAATACCGGAATAAGCAGAACAAGGCCTATCCGTTTAACCCATTTGCGCTTCATTCAACAAATAAAAATTGCATAAAGTTATACAAAGTAAACAAATTAAATCAAAAAAAGATGAGGGATACTTACCAAAAAGAGAATTAAATCCGATCATACTTACTTCATGTACATGCAACAGGTTGTATTCCTTCTACTTTGTGCTCTTGCACTTGCGCTTTTTTCTGTCTGATCTTTACAAAAGATCTCTGTATGCCATTGCTTCCGACAACACTTCCCCTATCACGTCTATGACCTGTTGCGCTTCCGATCGCATCTCTTCTGAAAAAAGCTGCTCTCTTCTTCTCTCTAAAGAGGTCAAGAGTTCTATGGCCGGTCTTACTTCCAGCATCGTAAAGATCGGAAGCAGCTTATGTGCCATGGCCGTGATCTGCCCGGCCTCTTCCGACCGGACGGCCTCGGCGAGGATCTCCCGGTTCTTGCCGGTCTCTTCGATAAAAGAATCGAGAATGCCACGGGCTGCTACCGGATCTTCCGCGGAAAAAGCCAGCAGAGCAGAGAAGCGGGAGGTAGGTTGAGGAGTGTGGCCTTCTTTTTCCTGGGGCAAACGAAGTTGTCCCTGCAAAGAGGTCACTTTGCTTAACACATTGTACAATTCTTTCAAAGAAAAAGGTTTGTGCAGGCAGGCAGTAAACCCATGCTCTAAGAAAGTGGCCTCATCCATATCGCTGCGGGCCGTGACGGCCACTACAGGTATCTCTCTGCTACCCAGTTGAGACGCTCTCAGCAAAGTGAGCAGATCAAATCCATTCATGGCAGGCATTTGCACATCGGTAAGCAGCACATCGAACGAACCGTTTCTCAGGTGCTCCAGCAACTGATCGGGGTGCTCGTAAAAGACCGCGTGTATATGGAGTTGTTCGAAAAGGGCTGCCGTGAGATCCAGTTGCATCTTGTCGTCATCAATCACCAATACCCGGATATCTGTGGAAAGTCTGTCCGCCTCTGCCGGCTCCTCGTGGTGTGCTATTGCCGAAGCGCTTCCCTCCCCACCTACCGGAAAGAGCGGAAGATTGACCGTAAAGACTGTTCCTTCGCCGGGCTGACTATCTACATGGATGGTTCCATCCAACAACTTCACTAATTTATGCACAATAGACAATCCCAGCCCGAAGCCCTCTTCTCCCTGAGCGCCGGGCAGCCGGGTAAATTCTTTGAAGATGCGCCCCAACCCTTCTTTATCCATTCCCTGGCCGGTATCGGCCACACGGATCAACAGACGGGAATGCTCGTAGCGAGCAACCAGCACAATCTCTCCCTGAGAGGTAAATTTGATGGCATTGGAAAGCAGGTTGTCTAAGATCTGTCTCAGCCGCAAAGGGTCTGAGATATAATTGCCATCCAGTTCTTCCGCTATTTCGATCCGGAAAGCAAGCCCTTTATTGTCCACCACCGGTTGGTAGCTGACCCCAAGTTCTTCAAAGAAATGATAGGGATTGAAAGAAACGCGGTGTACTTCCGCTTTATTGAGATCCAATCTGTGGAAATCGAGCAGGTCGTTGACCAGTTTCAACAGATGCTGTGAGGATTTCTTCATGCTTTCTAAGTAGAAGCGCTGACGCTCCTCCACCGTGAGCCGGGAAAGGAGATCGGTGAACCCAATCACGGAACTCAAGGGAGCTTTGAAGTCATGGGTAATGGTCAGCATCAGTTTTTCACGCGCCTCTACAAGTTCTTCCGCCTTCCGGCGCGCTACTTCCAGTTCCCTTCGATAGCGGTTGCTGCGGGTAATGTCTTTCCAGATCACTGTAAAGAACAAGAGAGAGAGTATCACAGCTCCGATGGCCATCCCTCCCAGGACCCTGGCCGAATGCTGGCGAACCTGCTGTTGCTGCTCTGCCTGCTGCTGGGAGCGCAGAACCATTTCTTCCTCGTATTGCGATATCAGGCTGTCTATGCGTTCGGTAAGCTCCCGGTTGAGTCGACGTAGCGCATAATTGCGGTTTTGTATCTCCTGGCTCCTGGCTCTTCTCTCCTGGGTAACTTCTAAGAGGCGATACTGAAGGGAGTCGACCGGAGTATATGTCTCAATGATCGTGTCTACCACCACTTCCTCCGAGGTATTGACCACTAAGGAAGAATCTTGCCTGGAAGGGCTGAAGGCCTCTGCCAACCGCCGGATAAATCGCTTTTTCTCCTGAGGGGCGATCAGAGAATCTGTTTTGGTAACCACCCGATACTGCACCCTTTGCTGCTGCTGTTGCTGGTGTTGCATGAAAGAGTCGTGTTGAGCGATGATATCTTCCAGTTCGGCCGGACTGATCATGGCCTCGTTGGCCTCATTCAGCGTACGGATCAGACGAAGCATATGCTCGTCCTTCTCACGGATAAGCAGAAGCAGACTGTCGCTCTGCAGATGGTGCTCTTCATCCGAAGCAGAGAGGATCTCCATCTCCCCCCACACAAAGCGAAGGGAGAAGAAGAGGATCAGCAGCAGCATCAGATAGCCTGCTGCGATCTTGATCTTGGTGAAACGGGACGGTGCAGCCATAGAACAACAAAAATATAAAAAATCAGCGGTTTATTCTCCGATCTGAGGTTTTATAACGAAATCTTAACCAGAGCATGATCCCCGCGCTGGTGAGCCCGAAAGGAAAAGCCATCCACACGCCGAATATGCCGCCGTGAAGTACAAACCCAAAGAGATAACCGGCAGGCAGGGAAATAATGAAATAGGAGATGAAGGCAATGATCATCATGGGGGTTACATCGGAAATGCCGCGCAACGCGTTGGCAAAATTGATCTGCATACCGTCTCCAAACTGATAAAGCAGCAGGGGTATCATCAGCGTTACCACACTTGTAGTTACCTCGGGATCGTCGGAAAACCACCCGCCCAGGGAATGCCGGAGCGAGAAGATCAGCAGGGAGAGCACAACAGCCATAGCCAGGATAATATGAAAACCGGCATACGTGGTGCGACGCACATTCACAACATCGCCCCGGCCGTTGAAGTTGCTGACCCGCACGGCAACGGCTGCTCCCATACCGTAGAACATCATGAACGTGAAGGTAGAAATAGTGAGCATGACCTGATGAGAAGCCAGGGCGACCGCTCCCAGCCAACCGATCATAATGGTACTCAGGCTGAATGAAGCGGCCTCCATGCCCATCTGCAGGCCAATGGGCCACCCCAGCGCATTGAACCGGCGGAACAACAGTCCGGACCATCCCAGCCGCCTGAACCCGATCCGATACTCTACATAGCGCGGGGAACTGAGAAAAATGATCAGATAGAGGATCACCGCTACGACACGGGAAAAGAGCGTACTGACACCTGCTCCGATCAGTCCCAGTTCGGGAAACCCTCCCTTTCCATAAATAAGCAGGTAATTACCAACGATATTCAACAGATTCGTACTTAATAAGATCCACATGGATACTTTGGTCTGGGTGATGCCATCTGTAAATTGCTTGAAGCCGTTGAATATCATCACAAACAAGAGAGAGACAAGCAAGATAAGGAAGTAGGGCCTGATCAGCGGAAGGAGTTCTTCGGGTTGCCCGAGATTGCCGACATTCAGATAGAGTATCCACATGACAAATGTGAGCAACAGGGCCATCACTACATTGGCGAGTAAGCTGTTGCGCAAGGCCTGACCGGCTTCCGGGAAACGTTTGTTGCCGTATAGGCCACCTACCACCGGTATGAGACCGTACGAAAAGCCCGTACCGAAAATAATGGCCAGGTTGAACATATTATTCACAAAAGCAGCTGCTGCCAGTCCGTTGGTGCTGTAGCGCCCGATCATCAGGGTATCCGCGAAGCTGAGAACGATTATGCCGATCTGACCGATCACAATGGGAATGCCCAGTTTCAATAAGGCATGATAATGCCCTTTATAATGTGTAAATGTCTTCATGAGTGTATCTGAATGAAAATAGGTGAGGAAAGGTATGGGTGTCTTTACAGAAACAAGAGGCTACCGGACAGCTTTGTAATAAAGGATGGAACCATTTTCCCGGCGAAATGCTTTCCGGGCGACAGCCATAAGCTGTTCGGCCGTTACAGCCCGGTATTTGTCGACTTCCTGAGCGATCAGAGAAGCATCTCCCAGCAACTCGAACCAGGCGAGATGATTGGCTACCTGCAGGTAATTAAGGTTACTGAATACCTGAGCAGATTCAAATTTATTCTTTACCTTTTCCAACTCCTCTTCGCCGACAGGCTCTTGCTGCAGCTTGTCGAGTTCACGACGAATAGCTGTCTCGGCCTCTTCTAAAGAGATACCCTGAACGGGCTTGCCATACAGGTGGAACAATCCGGGATCCCGGCTTCCGGAGATATAGGCATCTATCTGTGAGAAAACGCCCTGCTGCTGCACTAAACGCTGATTGAGCCGGCTCGACAATCCGTTGGACAGCACATCCGAAAGAATGTCATACGCGTAGTAATCGGGATGCGTGCGGTCGCACATATGGAAAGCTATATACAACGCGTCTACAGGAACCTGACGTTCCACAGTGAGACGACGTTCTTCGGTTTGCGGCGGCTCCTGCGGCAGATCGCGGAAGGGGATATGCCTTCTGGGAATAGACCCAAACCATTTCTCCGTCAGACGCACAGCTTCTTCGAAAGACAGATTGCCGGTCACAGCTAAGATCGCGTTATCTGGTGCGTAATAGGTGTAGAAAAAGTCTTTTACTTCCTGCAAAGTCGCGTGCGCGATGTGAGAAAGTTTCTTTCCGATGGTGGGCCAGCGATACGGATGCACTTGATAAGCCAGTGGCCGGAGCAGGTGATCCACGTCTCCGTAAGGCTGGTTGAGGCAACGCTGCTTGAATTCCTCCATGACCACTTCACGCTGTACGGACAAACTATCTTCACTAAAGTCAAGTGCCAGCATCCGGTCCGACTCCAACCAGAAACCGGTCTCTACGTTGTGAGCAGGAACGGTGAGGTAATAATTGGTAATGTCGTTGTTGGTCCAGGCATTGTTATCGCCTCCCGCAAGCTGAAGAGGGGTATCGAAATCCGGTATATGGGCAGATCCGCCAAACATGAGATGTTCAAACAGATGGGCAAATCCCGTATGATCCGGGGCCTCGTCACGGGCTCCCACATCATACAGGACATTGAGTGCGACCATCTGTGTGGTATCGTCCTGCGAATGGACCAGTCTTAATCCATTGGATAAGGTATGTCGGTTGATCAGGAACATATTAACCGACAACCGAGACGCGTATGATCTTTACATCTTCTTCGGGACGATCGCTGCGATCGGTTGCCACCTGTTGAATGCGATCTACGACATCCAACCCCTCTACAACTTCACCGAAAACGGTATATGCGTTGTCTAAGTGAGGGGTACCTCCTACCGTGCGATAGGTTTCCAGCTGTTCGGGAGTAAAACGGAACTCCGGCTGAGTGGCGGCTTCCGCCTCGGCCTGCGCAAGCAATTTGTCCTGGAGGTCGTAAAGGCCCTCTTCGTCGTTGTTTTTACGGAGCTGGTAGATCTCTTTCATGTGTTTCTGTGCCAGGGAATTGAAGATACCATGCACACGGTTCTGATTGATCTGCTCTTCCATTCCCAACAGGGTGCTATCGTTGTAGACTTTACCGGTTACAATATAGAACTGGCAACCCGAGGAGGCTTTCTCCGGATTGACTTCATCTCCCTGACGGGCAGCGGAAAGCGCACCCTTTTTATGAAAATATTTGGGATAGACAAACTCCGCGGGAATGGTATAGCCTACGTCTCCGGAACCCAGCATCTTCCCCTTGGGAGCATTTCTGGATTCGGGATCACCGGCCTGGATCATAAAATCTTTGATCACGCGGTGGAAAAGAGTGCCCTCATAGATACCCTGTTTAGCCAGTTTGATGAAATTATCCCGGTGTTGTGGGGTATCGTTATATAATTTTACTTTGATATTGCCTGCGGTTGTTTCGATCAGCAGTAACGTTTCCGATTGATTATCCATTTTTACATCTTTCTTTTGGCCGGACTTACACGCGCTGAGGCATGTAGCCAGAACTGTTAAACCTATCCATATTTTT
>JAJBTC010000148.1 GCA_020861095.1 Bacteroides sp.
CGATTGACTTGTTGAAAAAACAAGGACTCCAACTCATTGCAGTGGACCTGTACAACCCGGACAGGATCTCCATCAAGGATGCCGTTGGTATTTTTGGCGGGGGATGCACGGGAGAGATCATCTCACCCGACGGACTGATCCTGACCAATCATCATTGCGGATATTCATTTATACAGCAACACAGTTCGGTAGAGAACGATTACCTCACTGACGGATTCTGGGCACTGAACCGGGAAATGGAACTTCCTACCCCCCATCTGAAATTTACCTTTGTAGAGCATATCGAAGACATCACCGACCTGGTAAATGCCCGGATCGCTGCCGGAGAGATCACCGAAGCAGAGTCGTTTACCAATGCGTTTCTGGAAAAAACCGCTCAGGAACTGCATGCGGCCAGCGACCTGAACGAAGCCAAAGGCATTGTACCGGAAGCACTTCCGTTCTATGCCGGAAATAAGTTCTACCTGATCTACAAAAAAGTATATTCAGATGTACGTATGGTAGCGGCTCCCCCCTCCTCCATCGGTAAGTTTGGCGGAGAGACAGACAACTGGATGTGGCCCCGCCATACCGGAGACTTCTCTATGTTCCGTATCTATACGGCTCCGGATGGCGAACCGGCAGACTATGCTCCGGAGAACATCCCTCTGCAAGCGAAAAAGCACCTCACTATCTCTCTGCGGGGCATCGAAGAGGGAGACTACGCCATGATCATGGGGTTTCCGGGAAGCACCAGCCGCTACCTCACCGTATCCGAAGTGGTAGAGCGCATGGAGGCCACCAACGCCCCGCGTATTGTGATACGTGGCGCGCGCCAGGAAGTACTGAAAGCCGAGATGAATGCCAGCGACAAGATCCGCATTCAGTATGCCAATAAATATGCCGGTTCTTCCAACTACTGGAAAAACTCCATCGGGATGAACAAAGCCATCATCGACAACGATGTATTGGGCACCAAAGCGGCTCAGGAGGCAAACTTCCTGGAATTCGCCACAAAGAACAAGGATACCGGCTATATGGAAGTGGTGGGTAAGATTGACGAAGCGGTGGCCCGCACTTCTCCCCTGCTCTACCAGCGTACCTGCCTGGTGGAAGCTCTCTTCAGCGCTATCGAATTCCGCTCTCCATATGCACTTTTCGACGAGATGAAAGAGGCAATCGAGGCCGCGGATACTGAAAAACAGGAAGAAGTGGCAGAAAAATTCCGCGCGGCCTACGAACGGATCCACAACAAAGATTACGATCACGAGGTAGACCGGAAAGTGGCCATCGCCATGCTTCCGCTGTATGCGGAACTGATCGCTGCGGAAAACCGTCCGGAGATCTACAACCGCATCGAAGCGGAATACAACGGAGATTACGACCGCTTCATCGGAGAGATGTATACCGGTTCTGTATTTGCTACCCGCAACAACTTAGATGCTTTCCTGCAAAGTCCTTCGGTAGAAGCCATGGATAGCGACCTGGGAGCTGCCTTCTCCCGATCAGTATTTGGTAAGATTCAGGAACTGGGTGCTGAGCTGACCCCGCTCTATCAAGAGTTGAACCTGTTACACAAAACTTACATACGGGGCCTGGGCGAAATGAAACTTCCTGTGCCTTCTTACCCGGATGCCAACTTCACGATCCGCGCCACCTATGGAACGATCCGGTCGTACAGCCCGCGCGACGGAGTGAAGTACCACTATTATACGACGGCAAAGGGTATCTTGGAAAAAGAAGATCCGGAAGACCGTGAATTTATCGTTCCTGCCGAACTGAAAACGCTGATCGAAGCTCAGGACTTCGGACGTTATGCCCTGCCTACAGGCGAACTTCCGGTATGTTTCCTGTCGGACAACGACATCACCGGAGGAAATTCGGGAAGTCCGGTGCTCAACGGCAACGGCGAACTGATCGGATGTGCGTTCGACGGCAACTGGGAGTCGCTCAGCGGAGATATCAACTTCGACAACGACCTGCAACGCTGCATCAACGTGGATATCCGGTATATCCTCTTCATCTTAGACAAGCTGGGAGGTTGCGGACATCTGCTGGATGAGATGACGATTGTGGAATAAGAGCTGTTGTTATCCTTTAATTTTTCACACCATGATGAAAAAAAGTATAGTATTACTCGTTTTGTGTACGGCTGTCCTGTGTGCCAGGGCCGACGAGGGGATGTGGCTGTTGCCGGATCTGAAAACACAAAACGAAGTGGCCATGATGGAACTGGGATTACAGATCCCGATCGAAGAGATCTATAACCCCACCGGGATCGCCCTGAAAGACGCGGTGGTACATTTTGGACGGGGCTGCACGGGAGAGGTGATCTCTGCCGAAGGGCTGGTACTCACCAACCACCACTGCGGCTACGGAGCCATCCAGCAACTCAGCAGTGTGGAGCACGACTACCTGACCGACGGATTCTGGGCCATGAGCCGCGACGAAGAACTTCCCTGCAAAGGGCTGACGATCACTTTTATCGATCGTATCTTAGAGGTTACAGACTATGTGAATCAGCAACTGGCCACAGATGAAGACCCTGCAGGCACCAACTACCTTTCTCCTCAATACTTAGAGAAGGTAGCTCTGCGCTTTGCCGCCACGGAAAACATCGAAGTGACCCCGGCTACCCAGGTAGAGCTGAAACCGTTCTACGGAGGAAACCGGTACTATCTGTTTGTAAAATCCGTATACAGTGACATCCGCATCGTGGGGGCTCCCCCTTCTTCCATCGGGAAGTTCGGAGCCGACACAGACAACTGGATGTGGCCCCGCCACACCGGAGACTTTTCTTTGTTCCGCATCTATGCAGACAAAGAGGGTCGCCCCGCTGAATACGCTCCGGAGAATGTACCTTTGCAGGTAAAGAAACACCTGACCATCAGCTTAGCCGGCATACAAGAGGGAGACTTTACTTTCGTCATGGGGTTTCCGGGCCGCAACTGGCGCTACATGATCTCGGACGAGGTCGAGGAGCGGATGCAGACTACCAACTTCATGCGTCACCATGTGCGTGAAGTGCGTCAGCAGGCCCTTATGGAGGAGATGCTGAAAAGCGATGCCGTACGCATTCACTATGCCAGCAAATACGCCTCTTCGGCCAACTACTGGAAGAACGCGATCGGCATGAACGAGGGCCTGGTACGCCTGAACGTACTGGATACCAAACGCGCGCAACAGGAACAACTGCTCCGCAGAGGTGAGGAACTGAACGACACTTCGTATCGCGAAGCCTTTGAGACCATACAATCGGTAGTTAGTCAGCGCCGGGATGCCCTTTACCACCAGCAGGCTCTCAGCGAAGCCCTCATCACCGGTCTGGATTACATGCGTATTCCTTCGGTAACCGGGCTGCGCAATGCACTGCAAGATAAGAACAAATCACGCATCCGGACCGAAAAAGAGAAATTGCAAAAGGCAGCCGAAGCCTATTTCGCCTCGGTACCTTTTCCGGAAGTGGAACGCAAAGTAGCCGTAAGCATGCTGGATACGTATAAGCAATACATCCCGGCTTCCCAACGTATCTCTATCTTCCGGCTGATCGATGAAGAGTTTGCCGGAGACAGCGATGCCTTTGTTGCCGCAGGCTTCCAACAATCTATCTTCGGCTCTCCGGAAAACTTCGAACAGTTTATCAAAAAGCCAACCCTGAAAGCCTTAGACAACGATCTGATGATCCGTTTCAAGAACTCCATCAACGACGGGGCCTATCAACTGGCGCTGGAGGTACAAGGCAGCAACGCGTACGATGCCGCGCACAAAACCTGGGTAAAAGGTATGATGGACATGAGGCAGGAAGCCGGTATACCCATTTATCCGGATGCCAACTCGACCCTGCGCCTGACCTACGGACAGGTACTCTCCTATGAACCTGCCGATGGGGTTACGTATGAGCACTACACCACGCTGAAAGGGGTGATGGAAAAGGAAGACCCGGACAACTGGGAATTCGTGGTCCCTGAAAAGCTCAAAACCCTCTATCTGGAAAAGGATTTCGGCCCGTATGCGATGGAGAACGGAGAGATGCCGGTCAACTTCATTGTCAATACAGACAATACAGGTGGTAATTCCGGAAGTCCGGTATTCAACGCGAAAGGACAACTGGTAGGAACCGGATTCGACCGCAACTACGAAGGGCTCACCGGAGACATCGCCTTCCGTCCCGCGTCACAACGCGCGGCCTGTGTAGATATCCGCTACACCTTGTTCATTATTGATAAGTTCGCAGGCGCATCTCACATCATCCGGGAGCTGACCATAGAATAAAGAGATTTACGATTTACAGATTTACGATTTACGATTGATAGTAGTTCCATGAAACCTGAAATATTCCAATGACATTTCAGGTTGGTGAAAACAACATAAACAGATGACCCCATCTGCATATGAAATTTCAATCGTAAATCGTCTAATCGTAAATCGTAAATCTACACATAGTCTTCCACCATATACATCTCAGAAACAATCTCGTCTATTTTACGTTTCAGGTTCTTTATGGCCTCCTCCGGGGTAATTCCATACCCTTTGAAGAAACGGCTTACTTTCAGGAAAGCCCAATAGCCTCCCTCCGATGTACGCTCCAGTACATAATCTGTTTGATTCAGTATCATATGGGTATATAATTAGTTAATGGTTTCCCTGTTATTCGGTTGTATATCACTGTCACCCTGTCCAGTTCACGGATCACATACCTTTCTCTCCGATGCACCCAGTCACGAACATACGGGGCGGGCGGGTAATCCCTTCCATAGTCCTGCAAGGCTTCTTCGCAGCAGAAGCGATGACATAGAGTCATGAAGTATCTTATTCAATCACCGCAACCCACTTACCGTTTCTAACAAGAGTCAGAAAACAAAAGTTCACCCCCGTTTCCTGCCATTCCCGTATGATCCAAATTTCGGAAAATCATGTTTCAATAACATTTCTATAAGATTATTAATGGATGAACAAAAGATTGAAAGCGTTCGTTTTATGAAGAGCCTGTTTAAATTTAAAGAATATAGGATGCGCCTCAGGTTAATCCAGGTAAACTTGATTCACCGTTCGGCTTTCACTATATTTTCCACAAATAATTTATTATAGGTGTTTTTGCTCTTTCTTCTACCTTCTTTTTGTCTGTTTCTTACCTTTTTGTGGTTCACGTAGCCCGCTACGATCCCTTTAAAAAGAAAACAAACAGCCTGAAAATAAGGCCAGATAAAGAAACAAGCAAAATTTAAACAGACTCTTGGAAAAAAGTTGTATTTTAGCAGTATGAAAATGTCAGTACAGACATTAGCTTATCTAAACCCAAATAATAAAGATTATGGAAAAATTTGAAGAATTAATACAATCGGAGAGCCCTGTATTGGTAGACTTTTTTGCAGAGTGGTGCGGCCCGTGTAAAGCCATGAAGCCCATCCTGGAAGATGTAAAGAATCAGATTGGCGACAAAGCACGTATCGTCAAGATCGATATAGACAAACATGAAGATCTGGCCAACCAGTACCGGGTGCAGGCAGTACCTACTCTCTTCCTGTTCAGCAAAGGAGAAACCCTCTGGAGACACTCGGGAGTGATGCAGGCCGCTGATCTGGTGAAGATCATAGAACAGCATACATAATACATAACTCAACCCAAACATGAGAAAACTTACATGGATAGCAGCCGTGCTGCTAACCTTCTTTTCCGCCTGTTCGTTTGCCGGCAACACAGCAAACAACCATACGGAGAAGAAGGAAAAAGACGGTGAAGTGGTCACCATGAACAAACAGATGTTCATCGAACAGATATTTGACTACGAGACCTCTTCCGAATGGAAGTATCTGGCAGACAAACCGGCCATTATTGACCTTTATGCCGATTGGTGCGGTCCCTGCCGTCTGATAGCACCCAGCCTGAAAGAGCTGGCCAAAGAATACGAAGGACAGATCGTAGTCTATAAAGTAAATGTAGACAAGGAACGGGAACTGGCTGCCCTGTTCAACGCGACCAGTATCCCTCTGTTGGTATTTATGCCTATGGAGGGCGAACCGCAACTGTTCAAAGGAGCAGCCGATAAAGAAACCTACAAACAGGTCATTGAAGATTTTCTGTTGAAAAAATAAAGATCCGGATCCTATATAGGAAACGAGGGTATGTCGAAGAACAAACGAACCTTGCACATACCCTCGTTTGTATGATTTCCTCTCCAACCGGATTATCTCAGATACTGCCCCTCTACATGGTTATTGGTCATGTAACGGATCACATATACATCACCTGCATGATGAGTGAAAAAGAAGTACCAGGTAGTTTGTTTGCTTCTGGGATAAGATACATACCACAGATCTTTGCCGTAACGGGAGAAATAAAAAGACGCTTTACGTTTTCTTTTCAGGTGGATCGTGGCTTCCATATCCCGGATCAGGAAACGAACATATTCTTGTGAGGATTCCTTATAAATAAAATACTGTTTTTCATACAATATTTCAGATAACTCTACTATGTAATCCTGAGCTGTTTTGGCATAATAAATATTCATTTATCAAATAGTCTCTCTATACATTTACACCAATGTTCTAAGAACTCTTCTCCAGTCATACATTCCGCTAATTGCTCTTGTGTCAAAGCCGGCAGTGTATCTGTTTCAGCCTCCATCCCATAAACGGGTGCCATCGGTTCGTTTACCAGGTTCTTTTCAGAGTCATCCTCTTCCTGGGGCAGGTCATATCTCTTTTTCATAAACTAAAAGGGTTAGTTGCGCATAGTGGCAAAGATAAGGTATTTTTTATAGAATGTGTTTTTTAATAGATAGTTTTATAGCAGGTTTTAACAAGGATATCTTATCTTTGCAGTACCCAATAGATTTACATTAAATAATATCAGTAACATGTCATTTCCAGATTTTAAAAGAAAACGAGGCAGGCTTACGGGTGAAAGTCCCGGAACTTTTTTGGTGGCATATATATTATGTTATTGTAAACTGTTGGGCGAGACCTGCCTTTTTTATTCATCCTATAAGTTTTTTTATTATGCCCAACAGTTTAAAAAGAACAACCAAAAAAGTGAACCAGGCGAAAGCCTCCGGTAAAAAACCTCTCAAAGCCAAAGTGCTAAAGATCAAAAACTCAGAGGAAAGTCTGCACCTCAGACGACTTACCGTCTCTTCCCAGAGCGTAGTCAACAAAAAAAGCAGCAACGGACTCAAACCCATTCCTTTTCTGCGACTGATGGGAGTATGGCTCGATCAGGCAGGGTTTCCCATTAACAGCCAGGTAGACGTGATCGTGGACAACAATCTGCTTATTATAAAACCCGCGGATTCATAGAACAGTAAGAGGTTATCTTACAATAAAAAATGAAGGCACTTAAAAGTGCTGTAAGCACGTTCGATTCCAGCCCAGGGTTGCGTCAGACTACACTACGTTTCGTCCTCCTTACCCTGGGCTGGGATCGAACACGAAAGTGAGTGCTGAACCAACAGTTGACGCAGTCAAAGCACGGCTGAAATGAAAGATGCATCCTTTTCTTTCGGTCGTGTAGTCACAGGATACCGTGTACATTATGGTTCCAAAAGTTTTTATGGTTTGGATCCGTATTTCAGTGGGTTCTATCAGGGCGGTGACATCTTCTTCTTCAATCAGGTTCCAATCGTCATAGTCTACGGTTTGCCGCAGTAGAAAAAGTTGGTTGTATGTTTTTCCTATTTCTTTAGGAATGATACTCGATTTTATAACATGAAGTGCGAACAAAGTAGCTACTCCTTTATGGGATTGAGCGGAGTGTCCTGCTTTTAAGAGTAGTGCACTCATTATGTTGTAACAGGAGCAATAGAGTCTGTTTGCAGCGGTATTCCAAAACCGCATATGTATATTCCCTTTCGCTTCGATAAATGCCTGATCGGATTTTTCGATACGGGTACTTATCATGGCATTTCTTTCTTCTGCTGTAAGTGTCATACGATTTCAATTCCTTCCGTTTGTACATTTTTACGAAACAGAGACGGTTTTTTATCTCCCACTGGGAACGTATATATATATATCAGCGGGTTAATCAATTCGCCTATTTCCCAACCTAATTCGACAAAAGGATCTGCGTAGGTATCAAAGTCGGTTGATTCTTTCCGGGGTTTGTCCAATAGAATGAGCAGGTCCCAATCCGATTCCTGATTGGCTTCGTTTCTTGCCTGAGAACCAAACAAGATAAGGGTATGATCAGGTAAAACTTTACGTTTTATCTTACGGATACATTCTATGATAGCAGCTCTATCTGACATGGCCCATCTTTTATTAGTATAACAAAAATAATAAGATGATGGATGATAACAAAGCTATTTATTGTTTATTTGACAAACCTCTTGTCATTTTCCCGTTGCTTCACATATATTTTTTAATAAACAGTTTTACAACAGGTTCTGATCCCTGTTTCCCATCTGTACAGTACCATGCCGACCCGCTTCCGGAAGACTTCCTATCTGTCACAGAATGTTTTTACGCCCCACCAGTCGCCCCTGTTCATTCTCTTACCCTCTTCCCACCAACGATCGTACATACATCTTCCGTATACCCGGTGAATATGCCCAGGGAATTTGTGATATTGCCGGGTAAAAGGATCGGGGAAGTCAGGTTGTCATCGTTCACATTGGCCAGTTCTTTGATCGCCAATTGATAGATATAATTTTCCCGGGTCACTCTTTTCAGTTGCACCCTTATCTCCTTCCAGTCTTCCACAGGCTCCGGGATCTCCAGAGAAAAGGTGTTCTTCTCCGCTGTATGAGCCGTCTGACTGAGATCATGGAAACGGGTAGCCTTTTTCACCTGTTCATCCTCTCCGAAGAAAAAAGCAGACGCGATATAATAGTTAAAAGCCGTATGCTCCGACCCTGCAAAGGTATAGAACACTTGCTTTTTATCGATCCGCACAGTATCCAGATATACCTGATCGGGAAACGCGGTGCGGGCATAGATCGATTCACCGCCCGGTCCGGTAGCAAACAGTTCGAAGTAGCCACACGCGGGAGGTTCTACCACCTGCGGACTGGCATAATTATAAATGAAATTCCTGTCCGGATGTACATACAGGCTTTGGTACAGTTTGATCTGCTCATCGCCCTGAATATAGATATCAAACTCCAATGAATAATCCAGCAACTGCGGTTCCGAGATAGGAGACAACAAGGTCGCGGTCAGGTGGAAGCGATCGCCGGGTATACAATAACATTCCAGAAAGTACCCGCCGGAGTCTCCCATGTCCTGTATATCCAGCCTTCCGCCCAGTTCGCACCCCATAAAGGTCAGAAAAACAAAAAGAATCATATGTTTTCTCATACTTACCAATTTACAGTGAAAGAGACATACGGAATGAAAGGCAGCAGCACCTTGGAATAAGGAACAAACTGCGTATAATAGGTATCTTTTGCCTCCGGCTGAAAATAAATGAAAGTCGGATTTTGTTTATTATACATATTGTAGGCTCCTACACTCCAGGTATATTCAAGTTTTTTACCCGTTCTCTCATAATCTACCGACACATCCAGCCTATGATTATCCGGCATCTTAAAATTGTACCTGTCTCTGTAGATCGGAATAAATTTACTTCCCCCGTCGGGATTGAACTGATCCTGGACCACCGCGATACTCACCGGAAACGTAGCATAGCCCCCGGAGAAGTAGGTCCAGCCCGCATGCAGTCGCCACCTGGAAGTCAATGAGAAGGATGCAGTCAGCAACAGGTTGTGCTTCAGATCAAAAGGCGGATGGAACTCTTTTCCCTGATTGATCTCTTCAAACCTGCGTACAGACTCCGATAACGTATAGGTAGCCCGCAGATAAAGTTTACGACGATCATACACAGCGTCCAGTTCTATCCCTTTTGCCCGTCCCCGGCCTTCAGTGAACGACTCCGTCAGGTCTTCCCGGATCGATCTCACATGGGCCAGGAATTCTTTCGCGTGATTCATCTTTTTAAAGAAAAAGCAATATACACAGACAGATCCTCCCCTATCCGGGTATCCGTTCCCAACGAATAATGAGAAGAAGAAGCCGGCTTATATCCCTCTGCCAGGGGATAATGCATATCTACCGGGCTCTTCAGTGTAAAATAGGGATACAACGTAGTGTATTGTATGGTACGTGCATAATCCATCCGGAAATTAAATCCACGCCATTGGTAATTCAGTCTGGCCCGGGGAGAAACATCATTGGAATGTGCCCGGCCGTTGTAATGCTGGAAATTCAGACCTGCCTCCAGAGTCAGGTCATGGGTTAGCCCTACCTGTACCCCACCGTATAATTTGTAGATCTCCACATCGGTTTTCCCCTGTCCGGCCAGGTCACACGAAGAAGCAGACAGTCCCACACCCAGGTTGTAATGGATATTTTCATGGACATAACCGTCGTAATGCACATTGCCCAGCCTGTCTGTATAGCTGTTCTTCATATCAATTTCCGTATAGCTATCGGATGCACCGGAAGTCATAGAACTGTTAAAGCCCCCTGTCAGGGTCAGCACCCCCCTGTTCCCGGTATATCTTGCCCGCACATTGGAAGAAAAAGAAGACCATTTCAGATCGTGCTGAATGGAATGTTTCACCAGATTTATATCCAGCTTATCCGTTGTATAAAGCCCAAACACATTCAGGTTCCAACGGCTGGCTATGTCCGAGTTCAGATTCAGTGTCACATCCGAGAACCCATACGAAGGCATATCCCCACCGTCATTGGTACGATTGTAGATACGTGCCACATGCTGGAGATAGGAGGTACGGGCAGAAAAGGCAAAAGAATGCCGGGAGTTCACAAGCGGGCCCTGCAACTTTACCGCGGAAGAAAGCAGGCCGGCAGTCACTTCCCCTCTGATATGTTCTTTATCTCCCACCGTAGGGAGCATATTAATATAAGAAGAGAGATAATTGTTGTAACGTGCCGGATAACCGCTTTTGTAAAATGTAGAATTGCCTAAAATATAGGGATCAAATACAGAAATAATGCCTGTCAGGTGATTGGGATTGGCTACCTCCGTACCATTTACCAGATAGGCATTCTCCACACTGTGACCGCCCCGCACATAGATACCGGGATCCAAGGCATTCACAGAGACCACTCCCGGCAATGTAGCCAGATACTTGATCAGATCGTTCTCTCCCAACAAAGAGGGAATCCGTTGTATATTTTCCCGTGTGATGAAATGATTCCCTACATGCCTTCCCGCCCTCACCACCACCGTATCAATAGATTGGATAGGGATCGTATCGGGTTGTGTTTGTGCCAGCGTAAGAACAGGGAACAGGAAAGAATAAATAAAAGCCCCTACGAGGTAGAGGCCCTTATTGGTAAAACAGCGAAGTCTGTTACTTCTTCTTCTCATAGTTGAGTTTGTATAAACCAGCTACAGCACCGTTGACCGGATAGTCTCCATTGCCCGATGTATTCAACGGCGAATAATGGAAAATTCCCTTGATCCGTTCCGGATAGCCTCCTTCATTAAAGTGAGAGTACTCGGCAAAAAGACAACTTCCGTGACCGGCCCAGTTGACCTCTTCAATGGCGTTCTCAAACTCAAAGAGAGATACAATAGGATTGGCTGCCACCAGGGTATGGTTCATAAAGTTTTTATACCCATAGTTGTAAGAGAGTCTCAACAGAGGTACATAATCCGTACTGTATTTATAGCCATAGACCACGCGTCCCAACTCTTCGTTATAATAGGTATACGTCGTGATCAGACCCAATGTATATAATGTGCTTTCCATGCCTTTGCCTTCCAGTTTGCCGGAGTGTACAGACATCTCTGTCAGGTTGCCTCTGGTGTCATAGGTAAACTTAGCCACCTCCTGAGCATCCGCATACGGAGCACCTATAGAAGAGAGTTTATCACCGGAGTATGTGAAGCTCAATACTTCCGTACGCTGACCGTCAGCTTCTACAACGATCGCACTCTTCAGTTTATTATTTTCCATCACCAGATTCACCACTTCATTGCCTTCGAAACTGGCTTTGATATCACTGTCCGTATATGCGTAGTTGACTTCGGCTCCCTGGATCTCATCCCCCTTTTCATACATCATGTACTCACAATACAGGGCTTTGTAGTTTCCGGTCAAATTGTCCGGATTGATGATCTCATTGGCCTTAGGAGCGAAATAGTTATCCAGTTTCTTTCCAGTGATCACATCCGCTTTGCCGGTATATGGTTCGGCTTTTACACGAAATGAAATATTATCAAATGAATTCATCATATCCTGAGCTGGTCCAAATACGATATCACCCATAAAATGAGTTTCATCATACCAACTTATCCAAATATCAGAAAGGTTATATGCCTCTCCGGTATACGACCAATACCAATCTCCTTTCTTATCATTTTTTTCATCTCCATAATATTCATAGGAATTATATGGCAAATAGAAATAATTCTGTCCATTATCTGATGCCAGGATACATTTCCGATCTTCCACATACCATTCGTCCCAGATGAAAAAGATTTGTCTGGGATATTTGTAGACGAGATAATCATTTCCTGACTTATCATACCATCTGTATACATAGTCCGTATTATATAAATATTGATAAGAGTGCCAACAATTAGTTACAAAGTATTCTATAAATATATCTCCATAAACTATATCTTTGAAACCAGAAGGAAAGAGTTCCCGATACAATTGTAAAGCTGAAAAACGTACAAGAAAACGACTATGATCTTCATAGTAATACTCCCTGTTTTCAAACACATCCGACACAGGCAGCACCTTATCCGTCTCCGCATATTCGGTCAGACGGTGAGTAGCCACTCTGCCATTAGTGCCATATACCTGAGTCAGACCGGCCCGTCTTTCCGGAGCATTCAGAATATTGGTATAGTAATCTATATGTGTCAGATTGTTGGCATCATCGTAAGACAAAGTGATAAAAGGAAGATCGCCATTGGTAATGGAAGTCAGAAGAAACTCCCCATTCAGATCTCCGATCAGGTTGCCACCGATATTTCCATCACCGGTAGCACCCATTACAAATTGATAAAAGCTACCATCATCTAAAGTAATTTTCAGAATAGCTGTCTCCGGGTCATAAGTGATAGTCGCTATACCGTTACCTTTCTCACCTTGTTCGCCTTTCTCTCCCTGATCCCCTTTTACTCCTTCCGCTTTCACTCCGGTATCTTCCGTACCGATCCACCAGTTGCCATTGGAGCCGATCGTCGGAGCTTTACCCTCTGCCGAGACCCCCAGATCTACTCCGTTGATCCACCAATTTCCATTCGAACCGATTTGCGGGATTACATTCGCAGGGATAGAGGTGTTGATCGTCTCACCGGTCGCGAATGTCAGTACCATTTCATCGCCCACGAAACTCACATTTACGATCTTTGTGTTGTTCTCCAGGATCAGCCTCATCTGCTCCAATTGCCTCTGAAGTTCTTCATAGCTCAGTTCGCCGGAATCTTTTTCTTCACATGCCCCAAAGGCACCTACTACAAACAGAAGCAGCATGCTTCTAAACAAAACACGTTTCATTCTTTTTTAAATTAAGTTTATAATATAGTAAAAACCAGATATACAGGGATATATAGTTAAGGTGAGGTAAATAGGATACTCTTCGTCAGAGTGATACTTCAGAAATAATAATTTTAACAAAAAACTTGTTATGTATGCAATGCGGCAAAACTAATAAATTTTAATAAAATACATTCATATTAAACCCAATTAATTCATTCATTCTATAAAAATTAATAGAGACGAAATATG
>JAJBTC010000087.1 GCA_020861095.1 Bacteroides sp.
GAATATAATCCTTTACTTTGTATTCCGGAACAGAGAAAATATATAACTATTATATCTATGAAAATTATTAATTTGAGTGAGTCGGATTCCATCCTGAATCAATATGTTGCGGAGATCAGAAATGTGGATGTCCAGGGCGACAAACTTCGTTTCCGGAGAAACATTGAACGCATCGGAGAGGTGATGGCGTATGAGATCAGTAAGTCATTTACCTATTCTGTAAAAGAGATCCGTACTCCCCTGGGAATAGCTTCCGCAAGCACGCCTGACAACCCTATTGTAATCAGTACCATCCTGAGGGCGGGTATCCCTTATCTTCAGGGATTTCTGAGTTACTTTGATTATGCGGAGAATGCTTTTGTGTCGGCCTATCGGAAATATAAAGATACGTTGAAATTCGATATTCATATTGAATATATTGCCTCTCCCCTTATCAACGGAAAGACGCTGATCATTACCGATCCGATGCTTGCTACCGGTAGCAGTATGGAACTGACTTACCAGGCCATGCTTACCAAAGGCGAGCCGGCTGAAATACATGTTGCTGCTATCATTGCCAGTCGTCAGGCAGTAGATCATATCTCAGGTGTTTTCCCGGCCGATAAGACTACCATCTGGTGTGCGGCCATAGATCCGGAGATCAATGATCATTCGTATATTGTACCCGGTTTGGGAGATGCCGGTGATCTGGCTTACGGAGTAAAAGATTGAAGCCTTTTATCAGGGAGTTGACGGATAATTTATATAACCTATAAATACTTCTCTCTGATGGAAAGATGAGCAGAGCAGATTGAGATAAAAAAAGAGCGATGCTCGCCACCGGGACATCGCTCTTTGTCATATTTGGTATTCGGGTTATTTTACCTCCCAGACATCATTTGTCATCAGAAGTTCCCGGAAGTTGTGATACCTGGCTTTGCTGCTCACTTCTTTAATCTGTTGTTGCACAGCCTCTTCGTAAGTCGGAGCTACCACATCGCGTATGATTCCCAGAGCAATAGGGAATTCCGGGCCTTCCATCAAAGCCAGTTTCAATTGCAGGGTAGTATCTTCGCAATGGGCATCGTGTACAAGGATGTCTTTTTCTGTGACTCCGTTCTCTCCTAACTTCACTACTTTCAGTCCGAACCCTTCCTGCATCAATCCGAATTCGTTGTTCTCACCGAACACCATCGGCTGGCCGTGTTTCAGATAAATCGCATTTTTGTTACGTCCCTCTTTGGTGGCTACCATGTCGTGTGTACCATCATTGAAGATCACACAATTCTGGAGTATCTCGATCACAGAAGTACCCTTATGTCTGGCAGATGCCGTGAGTACTTCTACGGAATTTGCCGCGTCTACTGCCACGCAACGCGCGAAGAAACGTCCGCGTGCTCCGAAAGTCAGTTCGGCAGGACGGAAGGGGTCTTCCACGGTTCCATAGGGAGAGGTCTTGCTGACAAATCCTCTTTCCGAAGTGGGAGAATACTGTCCTTTGGTCAGACCATAAATACGGTTGTTGAGCAGGAGGATATTCATGTCTATGTTACGGCGTATGGCATGAATGAAATGATTTCCTCCGATAGCCAGACCGTCTCCGTCGCCGGATACCTGCCACACATCCAGTTCGGGGTTGGCTACTTTTACTCCGGTGGCAATGGCAGCCGCGCGTCCGTGAATGGTATGAAACCCGTAGGTGTTCATGTAATAAGGAAGCCGCGACGAACATCCGATCCCAGAAATGACAGCGATCTCATGAGGCGGTTTGCCAATTTCGGCCAATGCTTTGTACAGAGAGTTCAGAAAAGCGTGGTCGCCACAGCCCGGACACCAACGTGCCTGACCGATCTTATAATCTTTTGCAGTATATATTGTTTCGTTCATATGTTAGTCCTCCAATAAATTTGTGAAAGCATCTACAAGTTCCTGGGTAACAAATGGCTGTCCGGTTACTTCGTTGTATGGAAGAAGGTGTAAACCGGGATTTTTCATCCGCAGGAATCCGGCGAACTGGCCCATGTTCTGTTCCGCTACTACCACCTTCTTGTATTTTCCAAGCAACTCGCCTGTATTGCGGGGCAATGGGTTGATGTATTCGAAATGAGCAAGAGCCACCTTCCTGCCTGCTTTGCGCATCTGTTCCATAGCTGAGTGCAGGTGTCCGTATGTGCCTCCCCATCCTACGATAAGCAATTCCGCGTCCGGATCTCCTTCTACTTGTTGCTCCGGAATGTAATTTGCTATTTTATCGACTTTGGCCTGACGCAGCAAAGTCATCTTGTGATGATTATCAGGATCTGTAGAGATAATGCCTGTCTCGCTGCTCTTTTCAAGACCTCCGATGCGGTGTGTAAAGTTCTCTGTTCCCGGGATAGCCCAGTAGCGGGCTCCACTCAATTCGTCACGTTGGTAGGGAGTCCACGAACCTGCCATGTCCGGGGTGACATACGGAGGATGGATCTCCGGATATTGATCCAGATCGGGTAATTTCCAGGCCGCTGAACCATTCGCAATGAAAGCATCTGTAAGTAGTACAACCGGTGTCATGTGCTCCAAAGCTATTTTGGAAGCCATATATGCCATCTCAAAGCAACTGGTAGGAGACTTTGCAGCCATCACCGGCATGGGGCTTTCGCCGTTTCTTCCGAAAAGCGCCTGCAACAGGTCCGATTGTTCCGACTTGGTGGGCAGACCCGTAGAAGGGCCTCCACGTTGTACATTCACTACTACCAACGGAAGTTCCGCGATCACTGCCAGGTTCATGGCCTCGCTTTTGAGGCAAACTCCCGGGCCCGATGTGGTGGTAATCGCAAAATTGCCGGCAAAAGCAGCTCCTACGGCCGAGGCACATCCCGCGATCTCGTCTTCGGCCTGTACCGTTTTTACTCCCAGCGCTTTGTGCTTGGAGAGTTCCTGTAAGATGTCCGTTGCGGGGGTGATGGGATAGGAACCCAGGTAAAGAGTCATTCCGGCTTTTTCCGCGGCGGCAATAAATCCGTAAGCCGTAGCTTTATTGCCATTGATATCGGTGTAGAGACCTTTTTCTTTGGTGCCTTTGCTTTCGATCTTATAAGTAGATACCGAGGCATGGGTATTTGCTCCGTAGTTGTATCCGTCGTTCAGAACTTTGACGTTGGCTTCTGCAATAATCGGTTTCTTTGCGAATTTCTCTTTCAGCATCTCTTCCGCGGCAGAAAGAGGGCGGTTGAAAAGCCAGCATACCAGACCCACGGCAAACATATTTTTACAACGGAGCATGCCTTTGTTGTCCAGACCTGAATCTTTCAGGCTCTCTTTGCACATGGAAGAAATGGGCACTTCCAGAATTTCATTCCGTATGCCTAACTCTTCAAAGGGATCTTCTGTTGCGAACTGAGCTTTCTCCAGGTCTTTTTTGGTGAATGAGTCGGAGTCAATAAGTATAATAGCCTGAGGTTTGCAGAATTTATATTGAGTCTTCAGGGCAGCCGGATTCATGGCTACCAATACATCACATTGATCACCTGGTGTGAATACTTTATCCGCGCCGATATGTACCTGAAAACCCGATACACCGGTTAGTGATCCTTGTGGGGCACGGATGTCGGCGGGATAGTCCGGAAACGTACAGATGTCGTTCCCGATCGTGGCCGACACGTTTGAGAATATATTCCCGGCCAACTGCATACCGTCGCCGGAGTCACCCGAAAAACGGACAACTACTCTTTCTAATTCTTTTACCATCATTTCCTCTGCCATAACTCTATCTTTAATAGGGGGATTTACAATCGTATGTTTGAAGTAGCACAAAGGTCGTAAAGTTGACCGACTTAACAAAATCTTTTTGTATTTATCTGTCATTTCTATGGGCATGGTTTCTGAAATTTATAATTTTATTGTGTAAAAGGAATGTTTCTGGTGTTATGTGATGCTAAATAAGTGAATAACTATACATTTTGATAGTTTGAGATTGCTGAGAGACACAGAAGTGACAAAAGGAAATAAGGAGAGAGTCGTAACTTCCGGTTGCTGAATAAAGCATTCTGTTTGTCAAGGTTATTTGGTAACCGTGCGGTTTCTTGCCAGATCAGATGTGATCAGATGGATAAAATATAAAACGAAGTTTGGTCTAATTGCCGGAATGCTTTATCTTTGTGACTGCTTAAAAGGAAGTCCTGCTTTGTGTATGAGGTGTTTTTGTTGATAAAAAATGCCTTACATATCTTGGCTTAACTTGTTCTTTTATTGGTAAGCCCCTGTAGTTCAACGGATAGAACGGAAGTTTCCTAAACTTTAAATATGGGTTCGATTCCCGTCGGGGGTACACAAAGCGGCAGTGAACTCACTGCCGCTTTTGTTTTTTGTGCCATCTGTTACGTACAAATATAGAGGGATCCATACGACTGGCGAATGAATATGAGATTGGAAAAATGAACTCATTGGTTCTTTGGAGAGGCTTGGCTTTCTATATGGAACCCTCCTAACGTAAATATAAGCATTTACATGTAGAGACGTGCGGCGTGCAGTGGTGTCCGGAATAAATGGTTAGGATTTGAAATAATCTGCTTTATTTCAAATAGTTACATTTGATTTTCTACCCGGAGGATTTCAAGTTGATACTTTTAAGGAAGCTATGCAAATGACACTTATTTCTTCCGACTTCCTTTGATTTTCTCTGATTTCTTTTGAAAGCCCAAAGGGCTTTAATGTGCATAACCCCCAGTGAAGCGAGGTAAGGGCCTTGCCCGTAACGAAGCGACTGGGGGTATATCCGATGCCTCTACAGTCAATCCCAAAGTGGGTTGAATATAGAAAAACTCCATTCTATGTAGTATGAGCACGATTTTACCTCGTTTTATTCAGAAGAGAATTATTCAACCCACTTCGGGGTTGGAGATAAAAGGTCGATCACTACCCCCAGTCGCTCCGCTATGCTACGCTTCACTGGGGGTGAGTCAAATTAAAATCCTTCGGGCTTTCAGAGAGAGTTATGCACATGAAAGGCCTCCGGGCTTTCAGAGTGGATGAGTAACAGTAAGAGTGGATGAGTGACAGCTGGATAGTTCCGTAAATCTTAACATAGTTTTCCGGACACTACTGTGCGGCGTGTGTCTCCGCGATTACATGTTTAACATTTGCGTATTCCATGATCTGATAGTACGCAGCTCCTGTTTTATTATCGGATCGAGTTCTTCTTTAGACTTATTCATCAAATAGGATGATTATATACACATTTATTTCCATGATTTTGTACCTTGTATGGGACGTATACCGCGGAGACGCACGCCGTGCGTCTCTACATGGGGATGATTACGTGTGGTATTGTATTTGTTTTTTCAATCGTAAATCCTCCAATCGTAAATCTCTTGATGTGTTTCCATACAAAAAGTCCCTCGTTATTTAAATAACGAGGGACTTTTTGTATGGAAAAGAACTATTTACTCTTCAGTCTTGGGCTCTTCGTTCTTCCTATTAAGCATCATGTATGCGATAGGAGAAGCAACGAACAGGGAAGAAAGTGTACCAAATACTACCCCAAGTATCATGGCGAACGAGAAGCTGCGGATCGAATCACCACCCAAGATGAAGATACACAACAATACCAGCAATGTACTCAATGAGGTATTGATCGTACGTGTCAGAGTGGTGTTCAGTGAGTCATTGAACAATTGTTTCTTATTGCGTTTCGGGTATAATCCGAAGAACTCACGGATACGGTCGAAGATTACTACCTTATCATTGATCGAGTATCCGATGGCAGTCAGGATAGCTCCGATGAATGTCTGGTCGATCTCCAGAGAGAAAGGCATCCATCCCCAGCAGAGTGAGTAAACTCCTAAGATCAGCAACGTATCACTGGCAAGCGCCACAACCGAACCTACACTATAGGCAATGTTGCGGAAGCGTAGCAGAATATACAGACCAATTGCTATCAGTGCGAACAATACCGACCAGATCGCTGAGGTTTTGATATCGTCCGCTATACTTGGACCTACCTTCTGTGAACTTACGATACTACCACCGGCATGATTGTCACGGTCTATAAATGTTTCAAGAGTGATGTTGTCAGTCAACAGGGGTTTCAACTTATCGTACAGGTAAGCTTCGATCTCAGAATCCACATTGTTACCGCTTTCGTTGATGCGATAGTTGGTACTGATACGTACGGTGCGTTTGTCTGTTCCGATAGCCAATACGCTGACGTTGGCATCGCCAAACGCACCTGTTAACAGGTCACGCACCTGATCTGTCTCTACTGGATTTACAAACTGTACTTTGTAGTTACGTCCACCTGTGAAGTCAATACCCTGGCTCAGACCTCTTACGGCAAGGGATCCTATGGAGATCAGCAAAGCCACTCCTACAATAGTAAGGGCTTTTTTGCTGTTACCTATGAAATTAAAATGAGGATTCTTGAACAGGTTCCTGGAAACCGGTGAGGTAAAGGTCAGGTTGAGCGGTTTGTCTTTGTTCAGGAAGTGCTCATACACCATACGTGTTATGAATACCGCAGTAAAGAAAGATACGGCGATACCGATGATCAGCGTCGTGGCAAATCCACGGATCGGACCTGTACCGAACCAGAACAGGATAATACCTGTAATGATAGAAGTAAGGTTCGAGTCGAAGATTGCGGAGAAAGCGTTTGAGTATCCATCCGCCAGGGCTTTCTTGAGACCTTTGCCACTGCGCAGTTCTTCTTTGATACGTTCATAGATAAGTACGTTGGCATCCACTGCCATACCCAATGCCAGTACCATACCGGCAATTCCGGCCAGTGTGAGTGCGGCCTGGAAAGAGGCAAGAATGCCTAACGTAAAGAAGAAGTTAAGTATCAACGCGCAGTTTGCTATCATACCGGGTATAATTCCGTAGATCACACACATATAAACCATGAGCAGGATCAATGCCACTACGAAAGAATAGAACCCGGATTTGATGGATTCCTGACCCAGAGAAGGGCCGATGATATCTTCCTGTACGATATTGGCAGGAGCCGGCATCTTACCGGATTTCAATACGTTCGCGAGGTCTTTGGTCTGCTCCGGAGTAAAGCTGCCTGTGATCTGTGAGCGTCCGCCGGTAATTTCACCTTGTACATTAGGAGCAGAGTATACATAATTATCCAATACGATAGCAATGGATCTGTTGACATTCTGTTTGGTCAGTTGTGCCCAGCGACGCGCACCGTCGTTGTTCATCACCATACCTACCGAAGGACGTCCGTATTGGTCATATTCATTATTCGCATCTACGATCACATCTCCTTCCAGAGGGGCTTTGCCGTTACGTTCGGTAGATTTGATGGTATAAAGTTCGAAATATTGTCCTTTGGGGAATTGAGGATTGTCGGTAGGAGCCACTCCCCATTTCAGACGCAGGTCTCTGGGAAGTTCGTTCACAGCTTCTGATGTAGCCAGAAGGCGGTTTACGTCTGCTGTATCTCTGTAGTGTACATAGGCTACAACGGGGCCCTGCGAGTTGTTGAAATACATCAGCGAGAGCAGCGGATTTTGTCTGCGGGCCCGTTCGCGATCTGCCTCCGTAGAAGTCGTAGCCGTGCTTTCTCCTCTCAATACAGCGGCCAGACTGTCTGCCACGCTTGTGCCTTCTGTCTGAACTGTCGGTTCTGCAGTTTGTACTTCTGTTGCTTCCTCAGTCGTAGTGTCTTCCAGAGACAATGCCTGGCGAAGGCGCGCATCTGCCATTTGCAGATAAGGTGCGATCTCACTCGCGTGGTAAGTTTCCCAGAACTCCAGGTTGGCAGATCCCTGCAACAGTTTTCTCACACGTTCGGGTTCTTTGATACCCGGCAACTCTACCATGATACGTCCCATGCGGTCTTCCAGACTCTGGATGTTCGGCTGAACCACACCGAAACGGTCGATACGGGTACGAAGTACGTTATAGGAATTGTCGATGGCGGCTTTCACCTCCGCACGCAATACTTTTTCTACATCGGAATCCGAACTTTTCTGGTTTACTTTGTCTTTGAGTTGTTGCGTTGCGAAAATCTCAGATAGTCTGCTGTCCGGTCCTGCCAGACGACGGTATTCCCGGATAAACACAGTGATAAAGTCATCCTGACTATTTTGTACCAGAGTGCTTGCGTTGGCTATCGCTTCGTTGAAAGCGGGGTCGGGTTTGTTGTCTGCCAATACCTTGACGATCTCCGGAATAGATACCTCCAGGATCACATTCATCCCACCTTTCAGGTCGAGACCCAGTCCGATCTCCATTTCGCGTGCCTGTCTGAGCGTATAAATACCCAACCAGACTTTCTCGTTAGAGAGAGAGTCCAGGTATTCCTGTTCCAGTTTTGAGTCTCCTTTGGCATAGTCCCGGGCCTTACCATTGTAATAGCTGGTCACTGCGGTAAAGGATAGATAAAACAAGCAAACCAGGGTGAGTAATATCGCAAAAACTTTTACAAATCCTTTGTTTTGCATTTTACTTTAAATTTATATTGTTTGTTTTTAATTAGATTAATGTGTGTATACAGGGCTGCAAATATAGCTTTTTTTTCACATTCCGAGGCAATTGCGAATCAAATATTTGACAGTTTGTTCTTATTTCCGGTTACAGGGAGTATGCAGAGCAGGCATAGCAGGTAGTAACCTGTTGAGAATGATGGTTGCCGCTTAATTAAGTTGGTACGAATGAGGCATCAGTATGTAACTGCACCGGAACTTTCGGGCGATTCCGGTGCAGTTGTGAAGAGCTGTAATAAAAGAGGTATATCTGTAGAACGGTGGTTACTTCATCCCCCTGTTTTTCAGCATGGCATCCAGCTGAGGTTCACTTCCCCGGAAGTTCCGATACAGTACCATCGGGTCTTCGCTATCGCCCTTTTCCAATACATTCCGGCGAAAAAGTCCGGCTGTTTCTTTATCGAAGATATCTTTTTCTTTGAATGCTTCAAACGCGTCTGCATCCAATACATTGGCCCACAGGTAACTGTAATAGCCGGCCGCATACCCTCCGACGATATGGTTGAAGTAAGGAAGGCTATACCGGGGAGCGATCTGAGGGATCAGTCCCAG
Organism: Bacteroides sp.; assembly: GCA_020861095.1. Classification (GTDB taxonomy): domain Bacteria; phylum Bacteroidota; class Bacteroidia; order Bacteroidales; family Bacteroidaceae; genus Bacteroides. Next base: position 9,006 of record JAJBTC010000087.1, read on the forward strand.
GGCAGCTGTTCTGTCTTTTTCAAACTGTACAATGTCCAGATCAGCCATTTCTGTCAGGTTGTGCAGGTCCATATCCAGAATAGCTGCTGCCAGCAGTTCGGTAGTCATAAATCCCTGGTTGAAGGTCTTCTGACGGAGTAGTTTTTCGATCAGCTCGTCCGGCATCGGTTCTCCGGTCTGGTAATGGCGGGCATACATTTTCAGTACTACAGGCTCCGTAGCCCAATGTTCCATGATCTGAGAAGGGAGTTCTACAAAATCACGTGCCACCCGGGTTCCCGATACTCCTTCGTAGTTGCACTGGGTCAACAGGCCGTGCAGTCCGTGTCCGAATTCATGGAAAAGAGTTTCTACTTCATCCAATGTCAGCAGAGAAGGCATATCGCCGACAGGTTTGGTGAAATTAGCCACATTGCATATCAGCGGACGTATGTCTCCTTTCTGGCTGCGGTAGCTGCTCATCCACGCGCCCCCTTTCTTTCCGGGTCTGGGGAAGTAGTCTACATAGAATATTCCCAGTTGAGAGCCATCGGCATCTTTCACTTCGAAAACCTCCACATCCGGATGATATACCGGAATATCCTGCAGAGGGGTCAGTGTGATGCCATACAGCTTTTGTGCTACCTCAAAGGCTCCGTCCCGTACATTTTCCAGTTTGAAGTAAGGCTTGATCTCCTCTTCGTCCAGATCGTATTTCTCTTTGCGCAGTTTTTCTGTGTAGTACCACCAGTCCCAGCCTTCCAGTTTCTCGCCTTTTCCTTCTTTGTCCATCATTTTTTGCAGTTCAGCCGCTTCTCCTTTGGCTTTGGGCAGAGAGTAGCTCCACAGGTTGTGAAGGAAATCCATGACCGTTTCCGGAGTTTTTGCCATGGTGCGATCTAAAGTGAAACCCGAGAAGCTGTCATAGCCCAGAAGTTTCGCTTTTTCCAGGCGTAATTTCGCAATAGAAGCAAGGATCTCTTTATTGTCATTCTCATCGTTGTTGTTGCCTTTGTTGATATACGCTTTGTATACCTTTTCACGCAGGGCGCGGTTGTCTGCATATTGCAGCAGCGGCAGGCGGCTGGGGTTGTGCAGGGTAAAGAGCCATTTCCCTTCCTCACCGGCTTCTTTCGCTTCAGCGGCAGCACTTTCGCGGAACCATTCCGGCAGGCCCGACAGGTCTGCTTCGTTGTCTACAAAAAGTTTGAAAGAATTGTTCTCATTCAACAGGTTGTTACTGAATTGGATCCCCAGGGTAGACAACTCTTTGTTGATCTCCCGCAGACGTGCCTGACTGGCTCCATCCAAGGCGGCTCCCGAACGTACAAATCCCTGATAGGTTTTATCCAGCAGACGTTCCTGCTCGGTGGTCAGCCCGAGAGACCCTTTGGTATCGTATACACGCTTCACTTTCCGGAACAGTTCCTGATTGAGGTAGATGTTGTCTCCGTGTTCGGAAAGTTCAGGCGCCAGCTTCATATAGAGGGCTGTCAGTTCGTCGGTCGTTTCCGCGCTGGTCATATTGTAGAATACACCACTTACCCGGTTTAGCGTAGGGGAACTCTCGTCCAATGCCACAATTACGTTGTCAAATGTGGGCTCTTCGGTATTTTCGATCAGTTCCCGGAGGAGGTTGTTCTGTTCTTCCATTCCTTTCCGGAAAGCCGGCTCATAGTGTTCCAGTCTGATCTGGTCGAAAGGGGGTACACCGTTTGGTGTTTTGAATTCGGCAAAGAACGGGTTGTTCCCTGTCCGGGTAGTACACGCAGTGATCATACACGTGATTGTTAGAATAAATACTACTTTTTTCATTGTCATTTTATATGTGTTTTTTCATTGTTGGTCTGTATATTCCCGGTGCTGTACATTAATTTATCTCCGGGTGATGTAGCACCAGATAGGGTAGTGATCCGATTCTTTGATCGAACGGTCTACGGTGCAGCGATAACTTTTCAGGTTCGGACTTATAAAGATATGGTCGATCCGGAAATAAAACTTATTCTGATTGTAAGAGATTCCTAATCCGTTGCCCGATTCCACAAAAGCATCCTTGAGATTTTTTGTCAGGGTTTTGTGTGTGTAGGAAATGGGCGAATCGTTGAAGTCACCGCATACGATCAGGTAGGGTGTCCGGGCGGCTTCTATTTCTTTAGCTACCTTCTGTGCCTGTACAGCCCGTATAGAAGATGCGTCGGCCAGTTTCCGGACCAAGTGACTCATCCCTTCCTTCACCTTATCGGCTTCCGGAGATTTGATCATATCTTCGTAAAGGACTTTGTCTTCTATGGTCAGTTTGTTCGATTCCAGGTGGTTGTTTATGACAGTTATGGTATCTTCCTCCACCAAGATCTGGTAGAGTACCGATCCGTTGTATTTGCTTTCCTGGGGGATCACACGGGCAGAGAGGATCGGATAGCGGGAGAAACAAGCTACTTTATTGCCGCTTTGCTTCCCTTCGCCTATTTGCTGGATCTGACGATAAGGATAAGATCTCAACGCGGTGAAGACATCTTTATCTGTGAGGTATTTGGTATTTTTGGAAGTCAGGTATTCCTGCAGGCATACAATATCCGCGTTGCTCTGACTGATGTATTCCAATATATCGTTCTTCCCATCTTTTTTAACCAGGTGATTGAATCCCATGACATTGTAGGAGAGAAGTTTGATGCGGTCTTCGGGTATTTTCTGCGCGGGTATGTTGAAAGGCATATACGTACGCAGGGGTAAATAACAGATCAGGAGACCGGCTATGGAAAGCAAAGCGAATTTCCAGTAGACGATCAGCCAGAAGATCACAAAAGCGATATTGATCACTAAGAAAACAGGAAAGGCCAGTCCGAATGTCGAACGGATGGGATGCACCGTCGGATTAAACATCGGACTGAAAGCAACCAGGATCATCAGACCTGTACATATAGCGTTGACGATCCAGATCAAATGTCCGACCATTTTTCCGATACGTTTCATCTCTTATCTTTTACTTGCATCAAACAAATTCTTTTTCTCTTCGGAGGTAAGGCTGTCGTATCCTGATTTTTTCAGTTTATCCAGGATACGGTCTACTTCTTCCGACTGTTTCTTCTTCTGCGCGTTGTAGTCGTAATCCTGCTGGTGCTTTCCGTAATGCACTTTCATCTTTGGCCTGCGCTGAGACGGTTTTCTGTTGAACCATCCTGTGATAGCATCTATTACGCGGTTGATCCACCGGGTAGGATCATGTCCCTTGTCCAGGCCGGCGGCAAACCACCATCCGGCCAGCGCACCCCCCAGGTGGGCAATATGTCCCCCTGCATTGGCAGAGGTAGCCATGAGCATATCCGTGATCACTACAAACGCGGCCAGATACTTCAGCGGGATACTTCCTATCAACAAAAGACGTATCGGATAGTTAGGCTGTCTGTACGCGGTAGCTACCACAATAGCCAGGATAGAAGCGGAAGCGCCTACCATCACAGACCGATAGACCATAGGCTGGAAATAGGGAAACAGGTTGTAGGAAAGCAGGTAGAGCAGACCTCCGCAGAACCCTCCCAGTATATATAATCCCCGCAAGTGTCTGGCCGAGAAGAGTTGCAGGAAGAGGGAACCGAACCAGTACAGCCACAGCATATTGAACAGGATGTGCAGGATATCGGCGTGCATAAACATATACGTGAACAAGGACCACGGCTGTTGTATGAATCGTTCGGGCCACGCGGGAAGTACAAAATAATGGGTCAGGAAAGATATATCTTTATTGAACAGCTGGAACAATACATTGGCTGCAAAAGTAATAAGGAATACACCCACATTGATGTAGATCAGCCTTATGTATATATTTCCCTGACGGAATTTCTGTTTGATATCAGTAAGCATACGGATTTCTTCGTTTGTTCTTGTTTCTCCAATACAGGATCAGCAGGATACCAAATACCATTCCACCCAGGTGAGCAAAATGGGCCACATTGTCGTTCGGATTGTTTGAGAAACCCAGGTAGAGTTCCAGTACGGCATATCCGATCACAAAGAATTTAGCTCTGATCGGGACAGGTAAAGGGAAAATAAAGATCTGTTGGTTGGGAAATAGCATTCCGAAAGCCAGCAGGATGGCATATACCGCTCCCGAAGCCCCTACTGTGATCATGTAATTCAGGTACTCAGACATGGGAATGATAGCATGTCCTATATCCACATTCTGATAGGCCGAAAGCACATTCTTAAAATGTATATATTGTACCATCTCCTGTACCAATCCTGCGCCTATTCCGCAGAAGATATAAAAAAACAGGAAACGCTGGGGACCCCAGACCTGTTCCAGGATACGGCCAAACATGAATACGGCAAACATATTGAAGAAAAGATGAGCAAAGTTGCCGTGCATAAACATGTAAGTGATGAGCTGTGCCGGGTTGAAATCACTTGCCATAAAAAGGTGCAAGCCCAGATACTGGTTCAGATCAATCCCATATCCCCTGAGTACAAGTGTAGCCAGAAAAAAGAGTACATTGATGATAATCAGGTTTTTGGTTACAGCAGGTATGTTCATATATGGTGAATTTTTAATTCATATGGAAAATTCGTGGCTGCAAAAATACAAAT
>JAJBTC010000090.1 GCA_020861095.1 Bacteroides sp.
TTTCAAATGTGATAAATGAACGAAACAAAAAATCTACTTGAAAAAATAACCGAAGGTATTCAGGAAAAAAGGAAAGAATATCATTATAGCCGACCTAACCCAAATAGAAGACACGATCTGTAATTACTTTGTTATATGTGAAGGAAACTCCCCCAGCCAGGTAGGTGCCATTGTAGACTCCGTCAAAGAGACCGCGCGCAAACAGGCAGGGAGCAAACCCACCTTTGTAGACGGTTTGCAGAACGCCCAGTGGGTAGCTATGGACTATTCGGATGTACTGGTACATGTTTTTCTGCCCGAAGTACGTAGTTTTTATGACCTGGAACATCTATGGGCAGACGCGAGACTAAAAATGATTCCCAATCTGGATTAATTGATCGTTATGAACGAAAACGAAAAGAAACCCAATAAAGTAAATATGCCCCGGTTCAACCTGAACTGGCTGTATATGCTTATAGCCGTCATGCTGCTGGGACTTTACCTGACCAATGAAGGCGGTGGAACAAGCAAAAATGTCTCTTACGATGAATTCCAGCAGTATGTGCGCAATGGCTACGTCAATAAAGTAGTAGCCTACGATGATAATTCGGTAGAAGCCTACATCAAGGCACAACATGTGAAAGATGTCTTCCAGCAAGACTCCAACAAGGTAGGCCGTAATCCGGTGATCACCACCGACGCGCCCGCCCGGGAGAGCCTGGAAACCTTCCTTCAGGCAGAACGTCAGGAAGAACACTTCGACGGTTCGGTGAACTATCCGAAAAAAAGCAATTACTGGAACGCTATCCTGTGGAACATATTACCATTCGTCTTCCTGATAGGGATCTGGATCTTTTTCATGCGCCGGATGAGTGGCGGTGGAGCAGGGGGAGCAGGTGGAGTATTCAACGTAGGAAAATCCAAAGCGCAACTCTTCGAAAAGGACGGAGCTGTAAAGGTAACCTTTAAGGATGTGGCCGGACTTGCCGAAGCCAAGCAGGAAGTGGAAGAGATCGTGGAATTCCTGAAAGAACCTCAGAAATATACAGACCTGGGAGGTAAGATCCCCAAAGGGGCGCTACTGGTAGGCCCTCCGGGAACCGGTAAGACCCTGCTGGCAAAAGCCGTAGCAGGAGAGGCCAATGTTCCTTTCTTCTCCCTGTCCGGTTCGGACTTCGTGGAGATGTTCGTAGGAGTAGGTGCTTCGCGCGTACGTGATCTGTTCCGTCAGGCCAAAGAAAAATCTCCCTGTATCATCTTTATCGACGAGATCGATGCCGTAGGCCGCGCCCGCGGAAAAGCTCCGGCTATGGGAGGAAACGACGAACGCGAGAACACCCTTAACCAGTTGCTTACGGAGATGGACGGATTCGGTTCCAACAGCGGGATCATCATCCTGGCAGCGACCAACCGGGTAGATGTATTGGATAAAGCCCTGCTGCGCGCCGGACGTTTCGACCGACAGATCCATGTAGACCTGCCCGACCTCAACGAACGCAAAGAGGTATTCGGCGTACACCTGCGTCCGATCAAGATAGACGATACCGTAGATATTGACTTGCTTTCCCGGCAGACACCCGGTTTCTCCGGAGCGGATATAGCCAATGTATGCAACGAGGCTGCGCTGATCGCAGCCCGCCACGGAAAAAAATTCGTAGGCAAACAGGACTTCTTAGACGCAGTAGACCGTATCATCGGAGGGCTCGAAAAGAAAACGAAGATCACTACGGAGGCCGAACGACGCACGATCGCGCAGCACGAAGCCGGGCATGCCGGACTGTCGTGGCTGCTGGAACATGCCAACCCGCTGATCAAAGTAACCATCGTGCCCCGTGGACGCGCCTTGGGAGCTGCCTGGTATCTGCCCGAAGAGCGACAGATTACCACCAAAGAGCAGATGCTGGATGAGATGTGTGCTACCCTGGGAGGGCGTGCAGCCGAAGAGTTATTTGCCGGTAAGATATCCACAGGTGCGATGAACGACCTGGAACGGGTGACCAAACAGGCCCACGGCATGATAGCCTACCTGGGCATGAGCGACCGGTTGCCTAACCTCTGCTACTACAGCAACGAAGAATATGCCTTCAGCAAGCCTTACAGCGAAAAAACAGCCGAACTGATAGACGAAGAGGTAAAACGTATGATCAACGAGCAGTATGATCGGGCCAAGCGTATCCTGTCCGAACACAAAGAACAGCACGCACAGCTCACTCAACTGCTTATAGAGAAAGAGGTGATCTTCACAGAAGATGTGGAACGGATCTTCGGAAAACGTCCGTGGGCTTCGCGCTCGGAAGAGATCATGGCCGCGAAAGAGAAGAAAGAAAATCCGGTAGTCCCGATCGAGAATCTGCCACAGGTAGAAGACAGCAGCCTGCCCCAGGAAAAGCTGGACGAAGAAAAAGACAACGAATAATAACCCCCTTTTCAGCGTCCTGTCTGCGGAAATATATGCTGAGCAACAGAATACACCTTGAAAAATAACTTTGTTAAACGAGCCATTTTCGGAATACTGTTTGTAGCGATCGTATCAGGAAGTATCCTGTACGATCTGACTACGTATACAATTATATTCTCCATCATTCCGGCCCTGATGATCCGGGAATTTGCCGGACTTCTCAACCGCTATCGGGGAGCCTCGGTACACGTCCCGCTCAACATGCTGGCCGCCGTGTCCCTGTTTCTCGGGATGACCCTGCCCGGAAGTCAGGGTTATCTGTTCCTGATAGTCTACACGGCTTTGATATTGTATCTGCTGATCCGTGAACTCTACCTGAAACATACGGATCCGATCACCAACTGGGCCTATACGTTCCTGTGCCAATTGTATATAGCCGTACCTTTCGGTCTGCTCAGTAAAGTGGCACTTCACACAGGAGCCTATGCTCCACTCCTTCCCTTTGCGATATTTGCTCTGCTCTGGCTCAACGATACAGGAGCCTATTGCGTAGGTTCACTGTTTGGTAAGCACAGGCTGTTCGAACGCATCTCCCCCAGGAAATCGTGGGAGGGTTCGGTCGGAGGAGCCGTCTTTGCTCTGGCTACTGCGGCGGGTTTTTCCTGGTATTCGGACCTGCTGACCCTTCCCCAATGGTTGGGCATGGCATTGGTGATTGTGGTTTTCGGTACATGGGGAGACCTTACAGAGTCTCTGTTCAAACGCCAGTTAGGTATCAAAGACTCAGGGAATTTCCTACCCGGACATGGAGGTATCTTAGATCGTTTCGACAGTTCTTTACTGGCGATCCCTGCCGTATGGATCTACCTGATCGTACAAGTCTATATCCGGAATGGATGGTAAGAATTCCCTCCACACGTTTCTTTCAGTCTACATATATATAACAAAACCGGCCCGGATCCCTACAAAGAGAAAATCCCAGGCCGGTCTGTATCCGTTTACCGATCCGTTTTATTCCAGATCGTTGCTATTTTCTTCCAGGTCATCCATGTCCACCCCAAGATCTGATTCCTGATCTACGGTAGTTATATCAAAAGTCAGTTCCTGTTCACCGGTAGTGGCAGACGTAAACCTGAGCTTAATGCCTTTGGCACCTGCTTTGAGCTCATCTTCTAAGGAGTTCAGATTGAAAGAGACCAGACCTGTACGCTCATAGCTGGTTTCATCGCCATAGGTATTGTAACGATATTCCAGATGGATGTAATCGTCATTTTCCGGTTCGGCGAGTGTATTTCTCACTAAACTTACCCGATGAGCCTGGCGGGCAGGTACATTATATATAAAATTTACATTCAAGTACCCTCCGCCGATCCATACCCTGTTCTTGATCAGACGTACCGGATCGTCGCCGATCTCGTCCTTATTCTCCTCGGTCAGATCCTCTATCTGTTTGGTGAGGATATTATAAATTCTATAGAACTTCACCGCCAGATCATATACTTTATCCCCTACCTTGTAGTCGTCATACAAAGGATTGAAAGTAGCCGTTACACGCTGCCCGTCTACAGGCTGATACCCATAAGGATCGTTGGTGATCGGAAGGATCGTATTCCCGGCATCACTCAAAATATAATAACTATTTCCTGTGACGCGGATCGTACCGATCGTCTCTCCTATATCCCCGATGGAATACCCATCGTCATCATTACAGGATTGCAATACCGGAAGCGCCACAAGTGCCATCAGCAATCCTACCAACAAAAGATTAAATTTCTTCATACAGTTTATCTTTTAATTATTCATTTTCATTCATTTACTAAACACAAAAGCCGGGCATATACTGCACTGGCTTGAGGTTTATTATAGGAAAAGCCATCATTTTTTTAAGATTTTCACTATTTCACGGGCGGCACATGCCGGCGCGCCCGGAGGACCCAGCCGTTGGCTCACCTCCCGATAGCCTTCCAGCATCTGATTGCGATAGGCAGTATCCTTCAGCAAACGCTCCAGTTCCGCATACATATTCCCGACCGTCATGGTGTCTGCCACCAACTCCCGGACAATCCCGCGTCCGGCAATCAGGTTGACCAATGAGATATACTTCACCCGGATCAGGTGCTTCTTCAGAAAGGCAATTACCTTACCGATAGGGGTATGGTAACAAACCACCTGCGGTACACCCAACAGAGCCGTCTCCAGCGTTGCCGTTCCTGAAGTGACCAACGCCGCCTCAGCATGTTGCAGCAACCGATAGGTCTGGTCAAAGATCAGATGTACGGAAGTTCCCCGGATAAATCTGAGGTAATATTCCGGATCGATCCCCGGCGCACCTGCCAGCACCAGCTGATGGTCCGGGAACTCCTCAGCCGCGCGGATCATATCCGGCAGATTGTCCTTGATCTCCTGCTTGCGGCTTCCGGCCAGCAAGGCAATCACGGGTTTGTCTTCCAGTTGATTGTCCCGGCGAAAGTCAGCATCCGACCGGGGATGGGCAGCCAGATAAGCCGACACTTCATCTACTGTAGGATTGCCCACATAACGAACCGGATACTGATGCTTGTTGTAGAACTCCACCTCAAAAGGCAGGATAGAGAAAAGTTCATCCACATCCCGCCGTATATTGCGTATCCGGTATTCCTTCCAGGCCCATATCTTGGGAGAGATATAATAAAAGACAGGGATCTCCGTATGTTTCTGGACAAACCGGGCTATACTCAGATTAAACCCCGGATAATCCACTAAGATCACCACATCAGGCTGCCAGGCCGCGATGTCTTCTTTGCATCGCTTCATATTAGCAAAGATGGTACGCAGATTCAGCAAGACCGGAACAAATCCCATAAAAGCCAGTTCCTTGTAATGCCTGACAAGGGTACCTCCTGTTGCCGCCATCAGATCTCCGCCAAAAAAGCGGAACTCCGCCTGTGTATCTTCTTTTTGCAGGGAAGCCATCAGATGGGAAGCATGCAGATCACCCGAAGCCTCACCTACGATCAGGTAGTATTTCATATCTTCTGTTTGTTTACTCTACTTTCTCCGGAACGTTACTTTCCCCGGAACCCTGCCTCCGGATCCGTTGCCAGCAGCTCACTGATCCGGCGCATGGCATCGTAAGCCGTCATATCTACCGTAGTAGGGGTAACCGCTATATATCCCTGACGTATGGCCCAATGGTCACGGGTGTCATCTTCCGGATCGTGATTCACAAACTCACCGGTGAGCCAGTAATAATTGGCACCGTTGGCACGCGGACAGCATTCCCATTCGCGTACCCAGTTGCCACGGGCCTGCGCACAGACTCTGATCCCACGGATATCCGCCACAGCAGGCATATTCACATTCAGGCAGGTCAGCGGCGGCAGCCCTGCGTCCAATACCTTTCGTACGATCTCCTGTACAAAGGGTTCACAGGGGGTAAAATCGGCCTCCGGGTCGTGAGAGTCCAGGGAGAACCCAATGGAAGGAATATCATTGAGGCAACCTTCGATCACTACTCCCATCGTTCCGGAATAATGTACATTGACCGCCGAATTATCTCCGTGATTGATCCCGGCGACTACCAGATCCGGCTCGCGGGGAAGCACCGTATTACGAGCCAGCTTCACACAATCTGTCGGAGTACCCGAACATTGATACACACTCAGTCCCTCCTCCTGATGCACCAGACGGTAGTGTACAGGAGCATTCACCGTCAACGCACAGCCATTGCCGGAACGCGCCGAATCGGGTGCCATCACTACCAGATCGCCCAGCGGACGAAGAAAGCGGATCAGTTCATTGATACCTTTCGCCGAAACACCATCATCATTAGATATCAGGATCAGCGGCTTTTTATTTTCCATACGACTTCTCTTTCTATTCTATTCTATGGGTACAAAAGTAGCAAAAAGAAGTCGTTCCGCCAATGAATCACTCAAGCATAAAAAGTTTTACAAACACAGGCAGATACAAACCGGGCTACCTACATCCCGGCATCCGTATATTACAGCCGGGAAAACACCCGGAAAAAAGGTTTGTTGACAAAACTTAATGTTCTGCAAGTGAGTTAAAACAGAGACATCATTTCAATTTAATTATGTATATTTGTCCGGTCAAACGGAGCAGGCCGTCCAACAGGCCACAGTTATTAACAGATCGGGCAACTTATCAACAGTTTTGGAAAAGTTTCCTGATTTTAGTAGGTGCAATAAGTTATTATCACTTATTTCGCAGCCAGTTAAATTCGAGAACATGGGAAAAATAATTGCTTTAGCCAATCAAAAAGGCGGTGTAGGAAAGACGACTACGACCATCAATCTGGCTGCCTCACTCGCTACACTCGAAAAAAGAGTACTGGTTGTGGATGCCGATCCGCAGGCCAATGCCTCTTCCGGACTGGGGGTAGATATCAAACAGTCCGAATGCACGATTTATGAATGTATCATCGATCGGGCAGATGTGAACAACGCGATACACGACACAGAAATAGAATCCCTGAAAGTGATCTCCTCCCACATCAACCTGGTAGGAGCCGAAATAGAGATGCTCAACCTGCCCAACCGGGAAAAGATCCTGAAAGAGGTACTGACCCCTCTGAAGGAAGAATACGATTACATCCTGATCGACTGCTCTCCTTCCCTGGGTCTGATCACAGTGAACGCACTGACAGCGGCAGACTCGGTCATCATCCCTGTACAGGCAGAATACTTTGCCTTAGAAGGGATCAGTAAGTTGCTGAATACGATCAAGATCATCAAGTCCAAGCTGAACCCCCGGTTAGAGATCGAAGGTTTTTTGCTGACGATGTACGATTCGCGCCTCCGTCAGGCGAATCAGATCTACGATGAGGTAAAACGTCACTTCCAGGAACTGGTATTCCGGACTGTGATCCAGCGCAATGTCAAATTAAGTGAAGCACCCAGTTACGGGCTCCCGACAATCCTGTACGACGCGGATTCGACCGGAGCCAAGAACCACCTGGCACTGGCACAGGAATTAATCAACCGCAACAACAGCTGAACACATCTATGGCACAGAAAAGAAACGCATTAGGACGCGGACTCGATGCTCTGCTCTCGATGGACGAAGTAAAGACCGAAGGCTCTTCTTCCATCAACGAGATCGAGCTATCCCAGATATCGGTCAACCCCAACCAACCCCGTCGGGAGTTCGACGAAACCGCTCTTCAGGAGCTGGCAGACTCTATTTCCGAGATCGGTATCATACAACCGATCACGCTGAGGAAGCTGTCGGACGATGCCTATCAGATCATCGCCGGAGAGCGTCGCTACCGGGCATCCCTGAAAGCGGGTCTGAAGTCTATCCCGGCCTATATCCGTACGGCGGATGACGAGAACGTGATGGAGATGGCGCTGGTAGAGAACATCCAGCGGGAAGATCTGAACTCCGTGGAAATAGCATTGGCCTATCAGCATCTGATCGAACAATATAACCTCACTCAGGAACGCCTGAGCGAACGGGTGGGTAAAAAACGGACCACCATAGCCAACTACCTGCGCCTGCTGAAACTCCCTGCGCAGATACAGATGGCTTTACAGAACCGGGAGATCGATATGGGACATGCCCGCGCACTCATCACGCTGGGAGACCCCAAACTCCAGGTCAAAGTATTTGAGGAGATCATGGAAAACGGATACTCCGTAAGAAAGGTAGAAGAGATTGTGAAAACCCTCAACGAAGGAGAGCCGGTAAAAAGCGGGAACAAGCAACTGGCTCCGAAACGTTCCGGACTGCCGGAAGAGTTTAACCTGCTGAAGGAGCAACTCTCCGGATTCTTCCACACAAAGGTGCAACTGACCTGCTCCGGGAAAGGAAAAGGAAAGATCAGTATCCCCTTTGGGAATGAAGAAGAGCTGGAACGTATCATTGAGATATTAGATACATTAAAAAAATAGATGACCATCTTATACAGACTGAAGAAAATAACCTTACGGCTGGCCCTGCTCCTCTGTGTGATACAGTGGGCAGGGATCGTTGTGTATGCCCAGGAGCCTGTAGAGCAGGATACGCAAAGGTGGATCGACCGGAATACGGAAGATCCGGAAGAGGAACCCCGGGAGCAACCTGGCCTGCTCAACGATACGGTAGGAGTGAACAGGAGATACTGGGAGAACGTACTCGAACACGAAGGAGCCCCGGTAGACAGTGCCACCATAGACAGCCTGAGAGGAGACCGCCGTGTGCCGGGTCCTTTCCTGACCCCGGAAGAGGCAGACAGCATCGCCGTACGGGATAGTATAGCCGTTATGAACCAGGTGAACCTCGAAGGGGTAGACGGATCGGTGATCTTAGATATCGATCAGCTGGCAGTGGATAGCCTGGCACCTGTTTCCGCAGGAAAAGTATGGATACCCAACTCCAACAAAGCCACCTGGCTGGCATTGGTGATCCCGGGAGGAGGACAGATCTACAACCGGAAGTACTGGAAACTCCCCATCATCTATGGGGGGTTCGCGGGATGTGCCTATGCTCTGACCTGGAACACCCAGATGTACAAAGATTATTCACAGGCCTATGTAGACCTGATGGACAACAATCCCAATACAAACAGTTTTCTGGATCTGTTGCCACCGAACTATACCTATAGTGAGGCGCAACTGGCAGAATTATTGCGAAAACGCAAAGATCGTTTTCGTCGTTACCGGGATATGAGTATCTTTGCCTTTATCGGAGTGTATCTGATCTCGGTGATTGATGCCTATGTAGACGCGGAATTATCCGACTTTGATATAACTCCCGACCTGAGTATGCGTGTAGGGTTGACGCTGATGAATGAGCCGACGTCCAACGCGCGCGCGTTCGGTATACAATGTAGTGTGACATTTTAAAGAAAGATAGAGAAAGGTTACCATGAGAAAGATATTTTCCTTCTGCCTCCTGTGGCGCATATTCCTGCTGAGCCCGGTCGGTGCCCAGGAGCAGAGCGTGGAGGTGCTGATCCGGGAAAACGGCACCGAAAAACACGAGATCATTCCACTTCCCGTCAGTATGACCTATCCGCTGGATAGTCTGCTAAGCGATTGGAAAGCAAAAAACTACATCGATCTGGGTAAAGACTGCAGTACCTCTGATGTGAATCCGGAATTCAGTGACTCTGTATATATAGATCGTCTGTCACGCATCCCGGCCGTTATGGAAATGCCCTACAATGAAGTGGTACGCAAATTCATCGATATGTATTCCGGAAGGTTGCGCCGGCATGTATCTTTCATGCTGAGTGCCTGCAATTTCTACATGCCTATCTTTGAAGAGGCATTGGATGCCTACAATCTCCCGCTGGAACTGAGATACCTGCCCATTATTGAATCTGCCCTGAACCCGTCTGCCGTATCGAGAGCGGGGGCAGCCGGTCTGTGGCAGTTCATGCTGAATACGGGAAAGATCTATGGACTGGAATCGAATAGTCTGGTAGACGATCGCCGCGATCCGCTGAAAGCATCCTGGGCAGCAGCCCGGTATCTCAGCGAGTTGCACGCGATCTATCAGGACTGGAATCTGGTGATCGCCGCTTACAACTGTGGCCCGGGCAATATCAACAAAGCCATCCGCAGGGCCAACGGCGAAACAGACTACTGGAAGATCTACAGCTACCTGCCCCGCGAAACACAGGGGTATGTACCGGGATTTATAGCGGTCAACTACATCATGACCTATTACTGTGATCATAACATCTGTCCCATGGAGACCAATATCCCTTCCGATACAGATACCATTCAGATCAACCGCAGGCTTCACTTCCAGCAAATAGCAGATCTCTGCGGTGTAGAACCGGATCAGATCAAAAGCCTCAACCCGCAATACAAAACAAACGTGATCCCGGGAGACATCAAACCTTATACGTTGCGACTTCCGCAGCAACATATCAGTGCATTTATTGACTACCAGGATACCATCTTTACCCACCGGGCGGAGGAACTCTTCAAAAACCGCAGAACCGTAGCAGTTGCCGGCAACAGATCCGGATCCGGCTCTTCTGCATCTAATAGCGGAGCGGCCTACCATACGATACGGAGGGGAGAAACCCTTTCCACGATAGCCAAACGCTATGGAGTGAAAGTGAGCCAGCTACAGGCATGGAACAACCTGAAAGGTACAAATATCACAGCCGGTAAACGACTGAAAGTGAAACCATAATCCCTACGGATTATTTCCGGAGTTTAAAGAAAGAATGAAAACAGATCAGAACATAGCGCCACTGGGATCGGAGAAAAGCAAGCTGACGGAGGAAGAGTTGATTGAACAGACCTTTCAGGAGCTTCTGAATGATTATCTGAGAACCAAACACCGGAAGAAAGTCGACCTCATCACCAAGGCTTTCAACTTCGCCAATCAGGCCCATAAAGGCATCAAACGGCAATCCGGCGAACCTTATATACTCCACCCGCTGGAAGTCGCGAAGATCGTATGCAACGAGATCGGACTGGGATCCACATCGATATGTTCGGCTCTTTTGCACGATGTGGTCGAAGATACGGACTATACCATAGAAGATATAGAGAATCTGTTTGGTCCGAAAATTGCCCAGATCGTAGACGGACTGACCAAAATATCAGGAGGGATCTTTGGGGACAAGGCCTCCGCGCAGGCAGAGAACTTCAAAAAGTTACTTCTGACCATGTCCAGTGACATCCGGGTGATCCTTATCAAGATTGCCGACCGCCTGCACAACATGCGCACACTGGGCTCACTGGCACCCAACAAACAATACAAGATTGCCGGAGAGACCCTGTATATCTATGCCCCTCTGGCCAACCGGCTCGGACTGAACAAGATCAAGACCGAACTCGAAAATCTCAGTTTCAAATACGAACATCCGGAAGAATACCAGGAGATCCAGGAAAAACTGGATGCCACCGCGGCTGCCCGTGAAGAGGTATTCAACAATTTCACGGCTCCTATACGCACACAGCTCGACAAGATGGGGCTGAAGTACCGCATTCTGGCACGTATCAAGTCGGTCTATTCGATCTGGAACAAGATGCAGACCAAACATGTGCCGTTTGAAGAGATCTATGACCTGCTGGCCGTACGTATCATCTTCGAACCGCGTTATCCCGACGAAGAGCTGAACGACTGCTTTGATATCTATGTTTCTATTTCCAGGATATACAAACCTCACCCCGACCGGCTCCGTGACTGGGTGAGCCATCCCAAAGCCAACGGTTACCAGGCGCTGCACGTTACACTCATGAGTACCAACGGTCAGTGGATCGAGGTACAGATCCGTAGTGAACGGATGAATGAAGTAGCCGAACAAGGCTTTGCCGCCCATTGGAAATACAAAGAAGGAGGCGGCAGTGAAGACGAAGGAGAGCTGGAAAAATGGCTGAGCACCATCAAAGAGATATTGGATGATCCGCAACCGGACGCGATGGACTTCTTAGATACGATCAAGCTCAACCTGTTTGCCTCAGAGATCTTTGTGTTTACTCCCAAAGGAGAGATCAAAACGATGCCGCAAAACTCTACGGCGCTGGATTTCGCCTTTTCCCTGCATACCGATATCGGCCGGCATTGCATCGGGGCCAAAGTAAATCACAAACTGGTACCACTCAGCCACAAACTGCAAAGTGGCGATCAGGTGGAGATCCTTACTTCCAAGTCGCAACGCGTGCAACCGCAATGGGAAGTCTTCGCCACTACAGCCAGGGCACGTGCCAAGATCGCGGCCATCCTGCGCAAAGAACGAAAGACCCATCTGAAACAGGGAGAAAAGATTTACAGCGAATTTCTTAAAAAAGAAGAGATCGATCCGGATACGGTTCACATAGATAAGTTAGTCAAACTACACAACTTCAAAAGCCGGGAAGAGCTTCTGGTGGGTATCGGCAACAAAACCATCACACTGGGAGAGGTAGATAAGAACGAACTCAAAGAGCGTCAGGGAACCAACTGGAAAAAATACCTTACCTTCTCGTTCGGGGGGGGTGGTAACAAAGACACCAAACCCAAAGAGCAGGAAGAAGAAGAGGCGGCTCAGGAGAAAATCAATACGAAGAAAATACTGAAACTCACAGAAGACAGTCTGCAGAAGAGATATACAATGGCCGACTGCTGCCACCCGATACCGGGAGACGATGTACTGGGCTATCTGGATGAAAAGGACCGGGTGATCATTCACAAACGGCAATGCCCCGTGGCGGTAAAGCTGAAAAGCAGTTTCGGGAACCACATTGTCGCCACTTCGTGGGATACCCACAAGTCACTCTCTTTTCCGGTATATATTTCCGTCAAAGGGATCGACAGCATAGGTCTCCTCAACGAGATCACTCAGGTGATCTCCCGACAGTTGAATGTAAATATACGGAAACTGACTATGGAAAGTGTAGACGGCATATTCGAAGGAAACATCCAATTGTCTGTACACGATGTGGAAGATGTGAAGCAGGTATGTAACAACCTGCTCAAAATAAAGAACGTGAAATCTGTTACACGGGTAGAGAAATAGGACCACCGCATCCGGGACAAAAAGACAGAGAAAAAGGGTTAGCGGTTGTCTAACTCTTTTTTTATGCTGAGGAGTTCTTCCCGGATCTCTTTCAACCGGCTGATCACCTCAAAATTACGCACGGTAGACTCCTTGTTGTCTTTCAGCTTCCGGCGCGCCCCCTCCAGCGTCATACCGCGCTCTTTCACTAAATGATAGATCAGACGAATGACCTCTATATCTTCCTGGCGATATTGGCGGGTACCTTTCGTATTCTTTCTGGGAGTGATCTGCGGGAACTCCTTCTCCCAGAAACGCAGCAAAGATTCGTTGACCTGGAACATCCGGGCCACTTCTCCTATCGAATAATAAAGTTTCAACTCTTTCTGAGGGTTATATGTCATAAGTCATTCTCATAAACGGATCAATCAAAAACCTTTCCATGATTCGCGGCGATCTGGATCATTTTCTCGTAATCCTCCGCACTCAGATCCATGAAATAGTAATTTACGGGGTTGACTACCTCACCGCGGTAATGTACTTCGTAGTGCAGGTGAGGGCCCGTACTCTTTCCGGTGCTTCCTACCCCACCGATCACCTCACCACGGACCACCTTTTTTCCCGGCCTGGTACGGAAATCCTGCAAGTGAGCATACATGGTCTGATAGCCAAACCCATGATCGATCACGATCGTATTTCCATATCCGGTCTGCCATCCCATCTTCACGATCGTACCGTCGCCCGTTGCGTAGATCTCCGTTCCGGGATGAGCGGCAAAATCCATCCCACTGTGGAATTTGGGAGCTCCGTAGATCGGGTCGATACGCATACCGAACCCGGAAGCGGTCTGGCGCAGGTCTTTATTGGAAATGGGCTGTATAGCAGGTATGCAACGAAGCATTTCTTCATGATTCTTACTCATCTCTACCACATCGTCAAAAGACCTCGACTGGATGTAGAGCTGTTTCTGCAAGAGATCCATCTTCTGGGTAGTATGGATCACCAGCTCGGAATTGGCCATACTCATCAGGTATTCATACCTGTTCGTACCTCCATAGCCGGCATTCCGGATAGCACTGGGCACCGGATCGGCCTGGAACAGGACACGATACAGGTTATCGTCCCGTTGCTGGATGTCCTGCAATACCCCCAATGCCTCGTCCAACTGCCTCGACAAGACATTGTATTGGGCCTGAAGACGGCTGTTCTCTATCTGGAGCTCTTTCTCCGAAGGAGAGCCGAAGATAAACAATAAGATCAGAAAACTGGCGGCTCCCAGTCCCATACCAACAAACAACCGCCGCAGGATACTCATGGCCCGCTGACGCACGGTCGGATAGATCCGGTCATACGTCTGTGTCCGGGGGTTGTAGATATAGTAGACTTTGCGCATATCAAAGAAAATAATTCACTGATTAGTGGGGCAAAAATAATAAAACAAGCTATCTTTGCACTGCTTTTTTTAGAATATTAACTTCAATCACAGATATATAGTATGTTGACTGCAAAAGAGACCAGAGAATCTTTTAAAAATTTCTTCCGATCCAAAGGACATCATATTGTTCCCTCCGCTCCCATGGTGATCAAAGACGATCCGACCCTGATGTTCACCAACGCGGGTATGAATCAATTCAAAGATATTATCCTGGGCAACCAGCCCATCCGATACCCCCGCGTAGCAGACTCACAGAAGTGTCTGCGCGTAAGCGGAAAACACAACGACCTCGAAGAGGTAGGACACGATACCTATCACCACACCATGTTTGAAATGCTGGGTAACTGGTCGTTCGGCGACTATTTCAAAAAAGAAGCCATCGAATGGGCCTGGGAATACCTGGTAGATGTACTGAAACTGTCACCGGAACGATTGTACGCGACCGTCTTCGAAGGTAGCCCGGAAGAGGGACTCGAGAGAGACAACGAAGCGGCAGGTATCTGGGAACGCTTCTTACCGGCAGACCGTATCATCAACGGCAACCGCAAAGATAACTTCTGGGAAATGGGCGATACGGGTCCTTGTGGTCCCTGCTCGGAGATCCATATCGACCTGCGCAGCGATGAGGAACGGGCCGAAGTAGACGGACTTTCCTTAGTGAACCAGAGCCACCCTCAGGTCATTGAGATCTGGAACTTAGTATTTATGCAGTACAACCGCAAAGCAGACAATACCCTGGAACCCCTCCCCGCGCGAGTGATAGATACAGGAATGGGATTCGAACGGCTGTGCATGGCTCTCCAGGGAAAAACGTCTACCTACGATACGGATGTATTCCAGCCTCTGATCCGGGAGATCGGAACGATCACCGGGAAAGTATACGGCAAAGATACCCAGACCGATGTAGCTATGCGCGTGATATCGGATCACATACGTACCATTGCCTTCTCTATAGCAGACGGGCAGTTGCCTTCCAATGCCAAAGCGGGATATGTGATCCGCCGCATCCTGCGCCGGGCAGTGCGTTACGGATATACGTTCCTGGGACAGAAGCAGGCGTTTATGTACAAACTCCTGCCTACCCTTATCGACAGCATGGGAGACGCATATCCCGAACTGATCGCTCAGCAGGAATTGATCGGAAAAGTGATCAAAGAGGAAGAAGAGGCTTTCCTGCGTACCCTGGAAACGGGTATACGCCTGCTGGAGAAGAGTATGAGTGAAACGAAGGAGGCCGGAAAAAGGGTACTCAGCGGAAAAGATGCGTTTACCCTATACGATACCTTCGGATTCCCGCTGGACCTGACGGAACTGATCCTGCGTGAAAACGGAATGACTGCCGATATCGAAGCGTTCAACAACGAGATGCAGAAGCAAAAAGACCGGGCACGCAACGCGGCAGCGGTGGAAACGGGCGACTGGATTGTACTGAAAGAGGGTACTTCCGAATTTGTCGGATACGACTATACCGAATACGAAACTTCTATCCTGCGCTACCGCCAGATCAGACAGAAGAATCAGACCCTGTATCAATTGGTGCTGGACTATACACCGTTCTATGCGGAAAGCGGAGGTCAGGTAGGAGACGTAGGGGTGCTGGTCAGTGAATTCGAGACCATTGAGATCATCGATACCAAAAAAGAGAATAACCTGAATGTACATATTGCCCGGAAACTGCCGGAGCATCCGGAAGCCCCGATGATGGCGTGTGTAGATACGGAAAAGCGCGCGGCATGTACGGCCAATCATACCGCTACTCACCTGCTGGACAACGCACTGAGAGAAGTGCTGGGAGATCATATCGAACAGAAAGGTTCGCTGGTTACGCCGGACTACCTCCGCTTCGACTTCTCGCACTTCCAGAAAGTCACTCCGGAGGAACTACGCGAAGTAGAACATCTGGTGAATGCCCGTATCCGTGCCAACCTGCCGCAACAGGAATACCGCTCCATCCCCAGAGAAGAAGCGCAGAAACTGGGAGCCATCGCGTTGTTCGGCGAGAAATACGGCGAAGAAGTACGTGTGGTACAGTTCGGCCCCTCTATTGAATTCTGCGGAGGTGTACATGCGGAGTCGACCGGTACTATCGGGATCTTCCGTATACTTTCGGAAAGTTCGGTAGCAGCCGGTGTGCGTCGGATCGAAGCGATCACCGGGAAAAAGGTAGAGGAGATGATAGATGCCATACAAGATACAATGGCGGATCTGAAAGGTTTGTTCAACAACGCTCCGGACCTTGTCACAGCGATCAGTAAACACATCGAAGAGAACGCCGAATTGAAAAAACAGGTAACGGAGTTCATGAAAGAGAAAGAATCTTCTTTCAAAAAACGGATCAAACAAAGTATACAGGAAATAAACGGTATTCAGCTGATCCGTGTGATCTCGCCGCTGCCCGCGGATACGATAAAAAACATCGCTTTCCAGCTGCGCGGAGAGATCACAGAGAATCTGTTCTTTGTAGCAGGCAGTCTTCAGAACAACAAACCTACGCTTACTATCATGATCAGTGACAATTTAGTAGCACAGGGACTGAAAGCCGGAGACCTGGTAAGAGAAGCCGCCAAACTGATGCAAGGGGGTGGAGGCGGACAGCCTCACTTCGCTACAGCCGGAGGAAAGAACCCCGAAGGGCTACAGGCTGCGGTAGATAAAGTGATAGAGCTGGCAGGAATCAAATGATTTACGATTGGACGATTTACGATGTACGATTTGTTCCTTCGGCATGACCTCTTATCGGATGATGAAAGCTACAGAACGTTGAAAACAGTAGCATAGTCTCCGCGGTATATGTCCAACACAAACGCACGTATATAGATAGGTTCCAATCATCGGATGTATCCATATCATATTATGGAATTTTTATCCCTATGCCATATAACTCTGCCCGGTAATCCATTAGATATAAACCGGGCAATCAAATGAATATACCTCATGAAACACCTATCCGTATGGGACGTACATCGCGGAGACGCACGCCGTGCGTCTCTACAGGTGGATGATAGCGTTTTCAACTTTGTATTCCAAATCGTACATCGTAAATCGTCCAATCGTAAATCTTTTTATTTTGTCTGTTCTTTGGGATAGTTGACCAAGAACAAGTTACCTGTAGCTCTTGTAAAAGCCGTATAAAGCCAGCGGAAATAGTCCGGGGTCACTTGTTCTTCCGGGATATATCCCTGATCTATAAAGACATCATTCCACTGTCCGCCCTGTGCTTTATGACAAGTAACCGCATAGGCGTACTTCACCTGCAGGGCATTGTAATAGGGATCCGTTTTCATCTTTTTCATCCGGTCCCGTTTGTTGGAGATATCCGCGTAATCTTCCCAGATCGCATAGAACAGACGTTCGTTCTCTTCACGGGACAGAGCAGGAGTCTCCGAATGCAACGTATCCAACAGGATCGTGGTCTCCAGTTCCCAATCATTATAGTCCGGAAAAGTAAGCATTACCTCCGCGAACCGGAACCCGTACATCTCTTTCACCCTCCTGACCCGGCGCACCAGCGCAATCTCACCATTCGCTATAAACTCCATCTCCTTATGGCCTTCGGTCCAGAAATAATTGTTCTTTGCCACCATGAGGCGGTCTCCGCTATTGAGTTCGTCTTCCCGGTAGAGGATAGACTGACGAATGCCTTTGTTATACAGATTGGTGCGCTTATTGGAACGGGAGATAACGATGGTCTCCCCTATACCTACCCTATCGTAACTGCTGCTGATCTGATCGATCAATTCGTCACCCGGCACCATCCGGATATCCGGAAATCCGCTCAACCGTACTTTAGGCAGTTTTTCGAAATCTTCGTTCGCTATCCGCGTACGCAGCTGAGTGGCGTTCCACAAGATCCCCGATTCCCGAAGCTGACGGACCACCTCTGTCAGTTCCGTACATTCGACATCCAAGTTATATCCCCGTAAGACATTCTCATCCAATGCGGGGCTCTCTTCCTCACCCACCGGCGGAAGCTGTGCGGTATCTCCCAGCAGCATCAACCGGCATCCTTCTCCGGAATAGACATACTGGATGAGGTCGTCCAGCAACCGTCCTGTACCGAACATACTCCCTCCCGTACTCTCGTTAGAGATCATAGAAGCCTCATCCACAATAAAGAGAGTGTGTTTATACAAATTATCGTTTACTGTGAAATTGGTCAACTCATTGGAGAACGATCTCTGACGATAGATCTTCTTATGAATGGTAAATGCCGGATATCCTGCATACGCGGAGAAGACCTTTGCCGCACGCCCTGTAGGGGCCAGCAGTACACACTTGCGTTTCAGTCCGTACAAGGTTTTCACCAATGCACCGACTAATGATGTTTTGCCTGTACCCGCGTATCCTTTCAGAACAAAAACCTGTTCCGGACGAGTGGAAAGCAGGAAATTTGTCACAGATTTTATTGCTATTTCTTGCTCAAAAGTTGGGCGGTAAGAAAAATTTTCTTTAATTTGGCACTCTAAATGGTTATTTATCATTTTTATACGAGAAAAAAATCCCGGAACTATCGTGAAATGGATATATTTAATTATTTTTGCGCTACGAATATAAACTAAAAAAAACATATTTATCATGAAAACAGTATTTAATATCGTACTAGCTCTATGCGGATTAGCATTGGTTTATATTTGCTATACAAGCATCATGGGGCCAATCGAATTTGAAAAAGCCAAGGCACAGAGAGACCAGGCTGTTATCAACCGTCTGATTGATATCAGAAAAGCCCAGATGGAATACCGTAATCTTCACCAACAACAATATACCGCCAGTTTTGATACACTCATCGATTTCGTTAAGACACAGAAGATCCCTTTCGTGGCTAAAGAAGGTGTGCTGACCGACCAGCAGCTGGCAGACGGTCTGACCGAAAGAAAAGCAATGAACATCATCAATAAAGCCCAACAGACCGGAAAATGGGACGAAGTAAGAAAGAATGGCCTGGAGAACTTCAAACGTGATACGATCTGGGTAGCTGTTATAGATACCTTGTATCCCAGAGGATTCAACGCAGACTCTTTGCGTTATGTACCCTACGGAAACGGTGCACAGTTCAGCATGGCAACCAGAAGCGATACCACCAAATCCGGTGCTCCCATCTATTTGTTAGAAGTGAAAACTCCTTATACAACTTATCTGAATGGTCTGGACAAGCAGGAAATAGCCAACCTGATCGACCTGCAAACCAAACTCGACAGATATCCCGGCCTGATGGTAGGTTCATTGGATGTGCCTAACAACAACGCTGGTAACTGGGAATAATAACACCTGTTATATGCCTGAAAGCATATTTGCGCAACCTATCGATTTCAGTAAATCGGAACAATATACATTATCCATCCGTCTTCGTACGGATGGATTTTCTTTTTCTGTTTTTGTTCCGACACAGGAAGAGGCTACCAACTACTTCCATCACGCGATCCATCCGTCCCTTTCTCTGACGGCGAATCTCAAACAGGCTCTGATCCGATACGAATTCCTGTCGTGCTCCTACAAAAGAGTATGTATTCTGTTGGCCGGCAACAGATACACCTCCCTGCCCCTGGAATTCTACGAGCCGGAAGAAAAAGAGGTTATCTTTTACCACAATCATCCTCACCGGGACAATGAGATCATACTGGGCAATACCTTGAAAAGAGAACAGATCGTGTTTCTGTTCGGCATGGAGAAAAGTGCCTATCAGTTGTTGCTACAGCACTATCCTCAGGCCCGCTTCTACCACCAGGCCTTTCCGCTTGCCGGATGGTTCGCCGTAAAAAGCAAGTTAGGGAACAGCAGAAAAATGCTGGCCTTCATCAGAAGCGAAAGTATAGATATCTTGTGTTATGAACGGGGACGCCTGCTCTTAGCCAATTCATTCACGTGCCAGCACACGGAAGACCGCATATATTACCTGCTGTATGTATGGAAACAATTGAGATTTGATCAGCAACGCGACGAACTTCATCTGGCAGGGACATTGACAGAAAAAGAAAAACTACTTGCCGAACTGCGCCGTTTCATCGGACAGGTATTTATTCTCAATCCCTGCGAATATATAGATATGGAGGCACTCCTTACCCTGGATACGGACTGACGAAGCAGCTCTGTCCCGGCATTCTTTCCACTCCAACTGGCACCTGATTACATAGACATTCCCTATATGGTATTTTCTTTGTTCTCTCTCTATCCGGGAATAGCCCAGAATTATCTTTATCTTTGTATCCTCAAACTTTAAGAACAGAATGATGCGAGTGATCAGTGGTATATATAAAAGAAGAAGATTTGATATTCCCAAAAACTTTAAGGCGAGACCTACTACAGATTTTGCCAAAGAGAATCTATTCAACGTTCTGATCAAATACATAGATTTTGATGATCAGACCACAGCAGCAGACCTCTTTGCCGGTACGGGAAGCATCAGTATCGAACTGGTGTCACGGGGATGCACCCGGGTAGTAGCTGTAGAAGCAGACAAAGCACACCATGCCTTTATCTGTAAGATCATGAAAGAGGTGGATACGGACAGGTGTCATCCCATACGCGGAGATGTATTCAGATACATTCATCAATGCACAGAAAGCTTCGACCTCGTATTTGCAGACCCTCCCTACCAGCTGGAAAGACTGGCCCAGCTACCGGATCTGATCCTGGAAAAGGGTATGGTGAAGCCAGAAGGACTATTGGTATTGGAGCACGGGAAAGACCACCAGTTTGATACACACCCGGCTTTTGTGGAGAAAAGAGTATATGGAAGTGTCAATTTCTCCTTCTTCCGGATACCGGAAAAATAGACGACCTCCCTCGTCCGGCAAAGACACAGATTTTCATTGTGTCAAGTGAAACGAAATAAAAAAGATAATTTGTTCGGAATATCTTCTTTTTACTAACTCCTACATTTTCAAAAACAGGCCTTCCAGTGCTGAATTTCAATCGGCAAAAAGTGTTTCCTTCGTTTGCACGGTTCTTTGCATGGGTTTGCACGGTCCTTTGCATGGGTTTGCACCTGGCAAACGGGTCATTTGCCAGGTGCAAACCTGTCGTTTGTCAGGTGCAAACAGAAGAAACGCCGGGTGAAATCTATGATGAAATACCTAAGTTGTTGAAAAAAACAAATTATTCGGTTTTTCAGGGTTATTAGCCGGCAGCAAATAAAAACAACAAAATATCACAAGAATCCGGCAGTTTAAAACGTTAAGAAACCATTTATCCTATCCCGTCAGACACAAAGCAACCAGAGAAGCCTGTTAGCTATCATTTAATTGAGAGGAAAGTCCGCAAAAATCCAGTCTGAGAGTTCAACCGCTGATCCGGGTCGAAATAAGCCATTTACAGCGGCTCAGAAAAACAAAATGTCAGATGTAGCAAAATGTCACAACGGCCTTTTCTCTATAGTAGAGGAGAAAGCACACGCATCACAGATTCTATGGCTTTTTCCTGGAAAGGCCGCTTTTTCCAGGATTTCAGATAGAGCTGTGTACATTCTCTCTGATCTTCCAGAAAGATCTCTTTCATCTGCAACGCAGTTTCCATATCATAGATAAAGGCATTCACTTCAAAATTATGCTCAAAACTGCGGAAATCCAGGTTGGTGGATCCCACCGTAGAAAGCATATCATCCGACACCATTAATTTCGAATGCAGGAATCCTTTCCTGTATAGATAGACTTTCACACCGGCCCGCAGTATATCCGACAGATAGGAACAGGAAGCCCAGTGGGTAATGGTAGAATCTGCCCGTTCGGGAAGCATCAACCTGATATCTACACCGGATAGTGCCGCGTTCTGCATCGCTGTCAGGAAAGACTCAGTAGGCAAGAAATAAGGGGTCTGCATGAAAAAGTATTTCTTTGCCGACAGGAGGGCAATCTCCAGCCCCTGCATAATTTCTTTCCAGGGTCCGATGGGCTGTGAAGTCACGATCTGGATCATTGAAGGTCCTACAGGCTCTATCCTGGGAAAATAGCAGGAAGCGGTAATAAGTGTACCGTCTACGAAATACCAGTCCATCAGGAAAGAGGTCTGAAGCCCGTGTACGGCTTTTCCTTCGATAAGCAAATGGGTATCCCGCCAGATCCCCCAGGACATACCCTTGACGTATCTCTCTGCCAGATTCATCCCTCCGACAAATCCGATACGTCCGTCGATCACTACTATTTTACGATGGTTGCGATAGTTTACACTACTGGTGAAAAGCGGGAAACGCACTTTCAGGAAACTTCTGACCTCAATGCCGGCCTCCCGCATCTCCTCGTAGAAGTGATTGGGCACTTTCCAGCTCCCCACATCATCATACAGTACCCTGACCTCTATACCTTTACGGGCTTTTTCGAGCAAGGCATCTTTCACGATCCTGCCCACCGCGTCATCCTCAAAGATATAATACTGCAAATGAATATGCGTCCGGGCCTTCCGGAGTTCCCGCAACAAAGATTGAAGCTTGGTATATCCGTTGGTATAGATCTCTACCCTGTTCCCTTCAAAAGGAAATGCCTGATTGGTCTTCCGGAAGAAGCGGATGAGCCTGTCGTAGTCTCCGGGCAGCGTACAGACATCCTGCGACACGTACTCAGCCAGTGGTTTCTTCAACAAACTACCATAACTCTTTTTCTCGATCAGGCGCACCCTGCGCTGGCTTCTGCCAAAAAAGAAGTAAAAAACAAGCCCGACAATAGGCAGGAACACCAGCACAAGTACCCATGCCATGGTCTTGACGGGGTTCCGGTTGTCGAGAATGACCACAACGATCGTACCTATGACAAGGCCAAAATAGACAAAGTCTAAGGCCCAGGAGGCAATTGTATCAGCGATAGAGGTCCAATCCAACATACAGTTCATCCGGTTACAGTTAAAAACAAATGTAAACAAAATCCCATAGTAAACAAAAAATCCGGGGCATTTGATTGCCCCGGATCTGTTCCGTTCTTACATTTACAGGTATATACAGACCCTATAGAAAGGATTGTATTAAAAATTACGCGGACCGGGACCTCCCGGCATTCCGGGTCCCCCCGGTCCTCTGCGGGGTCCCATACCCGCACCTTGAGGAGCACGTCCTCCCAACGTATTGAAACGATAGACAAAATGCACCATGCAGTAACTACCCAGGGTATTGTAGCGGGTATCACTCATCATGGTCTCCGTAATGGTACGGCTCAGATTGGTCTGGTGATGCAGGATATCATATATCTTGAAACGGATGGTTCCGCGTTTGTTCTTCAGGAAGTTCTTGGAAAGTTGCGCGTTCCAGATCACCTCATTCTTTTTATAATCTCCGCTATACCCCTGCATCAGGTGATAATTGACATCTGTAGAGAGATAGAGTTGCCAGGGAAGATTGATGTTGGTACTTGTTCCGAAATAATAATCAAACGTCTCACGGTTGCTATTCGCTTGTTTACTGTTGCGTGTCAGACTGTAATTGACCGAACCATTCAGGGAAACATCGAAGGCATCCGTACGGTAATTCGCTGTGAGTTTTTCGCCCAATCGCAGGTTGTGTGTGGTACTGAGTTGTGCGTCTTCGCCCTGGTTCACGCTGGTATAGCTGACCGCATCGCTGAAATTCGCGTTCAGGTTGGAAGAAAGTGTATATTTCTTATTCTTAAAAGGAGTATTGAACGAAAAGAACCCTCTCATGTTCCAGTTCCCATTCACATTCACTTTCCGGGAGATACGCCCTCCGGTGAGCGGATCATACGTCATCTGGTTGGCTACGGAGTTGAGTGTATTGGAATAGAAAAGATTTACCGCATAACTACGCATCGAATTCGGAACGAACTTATTGTAGTACAACATCAGGCTGTTATTGAAAGAAGGTTTCAGGTTCGGATTACCGTACCGGATATTCAGTGGGTCGGTCTGATCTATGACCTCCTGCAAATCTTCGATATTGGGCGCACTGCTACGGCCGCGATAGCGCAACATCAATGAATGCTGCTTATCAAACATGAAACGCATCATCAACTGAGGTGAAAAGTTCAACACATTCTGACGAGGCAGATGTCTTTCTTTATTGGGACCGATCGTGGTTTTACTCAAAGAAGATTGCGGGGTCAGCCCCAGACCGGCGTTATACATGAGTTTCGGATGTATGCCTCTGACAGAAACCTCCGCCGTATGGGTATCATAAAAGTTCTCTACCCGCGAACTCAACGAATCGACATATAACTCCGGATGCAAGAGATAATCTACGGATAAATTATCATAGACAAGAGATTGAGCCAATTGGTTGCGGTGTGCGAATTCATAACGCAACTGAAGAAAATGATTTTTAAATACAGGCTCTGTATAAGAGGCGGAGACACTCCAGTTACGGCTGTCGCTGTTGCGGCTGGTATGCCGGTCGAGGATCAATAAACTATCTTCCTCAAAAAACTCAGTATGGGAATAACTATCGCTCTCCGTGTCTGTGTCGCTGTACCCGAAATTTCCTCCCAGATGCAGATTACGTCCTTTGCTGTTCAGCTTGCGGAATACCTGAAGACGACCGTTGAAAGACAAATTATCACTCTTATTTCCCGAGTACGAATTCTTCTCATTGACCAGATCATAAGTATTATTCAGTGTTTCCGACCAGGATTCAGTGCGGGAATTCGTATGAGAGTAACTACCTCCCGGACGGAAGATAATGGTAGTCATCGTATCCGGTCGCCATTCAAAACGCAGATCAAAACGCATATCGTGCCGCCTGCGCTGGGAGATGCTGTTACTGTTCCCATACGATGATTCTTCTCCCAGAAACGTCTCGGTAGAACTTTCCATACGGGCATCATGGTCGGAGTAGCCATATTGCACATTCCCTCCATACTGCAATTTATCGGTATTTTTGGCAAAGTTGACTCCCAGCGAATGTGTATTTGTAATTCCGGAACCTGAACCTCCGCTGCTCATTCCCTGACCCGCATCTCCAAATTCGGAGAACCCTTTGTTGTTGGTGTTATTGGAGGATCCGATCACAGAGAAACTGGTATCGTCCTTGAAGCGGCTCACCATGACTCCGGCCTCATAGCGATCGTCTGTTCCATACCCCCCTATCAGGTTACCGATCCATCCCTGCTTCATCCCTTTCTTGACCGTGAGGTCCAGCACGGTTTCTTCTTCTCCATCATCGATCCCTGTGATACGGGCCATATCACTCTTTTTGTCGTATGCTTTTACCTTTTCTACCATACTTACAGGTAAATTCTTCATGGAAACATTCGGGTCATCGGAAAAAAACTCTTTTCCGTCTACCATGATCTTGGTGATCTCTTTTCCGTTGTGAGTGATCTTTCCTTCACTGGATACTTCAATGCCGGGCAATTTCTTCACCAGATCTTCCAGCATAGCACCTTCTGCCACCCGGTAGGCCGAAGCGGAATATTCGGTAGTATCTGCTCTCACCACCACCGGAGGGGCTTCCGCCACCACCACAGCTTCCTGAAGCATGATCGCGTCTGTTTCCAGGGCCACTGTTCCTATGTGGAAAGAGGTACGATTGGAAGAAAGTTGTACCGGCACCTCTTTGTTGCGAAAGCCCATATAGGAAACACGCATTACGTATTGTCCTGCCGCGACTTTAGGAAGACTGAAACTACCATTTCTCAAGGTAGCGATCCCGGCAGCAAAGGTACTGTCAGGCAGGGAAAGTAATTGCACCGTAGCCTGTTCGACAGGTTCTCTTGTGTCTGCTTCTATGACGATACCGCTTACAGTAATATTTTTGTTTTGTGCAAAAGTACAGACAGTAGTACTGAGCAAAAGCACTACTCCGGTAATCATTTTCTTCATTTATCTGTGGTTGTTGGTAAACAGTTGACTTTTTGACGTGTTTCGGACCAAAAGGTTTAATGAAAAGTAGCTTATCTTTTAAAAAATTTATCAACGGATGCTTTTTTCAGCCCATATTCCAGACATAGTATATTGAGAACCAGAAAAATCAGGAAGGAAGAAGAATCTACGGATTGCAGGTCTCCTATCGCTACCCGATAGATCATACCACCAAAAATATAAAAAAAGGTAAGGAACACAGCATTGCGTGTGGCATTGGAACGGATCTGTTCGGTCTCCGGAGATTCCTCTTTGCTGAGAGCAAACAGGATCATCAGCGCGCCGGCTATCATCAGTAGTTTGGTAGCCTCTTTGACAAACAATAAATTAGAATCTGTTACTTTGCCCAGAAGAGCAGCGACGAACGGGACAAACAGAGCGAAGGCCATCACAACATATCCGATGATCCGGCTAAAAGGTGGTAACAAAGCTTTCATATCAAATCAGGTTTTTATCGGACAAAGTTAACTCTTTCGGTCCAAAAGCCTGTATGGAGGTATTACTTTTTAAACCCTTAGCTTTCAATTTACACATCGAACCTCTATCTTTGCACCACAATATGATCCCGTCTTTGATATGAATAAACAAGAAATTATACTCTCTTCCGATCTCCGGGAAAGTATGGAAAAAGCCATAGCCGGTTGTACGTATGATAAACTTTTCATCCTGACCGACACACATACCCGACAGTTTTGTATGCCTGTTCTGTCTCAATGGCCGTATCTTCCGGAAGCCACAGAGATCACCATCGGCGCGGGAGATGTACATAAAGAATTAGACACTCTGGCTTTCGTTTGGCAGGTACTGAGCGAGAAAGGGGCCACCCGGCACTCTCTGTTGATCAATCTGGGAGGTGGTATGGTTACCGATCTGGGAGGTTTTGCCGCTGCCACCTTTAAACGGGGCATTGCTTACATCAATATACCAACTACTCTGCTGGCTATGGTAGACGCTTCCGTGGGAGGCAAAACCGGGATCAATTTCAATGGACTGAAAAATGAGGTAGGTGCCTTCTGCCCTGCTTCCAGCGTACTGATAGATACCAACTTCCTGCGTACCCTGGATCGGGAGAACTTCGTTTCGGGATATGCGGAAATGCTGAAACACGGACTGATCAGTGAACCCGGACATTGGGAAGAACTTCTTGCTTTCGATATGGAACAGGTAAATTATGAAAGACTGAAAACACTGGTGGGAAAATCGGTCCGGATCAAAGAAGATATCGTGCGGCAAGACCCATACGAACGTGGCATACGCAAAGCATTGAATCTCGGACATACCATCGGGCATGCTTTCGAAAGTCTGGTATTGGAAGAAAACCGTCCGGTATTGCACGGCTACGCGGTGGCCTGGGGAATGGTCTGCGAACTCTATCTCTCTGTAGTGAAAGCAGGTTTCCCACAGGAGAAAATGCGCCGCACCAATCAGTTTATCCGGGAAAATTACGGAAGTTTCCTGTTTGACTGCAAACAGTACGACCGTTTGTACGAACGCATGCTGCATGATAAAAAGAACACCGCGGGTATCATAAACTTTACTTTACTCAATGATATAGGAGAGATCGCTATTGATCAGACAGCAGATAAAGAGCTGATCTTTGAGACACTTGACTTCTACCGTGAATGTATGGGAATATGATGTTGAAAAGTTCTTTATAAGAAAAGACCGCTTTTCTTTGGAAATCCAAAATAAAAACGTATTTTTGCAGCCGCAATTCGGGATGTAGCTCAGCCCGGTAGAGTGCTCGTCTGGGGGGCGAGTGGTCGCAGGTTCAAATCCTGTCATCCCGACAGAAAAGAAAAAGGGGGTGTCCAATGAGGACAGTCCCTTTTTCATATACTCACATGATATACCCCGTTCGAGATGGCACGCTACACACTTTCCATACCTACCCAACTGCAGGCTGCGATCCAGCTTCCGGCTTCCAAAAGCATCAGCAACCGGGCATTGATCATCCATGCACTGGCTCGTTCCACACAGGTGCTGTCCAATCTGTCCGATTGTGACGATACCCGGGTGATGATAAATGCGTTGAAGCACCTGGAAGATGTCATAGATATCGGCGCTGCTGGCACATCCATGCGATTTCTTACAGCCTATCTGAGTGTAGCCGAAGGTACCCATACGATTACTGGCAGCGAACGCATGCAGCAACGCCCCATACAGGTACTGGTAGATGCACTGCGCATACTGGGAGCAGATATCTCTTATAAAAGAAAGGAAGGGTATCCCCCTCTGCTCATCCGGGGAACATCACTTAAAGGAGGTAAGGTATCGCTTCGGGGAAATGTTAGTTCGCAATATATCTCCGCTTTGTTGATGATAGGGCCGGTACTTCCCGAAGGGTTATCGCTGCAACTGACCGGAGACATTATATCCCGCCCTTATATTGAACTTACCCTGCAACTGATGCGCGATTTTGATGCCCGGGCCGAATGGATTTCCGGACAGGAGATCCGTGTATGGGCCCAACCGTACCGGGGTCGTTCTTTTCTGGTAGAGAGCGATTGGAGCGCTGCTTCTTACTGGTATCAACTGGCTGCCCTTGCGGAAAAGGCTGCCTTCGATCTGGACGGCTTGTTTGCCAACAGTTATCAGGGAGACAGCCGGGGTGCGGAGGTGTTCTCAAAATTAGGAATAGAAACCGTATTCACCGAAAAAGGAGTTTCCATATATAAGAAAGAGAATGCTGTCACCTATCTGGAAGAAGACTTTATAGACATACCCGATCTGGCACAAACCTTGGTAGTCACCTGCGCTTTGCTGGGTGTTCATTTCCGTTTCACGGGTCTTCAGACACTCCGGATCAAAGAGACCGATCGCATCCATGCGTTAGTTACAGAGATGCGCAAGCTGGGATATGTACTCAAAGATGAGCACGATTCTGTCCTGATGTGGGACGGCGAACGTTGTGAACCGGAAGCAGTTCCGGTCATCAGTACCTATGAAGACCACCGCATGGCTATGGCCTTTGCCCCGGCAGCCCTGAAGTTTCCGCAGATGAGGATAGCAGATCCTCAGGTAGTAACCAAATCTTATCCCGGCTATTGGGAAGACCTGAAAAAGGCCGGTGTCCGGATCGATAATCAATAATTCGTTCCATCCGTACATTCCTCCACTTCCTGTAGAGACGTACGGCGTGCGTCTGCGCGGGATACGTCACACACAGGAATCCGGGATTTATTTTTTGTTTATGTAGCAAACAGCCTGGTTACAGATATATACGAAAGAGGCTGTCTCACAATAGATTCTAATAAAGTAAAATCTATATGGAGACAGCTCCTTTCTTATATTAAAAGAGTTACAAGGTCCTGTTTATTTCTTACGGGCAACCAATAAGTTGGATTCACGAGAATAGCCGATGCGGAAATTCAACGGCTTCGGATTGCCATTCTGATAGGCTTCACGCAGTTCCGGTTGGGCATGTTCATAAAACAAGGGGATCGGCTTGGTAAAGGCTCCGTACAGACTGATATTCCACAGGTTGGGATCATACTTAGGCAACGGTATACCTGAGTCGTCCTGCATCACTGCCGAAGAATGCGCATGGATCGCGTCCCGTATTCCCGAGAAGTGATTGTGATGCATCAGGTAAGAAGCAGATTTTATAAAGGTTGCTGTATGGGCGGGTTCCAATTTATTCAGGTAGGCTTTCAGACCTTCGTTTGTAGGAAAGCCTGCGTTACTGAGATCGGTAGACAGATAATACAATGTCTGCAAACGATCTGTGCCAGGTTTGAAATATTTAATCTCTACCATGTGTGTACGACGGTTGATGGGTGTACCGTCTTCATTTTCATACACGATCTCCCCTGCCGTAGTCAACCGGCAATTGCGTGCATCCACGATCTCTCTGCCCGAACGTACCAGCAACAGAGAAATGATAGGCAATGTACCATCAATGGTGTCATTGGTAAGCTCTACACGCATGTCCTTCGTACGGAAAAAACTCCAGTTCAGAATACTGGAAACGGCATCCTGATAAAGTTTGTAAGTGCCATGGGAAGGATCTTTCACACGTACGGGTGTACCTGCGGGCTCCAGACCGATGAGGAAATAGGTATCCATCCCGGGAAAGAAGGTATTGGAAAAAAGGAAATCGGGCCCTCCGAACGGATAGAAAAGTGTAGTACATCTTTTATTTATATCATCCAGCTCATTCTCAGAAAAAGAAGCTACCTCCGGAGCCATCTGCTGGTAGGTATTCCAGATCTGATCCATGTTTCTGGAGTGGTTCTGCCAATCGGCCTTCTGAGTGATCTCATACAATCCACTACTTTCGCTCACCGGCATTCCCGCGACAAAACGGGCGGCATCTGTCAGTTCGGTATTGGCTACCGGACGGTTCTGTACGACCGGTATAGTCTCTTCGGATATGGAATCTGCCGAAGCGATCAGTGCATCTACCGCAGGACTTTCGGTGGTACTTTTCTGGCTACAGGCTGTCATTCCTACAAACAGGGCTACTGCCCATGCTACATAGTTTTTTTAGTTGTCATACTGTTTTTTTCTACGATTTACTATTTTTTGATTCCAGATGTAAAGAAGAGCTCCGGTCAGGAGAGTGAGCAGACTCATGAGGCTCATCCACATGACCGGTTGCGTTTTCCGAACAAAGGTACTCACATAATCCTCACGAACCAAATATACAATGGACCAAAGAATTAAAATTATAAAAATGCAGGGAACTACCGGATAACCCCATGTCTTATAAGGTCTGGGGGCATCCGGGAAGCGTCTGCGGTGTACAAAGACCCCGGCCACCGTCAGCATAGCGAAGAAGGAGAGCGTAATCCCCGTATATTTGGTAACCATCTCAAACGAATTGGTGATGATGAGCAACAGACTGATGAAAAACTGCACCCAGATGGCCACCGTAGGTATGCCTTTGGAGTTTTTCCGGGAAAGAGCCCGCAGGATGTAGGTATCTTCGCCCATTACCTGAGATACGCGGGGGCCCAGGAATACCATGGAGCTGATACTGGATACAAGCAGCAGAGCCACCATCATACCCATGAAATTGCCCAGAGTGGTTCCGAAAATATGTTGCGCGGCAATCAGTCCGACCTCTACCTGCCCGGCCATAGCATCTACCGGAGTAGACAGCATAAAAACGGTATTGAGCAGGATATATAGGACGGTGACAATCAGTGTACTTATGAACAATGAACGGGGAATGGTACGTTGCGGATCACGTATCTCATTGGCCATGTAAGCAGAAGCGTTCCAGCCCGAATAGGCGTAATATACCCATACTAAGGAGACGGCAAATCCGGTAGAAAAGATATCATCTAAAGAGAACGTTGAAAACGACGCGGAAAGATCCTGTTTCTGTGTAGGAAGGATAAAGCCACAGATGATAAAGCCAAGGATCACCACTATCTTGAAGAAAGTAAAACAACGCTGTACGGCTCCGCCCATTTTCACATCGTAAGCATGCACCAGTGTCACCAATGCCAGCACGACAATAGCTACCCACATGGGATCCAATACCGGGAATACGCCTGCCATGTAATTGCTGAGCGCCATTGAGGCCAGTGCCACCGGAGCAGCAAAATCAACGATCAGGGAGGCCCATCCGGCCATAAATCCCAACACCGGATGATAGATCTCCCGCAGATAGTGGTACTCGCCTCCGGAACGGGGCATGGCGGCTCCCAATTCCCCATACACCAGCGCGCCGCAAAGCGCGATCACTCCACCGAAGAGCCAGAGCAGAAGAATGGATACAAAGTTGGTGGTGGCGAGAAGCTGAAATCCCAGAGAAGTGAATACCCCGGTACCGATCATATTGGCTATAACAAAGGCAGAAGCAGTTACCAGGCCGAATTTATAGGTGTCGTACTTGTTTTTATTCATGGTTTTTGTTTTACAACCGTACAAAAATACAATTTAATGAGTAACTTTGTCGAAATTTCATAATTAATTATGTGGGTACTGCTGATTTGTCTGATCTTCATCGCTTTGGTGGCTCTGGGAGCCGGATATATCCATAACCGGGATCTGCAATGCAAAAGAGAACGGGGAGAGGAGACAGAGACCTCCCAGGTACAACAGCCGGACAGCGAATGCTGCGGCCAGCATGCAACGTGCGAAAAAGACAGCCTGCTGGCAGCCGTCAGCCAGGAGATAGAGTATTACGACGACGAAGAGCTGGATCGGTTTATCGGGTCCGGGGCAGACGAGTATTCGGAAGAGGATACCGAGATCTTCCGGGAAATATTCTATACCATGCGGGAAGAGGATGTTCCCGGGTGGATACGCAGCCTGCAGTTACGCGGGATCGCCTTGCCCGATGCCCTGAAAGACGAAGTGATACTGATTGTCGGAGAAAAACGAGCGCATGGATAACCGACTACACCTACACAAGTACCCTGTTTACAGACCGGTACTTTTTCAGTAACCCCTATAATGAGTTCCGGAATGGACATATTGTATTATTCTTTTTTTCAGCATGCCCTGATCGGTAGCCTACTGGCAAGTATCGCCTGCGGCATCATCGGTACCTACATCGTCACGCGCCGGCTGGTATTTATCAGCGGGGGCATCACCCATGCCTCTTTCGGAGGCATCGGCATCGGTCTCTACACGGGCATTTCTCCCATTCTGGCTGCCGCTGTCTTTTCCGTATTGTCGGCCTTCGGGGTAGAATGGCTCAGCAAGAGAACCGATATGCGGGAAGATTCTGCCATTGCGGTTTTCTGGACCTTCGGTATGGCAGTGGGTATTATCTTCAGTTTCCTTGCACCTGGTTTTGCTCCGGACCTGTCTGCGTACCTGTTTGGTAATATCCTTACCATCTCTCCGGGAGATCTCTATCTGCTGGGAGGGCTGTCGGTGCTGTTGATCCTCTTTTTCAGCTTATATATACATCCGATCATCTACATTGCTTTCGACCGGGAGTATGCCCGTTCACAGGGCATACCTGTCCTCTGGTTCGAATATGCATTGATCATGTTCATTGCCCTGACCATCGTTGGCTGCCTGCGCATTGTAGGCATCGTATTGGTCATCTCCCTGCTCACCCTCCCGCAGATGACAGCCAATCTGTTTACCCATAGATTCACAACCATCATCTTCAGTTCCATAGGGATCGGATACCTGAGCTGTATGGGAGGGCTCTGGTTTTCTTACCATCAGAAGATCCCTTCCGGAGCATCTATCATCTTCTTTTCCATTTTAATCTATGCCGTGTGCAAGATCGGGAAAAGTATGTATTATCTTTACGTGTCGAAAAGGAAGAAACAAATTCCTGCTCCGGACGGAACGATGAAAGGGTAAAGGAATTGTTTCTTTACTTATCGGTGGGTACCCGGAAAGAAGGAACTAAGAATATAGATTTTACAACGATCATTCATCAGGAATATGTATACGGAAATACAATCACCGGAACAATTGCGGGAGGCCGCAAAAACATTTATAAGCTCCATGGAGGAGAACACGGTATTTGCCTTCTACGGAAAAATGGGAGCGGGTAAGACCACCTTTATCAAAGCGATATGCGAAGAGCTGGGCGTGAGTGATCCTATCACTTCTCCTACGTTTGCCATTGTCAATGAATACCGTTCGGACGAAACAGGCGAACTGATCTATCACTTTGATTTCTATCGGATCAAAAAACTGGAAGAGGTATACGACATGGGCTATGAAGATTACTTCTACAGCGGCGCGCTCTGTTTCATAGAATGGCCAGAACTGGTGGAGGAGTTATTGCCCGGCCATACGGTAAAAGTGACCATTGAGGAAAAAGAAAATGGCAACCGGTTCATCACTACCGGTTCGCTGTAAATCCTCCTGAGATTAGTAGATGTTCACCATTTATTGTATACATGCTATTCCGGTAACTTGCAGAGACGAGAAAAGATTTACGATTTGACTATGTACGATGTACGATTGAAAATACATGATATCACACAGTGGTAGAGACGCATATTTGCGTCTCAGCACGCCGAATGGGAAGGCCATAGCCCATGTGGGATGCTTTTTTTATTGGACCTACACCGCTGAGATGTACGCTGTGCATCTCGTATGTTTGCATATAAAATGTTGCATATTGGGATTCAGAAAAATATTCTTTCTGCAATTTCAATGGTAAATGGTAAATAGATACAGGCCTATACCACATCTTTATAACATGGCGTGATATGATATGTATAATCTATCAGGAACATTTACTTAATTACTATTTATTATAAAATTAATGAAATTCCACTACATCATACAGGGCTTGTTTGTCTTGCTGGGACTGATCTCCCTATTGGCTTCGCTATGGAATGCAGATTGGTTTTTCACGGCCCGCAATACGCAGTTTGTTGTAGAGAATGTCGGAAGAAACAGAGCCCGGCTCTTCTACGGTGTACTGGGCTTCTTGCTGATAGGTATGGGTATTTTCTTCTTTTGCCAGACCATAGAGGCATATAGGGACCTACATTGAACGGGGACTACCCTGTTTCGTGCCGTTGACCGGACCACGGACATACATACAGGGAGCATGGAATGTCTTTTCCTGTCAGGGTTCCACCCCGCCTTATCCCAGATATCCCACGTAGTTCGCGTTTTATTCTCCTCTTTTCAGGTTGTTTTTCCTCTTTTCATACACAAATATAAATATGGAGACGCAAATATGCGTCTCTACAGGTATATGATAACCTGTATTGTCAAAATCGTACGTCATAAATCTCTCTGCCGCTTCAAAAAGAAAAAACAACCTGAATCGCAGATCGACGAAGTTCAACAGACGGTTAGCAAAGCTAAAACAGTACCAAATAAAGAAATGAGCAACATGTAAACAGGCATTAAAAAATAAAAATGAAATTTTTCTTCAAAAAATCATCAGAGCCTATTTGAACTATAATAGTATTTATTTAATTTTGCATATCTATTTAACCCTGAATCTGTACAATGTGTTTAACCATTAAACTACAAAACAATGAAAAACACATTGTTAATCCGCCTATTAGGTGGTATGGTGCTATATGCACTGATTTTACATTCTTGTGTAAATGACATTTCCGAAGAAAACCTGCCATTCGATGGTGAAGTTCCCATCCAGTTATCTACACATGCTTCCGGCACTACCGAACTGCCTCAGCAAGGATTCAGAGAGAATGATGCGATCGGCCTCTACGGATTGATCCATCCGAATACATTATCCGACGCCCGCTATCTGGATAATGTAAAACTTACCTGCGATGCTTCATTGAATTTCATTCCGGAGAAAGAGATCTTTTTCCCCAAAGGAGAGGATAAGTGCGAACTGATCGCCTACTTCCCCTATCGGAAAGAGGGCATGGAAGCTGGTAAAAGCCAATTGGAAGTATCTGTCGGCTCCGATCAGGATACCGAAGAAAATTTTATTCTCTCCGATTTCCGCATGGCGCGGACAGACTATCAGACATTCAGCGATTCCCAGGTAAAACTCACATTCCAGCATATGGGATGTCTGCTGAAAATAAAGATTGTCAACGCTTCAGAGAACTCCAATACACTGACCTCCGAAGAGGATATCAAGGTTTATTTATATGGCTTTTACAGACAAGCCCTGTATGACCTGGATGAGAAAGAGTTTTCCGACTGGGAATTACCGGAGAGGATCTCTCCCTTCGGAGAATGGACGCAGCAAGAGAAGCAACTCAGTGGAAAACAGGCCATCCTGATCCCTCAGCCTTTCCGGCAGGACGACCAGTACCTGACCCTTTCTATAGATGGGAAAATACATATCTGCCCTTTCCCAGAAGGTCTGAAACTGGAAAGCGGCAAGGTCTGCGAACTGACGATCCGTTACAAACCGGAGGAAAGAGAGATCGGAGATGTGACCTGTGAAACAGAAGAATGGTCGGAAGGAACAAGCGGAGACAGCGAAACACAGGAGCTGACTCACCCGGTATACCTGAGCGACCTGCCTTTTGACAAATCGGGCGTTTGCCAGATCCTGTATCAGGGACGCCAGGTAGCCGAAGTATGCAAAGAGTTTATCCGCTGCGGGCAGGCAGAGGCTCAGGGGATTGTGGTGTATCCTGTAACGGAAGGGAAAAGCGACCTGACCCAGGGAAGGGTATTGCATCTGCTGGATGTGCCAGAACCTGTACATGGAGGAACCCTCTCCTGGGACACCTCTTCCGGGCAATGTACGTATATTCCGGGGCAACGTCTGCCTATTCCTTATTTCTTTATTGACTACGATGGCACTATCGTTCTCTCTTCACCCAAAAACGCGCAACCGGTAGTAATGGAACCTTTGCTGCTGGCAGATGAACGTCTCAACGAAAGTATGCAGTATGCCCTGACGAAAATAGGCACCCGATACTGGATGCGGGACAACCTGAAAACGACCCGATACAACGAAGGTACACAGATACCTAAAAAGACAGACTTTACTACGGAATCGGCAGGATACGGGATCGGAGCGGGAGATAATTACTTTTATAGTGAAGCGGCGGTTAAGACAGGGAAATTATGTCCCGCGGGATGGAGGATCCCCTCTACCAGTCAATGGGAGGAATTATTAGACTATCTGGATTGGGATGCTTCCTGGCTGAAGAATGGGATCTGGCATGAAGAACATTATCCGGCAACGGATCTGACCGGGTTCAATGGTCTTCCTGTGGGTCTTTTCTTAAAGACCTATACACATGAGAACCAAACAGTAGCCTACTGGTCTACCGGAGAATCAGAGACAGAGATCCCCGAATTTTCTTACTTCCTG
Organism: Bacteroides sp.; assembly: GCA_020861095.1. Lineage (GTDB taxonomy): Bacteria > Bacteroidota > Bacteroidia > Bacteroidales > Bacteroidaceae > Bacteroides. The sequence continues at coordinate 36,734 of JAJBTC010000090.1, forward strand.
ATGCACAGTGAAAGAAAGGTGCAGGAAGGGATCAACAGGTCCGAAAAAGGACTGTCTGTCCGTTGTATCCGGAACAACACATTCTAACCCGTAACTTCCAGTTCAATGCCTTCTTGTCCGCCATACCAACAAGTGCGGACAAGAGGGCATTTCACGATTTTCGGGTAGATGATACGCTCGTTATGAATACCGGGTCAACCTTCATCTTCCGTAATAAAGCCTCTCAGGTAATCCGCGAAATCGGGCGACATAAAGTTTCCTTCATAAAGTTCACCGTTGACAAAAAAAGTAGGTGTACCTTCCACCTGATAATGCAGTCCCGACTCATAGTCCTGCTCTACTTTTGTACGGCACTTCTCACTTCCGAAGTCTTTTTCGAAACGAGGCATATCCAATTCCAGCTCTTCGGCATAACGAAGCAGGTAGGCATCGTCCAGTGCATCCTGATTTTCAAAAAGCATATCGTGCATTTCCCAGAACTTATCCTGCGCCGCCGCAGCCTCAGCAGCCAATGCGGCATGATAGGCATGCGCGTGCAGTTCTGTAAGTGGGAAATTGCGGAATACAAATTTAAGATTATTACCCAATTCTTTATGCAATTCTCTCACCATCTGGTACGCCTTTCTGCAAAAAGGACATTGATAATCTCCGTATTCGACCAACACGATAGTAGAGTTGGGAGAACCGATCACATGATCTCTGTTATTTATTTCCATATCTAAGTATATTTATTTGTTTTACATCAACAGTTCTGACAAACATCCGATTCAGGAGTATCCCGTATGGAAGGATAACAACCCGCATCCTGTTTTGTTCCCTGTCTCAGGCTTGTTAAAATCTGCCGGCCAGATCCTCCGTTATCTGACAAAACACCTTTTACTATCCTTATCGAATATTGGATTTCCTTAATCCTTTTGCTACAACTCCCGGGATACTTTGTTGTTCTACGGAGTATAGACAAATGATTGTATTGTACTGTATTGTATTTCATTTCAGACAGACCGACCCATGAAAAAAGAAACCTATATCCTTACCGCCTGTTCGCTGCTATTGTGCCTTGTGACGTTGTTGAGCAGTTGCCGTACCATTCCTAAAGGAGTAACAGCTGTAGAACCCTTCTATGTAGAAAGATACCTGGGCAAATGGTACGAAATAGCGCGACTCGATTTCTCGTTCGAGAGAGACCTCAACAATGTAACGGCAGAATATACCCTGAACCCGGACAGTACCATTAAAGTCGTGAACCGCGGCTACAACTACAAGACTCAGGAATGGAAAGAGTCGGAAGGAAAAGCCCGGTTTGCCGAAGACCCCGACGAAGGGATGCTGGAAGTCAGCTTTTTCGGACCGTTCTATGCCGGATACAATGTGATTGCCATTGACACGGACTATACCTACGCACTGGTAGCAGGAAAGAACCGGGACTATCTATGGATATTGTCACGTGAGAAAACAATCCCTCAGACTATCCGGCAACAGTACCTGAACAAAGCAGAGCAACTGGGATTTCCCATCGACGAGCTGATCTGGGTACATCACGATTAGGAAAAAGGTATTCTGCCGGATACAGCGGGAACATCAGGCCTCTTCTTCCTCTTTCCTACTACCAGTTGCCGGAGTGGCAGTGTCTCCGGTAAGCAGATCCCGATAATGCGCGATCTCCTCTTTCACATCTTTCTCTACACGCGGATAGCGCAGGTGGAGTGTTTCCATTTGGGAAACAATAATTTCTCCCACGGCATAGCGCATAAACCATTTGTTGTCTGCCGGGATCACATACCAGGGTGCCACATCGGTAGAAGTGTGGGTAAGCACATCCGAATAGGCTTTCATATACTCTTCCCAGTGTCCACGCTCTTTGATATCGGATACAGAGAATTTCCAGTTCTTGGTCTCATCCTCGATGCGGGCCAGGAAGCGTAGTTTCTGTTCTTCGTTAGAAACGTTGAGAAAGAATTTCAGTACCACTACACCATTTTCTGTCAGATACCGTTCGAATTCATTGATCTGTTGATAGCGGTTGCGCCAGAACTTAGGTGTAATGTCCTTCAGGGTACGTACCAGAGGAAGTTTGGTACCCAGCAGGATCTCGGGATGCACCCGGCTGATAAGTACATCTTCATAATGAGAGCGGTTGAATATGCCGATCCGTCCGCGTTCGGGAGCAGCTTTGTGGATGCGCCACAGGAAATCATGGTCCAGCTCTTCCGCGGAAGGTTGTTTGAACGAATAGACCTGACAGCCCTGCGGATTGACGCCCGACATCACATGCTTGATGGTACCGTCTTTGCCTGCTCCATCCATAGCCTGGAAGATGAGCAGGACGGCATACCGGTCTTCGGCATACAGTTTGCTTTGCAGTTTACGGAGTTTCTTTACATTCGCTTGCAGCAATTTCTCACTCCCGGCTTGGGTCATCTGGCCCGTATAAGCGGGATCGAAAGAGGCTACCTTATGCTTTGCACCGGGAGTAGCGATCAGATTTCGGATCAGTTTTTTTCCATATTTATTTCTATTTACATGTGTGGTATGTTCTGAAAGGACAGTCTCCGGAAAAGAAACAGCCCCTGGAGGCAAAAGTTTACGTACATTTTTCCCGGTTCTTATACCGGGTGGTATAGAGATGATGGATCATTCCGTCTACCAATCCCAGCTTGGGTACAAAAATATGTTCCGCTTTCAATATCCGTGCCGCAGTCACATACAACTCCAGAGCCGGTACAATCACATCTGCCCGATAGGCATTGAGCCGGTAGTTGAGCATACGCTCTTCGTACGACATACTTTGGAGAGCTTCGTGCAACACACGCAGTTCGATGTAGTTCACCGGATCACGCCCTTGCTTGCCGATCAGTTTATAGGCTTTGTTGATGTTGCCCCCGGAGGCGATGATGCTCAGAGGAGCATACGTGCGGTAGGCCTCTTCCAGCCATTGGGTAAAGTGTACCTGCTCCGCCGCAGTGACTGCTCCGGCCAGCATACGTACCGTACCAATCTGGAAAGAGTGAGCCTCCACATTCTGGTGCCTGCTGTGTATGATGACCTCGGTGCTGCCCCCGCCGACATCCATAAACAGGTAGTTGCCCGAAGGATCATCTACCGAGGAAAGACCGCCGGCCTCCAGAATGATCTCCGCTTCTTTCATTCCGGAAATGATCTGTATAGGTATGCCGCAACCGTCATGAATGGCCTGGATCAGTTCCCTGCCGTTCTGCGCGTCGCGCATGGCGCTGGTCGCATACGCCAGAAAAGACTCTACCTGATAGGCTTTCATCACGTAAGAAAATCCCCGGAGCGCATCGGACAGGCGAGTGCTTTTTCCCTTGCTGATCTTTCCTTTGGAGAAGACATCTTCTCCCAGCCGGACAGGCACACGCAGAAAGGCGACTTTCTTAAATTCTTCCAGGCCATTCCGGTTATCTATATTCTGTACCATCAGACGGATGGCATTACTTCCGATGTCAATAGCTGCCAGGGTATCAGTGCGCATAGATAACTTCTATATTTTGTTTGTAATATTCATACAACTCAATCTGTGAGTGACAAGGGGGCTCTCCTTCCGGTTTAACATAAGCGTTGCTACCCAGCAGGGTAAGGTCACGCGCTTTTACATTGTCGGCCCACTGTATTTCAAAAATGTCCCGGATGGTATGTCTGATCTCCGGATCATAGATGGGTACGGCCACCTCGATCCGGTTGTCGAGGTTGCGCGTCATCCAGTCTCCACTGGTAATATAGGTCTGCTCTTCTCCGTCGTTGTGGAAGATCATCAGCCGGGCGTGCTCCAGGTAGCGATCTACAATACTTATGGCACGTATATGGTCACTCAACCCTTGCATCTGAGGATGCAGGCAACAGGCTCCCCGGATGATGAGCCTGATCTCTACTCCTGCCTGACTGGCTTTGTACAGAAGTCGTATCATCCGTACATCGGTGAGGCCGTTGAACTTGGCACAGATAGAGGCCTTTTTCCCTTTCCGGCTGTTCTTGATCTCGCGCTCTATCATTTTTTCGATCCGGCTGCGCATGTAATACGGTGAGACCAACAGGTGTCTGTACAACAAATGCTTGTGAGTATTCTGTAAGAAGTCAAACACACCCCGCACATCGTGTACGATCTGTTCGTGTGTGGTAAACAGGCCAAAATCTCCATAGATCCGGGCGGTAGTCTCGTTGAAGTTACCGGTACCGATATAGGCATATCCGCGGCAATGTCCCTTTTCTCTGCGTTCTACATAGATCAGTTTGCAGTGTACTTTGAGTGCCTTGAAACCGTGTATCACCCGTATACCTACCTTCTGCAACAGATCGGAGTTCTCTACATTCTGCTCTTCGTCAAAGCGTGCCATCAGTTCCTCCAGCACGATCACCTGCTTGCCATTCTCCGCGGCATTGATCAGGGCATTGATTACCCGGGAACGTTCGGCTGTGCGGTACAGGGTAATACAGATAGTCGTTACCTTAGGATCAATAGCCGCTTCCCGCAGAAAATCGATCAGATGGTCAAAGGTATGGTAGGGATAGTTGAGAAAAATATCTTTCTCACGGATCACCCGCAGGATACTCGACAACCTGTTTAATGACGGGTGCGGCAAAGGAGTATGTTCTTCGTATTCGAGACTACGGTCCACTACGGGAAATTTCATCAGGTGTTTCATCATGTGGTAGCGCCCTCCACCCATGATATCGTACTTCCGGAGTTTCAGTTTGCCCATGATCAGTTCCAACAGGTCCGGCGGCATCCCGCTGTCATAGATCAGTCTGACAGGGTCACCGTGCAGCCGTCCTTCCAGTCCTTGCTCTACCTTTTCAATAATGCTTTTGGAGATATCATCGTCTACAGTCAGCTGCGCGTCCCGGATGATCTGGAAGGTATGGGCAGTGATCTCATCGTAGTTGAACATAAAGAAGATCTCATTCAGACAAAGCCGGATTACATCATCCAGGAAGATCAGCTCTTTGCGTCCGGCAACCGAAGGAAGTTCTACAAAACGGGGAGTAGCCCGTGAAACCGGTATACGTATGAGTGCATACTTATGGCTGTTGCGTGTCGAAAGGGACATACGCACTGCCAGATAGAGATCATTGTCGGTCAGGAAAGGCAGTTGTGTAGACTTACGTACCATCAGCGGCACTAACCACGGACTGACTTCCCGGGTGAAATACTCCCGGCAGAAATCCCGCTGTCTGTTATTGATCTGTTGTTCGTTGAGGATATAGATATGGTGACTCTCCATCTCCTCCAGAATTTCTGTATATACCCGGGAAAATATCCTCTGACTGTAGGCCATGTGACTGTTCACCTGTTTGAGGATCTCTATCACCGGGAAACCTTCCATGGTCTTTTGTATCTTATCTCCCCGGATACGGGACAGGCGCATGAGGTTGGCGACCCTCACTTTGATAAACTCATCCTGATTGTTTGAGAAAATACCCAGAAAGCGCAGGCGCTGGATCAGGGGTACAGTGATGTCCTGCGCCTCCTGCAAGACCCTGTCGTTAAAAGCCAGCCAGCTCACTTCCCGGTTATAGATCTGAACATTTTTTTCCCACATAGCTTTTTGGGTTTCTCTCCGCGTGAGGTATAGTCCGTCAGGTATGATACATATAAAGAGGGAGATTCCGGACAACGTATCTTTTAAACAAAATATAACATGAAAAGTTTAGATATTTACGATTTTACGATTTACAATTTACGATTGATGTAACATCGGTTTATAAGTCAGTATTCCTCATTCATTGTAAGTATTATGTTCCGTTATACTGTAAAGAGACGGTATACTATAGATACATTCACCCATAGTATACCGTCTCTTTTATTTGGTTTACAGAGAAAAGGATTTCCTGTAGAGACGCACGGCGTGCGTCTCCGCGGTGCACGTCCAACAAAATGGTATATATATGCATTCCCATTCGGTATGCCGAGACGCAAATATGCGTCTCGTATGTTTGCATATAAAATGGTACACATAGGGATTTACAAATATATTCTTTCTGTCATTTCAATCGTACATCGTAAATCGTCAAATCGTAAATCTCTTTGCGTCTCTACAGTGTACCAAAGTCGTATATCGTATATATAGAATGAATGATAAACTTCTACTTAACTCTATGGATATATAATAACAGGTATTTTCAATCGTAAATCGTAAATCCGTAAATCGTAAATAAAAAAATCCCCCCTGTCGCAACATCTCTTTTTTCAAAGAGCAGCCACAGGGGGAAACAAACATTAAAATATACAGATTAAAGCAAAACTGTATTTCTTATTTCATAAAGCGCAGAGCCACTTGTCTGTCATGTACCCGATCACTTTCAGGGGCGCTGGCACTGTACTTAGCCAGTTCTTCGCCAAATCCTTCCGTGCTGATACGGTTGGCAGCTATACCCTTTTGTTCCAACATAGACTTGATGGTCTGGGCACGCGCTTCGGAAAGTTTCATATTAGATTCGTCATCACCTACTTTATCGGCATATCCTCCTATCTTCACTTTCACATCATCGTAATACTTAAGGATAGCAGCTATATTTTCCAACTGTGCGTTGGAACTCTCGGTCAGCTCGGTAGCACTACCGAATTTGAACGCCATATTATCGAAGTCATACCACTTTGATTGCAGGTCCTTATCGGTAGCATCATCGTACTTGTCCGAATTCAGATAGGATATCATCTGATCTTCCATACCATTGCGATACCCGCTCAGTTTGATATTATTAGGGAGTACCAGTTCGGTAGAAGTTCTTCTTTCCGTAACAGCGACTGCCTCCGACGGACGTGGAGTTACCGTATCTACACGTTCGATACGTGGCTGATCCATCACATCATCACGATGACCGCGGCAAGATCTCCACCAGAAGAAAAGCAACAACAGCAAAAGGGCCAGCAGCAACCATTTGAGCCATCCGTATCCTCCTTTATTCGTTTCGGCTACTCCCGTAGCAGCGGTCGGACGAATCTTTTCTTCTCTGTATTTATGATCATGACCGATATCAGAAAGTGATTTCAGACCCAGTACACTGGTAAATCCAGCAGGAATCATACCCATGATGCTGCTTTTCTCTCTTTCCAGCTGGTTCATTAACCCGGATACATTGTATTCACCCATGTTGAGTTTATTACCCAGGAAACCGGCAATTACCGGAGCAATCATATTGGTCAGCTTGTTGGCACTACCCGTAGTGATACCGGAATGTGAAGCGATCAGGGAATTGAAGTCTGATACATGGCCACCCATGATGGCATCCATAAAACGGCTACCCATGCTGCGCTGTTTCTCGCTGGCATTACCGGAGAACAGATTAGTCAGGTCTGACAACAGGTTGGACTTACCGGCATCTTCCAGTACGCTGCGTACCTCAGATGTATTTCCGGTGTTTATGAGTGACCCCAACATGGAAGGTACCATGGAAGTAACGGCAGAGGTCACTTTGGACTTGTCCTCGCCAAGCACTGCCGAAGCTTTGGCAAGCAGCTCAGGGCTTATAAGTGATTTTAACGAATCTAAAATTTGTAACATAATCATCTACATATAAAGAGTTAATAAATATTTTGTCCACACTACTCTATAACAACAAATATGGATTTAGGTTTTGAGGCAAAACCCAAAAATGCGAAATTTACACGCAACTCTCCCCGGACAGAAAGCATACGAACGGGAGTTTCCCATTGGGATACATCCCTTTACAAAGCACCATTCAGCTTTTAAATACATCGTAAATACCTCCGGAGTTTCTCCTAAACAACTTAGCTGCCCGATTGTTTAACACCCGGGAAACTACCGCATGCCGTGGTCACCTCAGAGAGCGTAACCTCCTTTCGGCACGTCAGGAAATACATCGGGATGCAAATATGCGGCCCACTAACAATCCCGAAACCCGCAATCTCATAAAAATGGTTTTTTAAGACATTTACATAAAAACATTTTTTAAATCGTAAATCGTACATCGGTAAATCGTAAATCAAAAGATGTCTCTATCGCAACTGTTCCGCAAGCTGTACCCGTATGTAAAGCCCTACCGCTGGCTGGTACTCTTCACATTGATCCTTACCTTCATCGGGTCACTCACCGCGCAGGTCAATGCCTGGGTGCTCCGGTACACGGTAGATCAGATCAGTATGCTGCTCGAACAGGGAAAGGGATTGCTGGAGGGAAAGAATATACTGATCGTTATCTCAGTGATCCTGATCGGCAAAGAGATCATAAACGCGGTGATCCAGTTCGGGCAGAAGTACTATGGAGAAAAGCTGCGTATCTTCGTCTCCCGTGATCTGGCACAGACAGTGATCGAGAAAGTACTTACCTACCAGATGGCCTTTTTCACCTCCGGTGGCAATCAGCCGGGAAAACTTCAAACGCGTATCGACCGTGGGATAGAAAGCATCACCCGGCTGGTGCAGAACTTCTTTATAGATATCCTTCCTCTGTTTGCCAACTCTTTCGTGGCACTTCTGATGATGTTCAATGCCAATTTCTATGTAGGCCTGATCGGGTTGCTTATTATTCCGGTCTACTTCTATGTGAGCGTATTGCAGGCAGAAAAGATCAAAGGCGCGCGCAGGCAGATCCGGGAGTTACGGGAAAACAAGAGTCAGGGTATCCTGGGCATTCTGGAGTCTATTACGGTGATCAAGTCTTTCATCCGGGAAGAGATTGAAGCACGCAAACAACTGAAACTCCAGAACGACCTGACAGACAACCAGCTCCGGACACGCAAAGTCAGTTTTATCTTTGACGGGCTCAAGAGCTTCATCGAACAGATCGGAGTGGTATTTATCATTATCCTCACTGCTTACTTCGTATTGGTGGGAGAGATGACCATCGGAGCCATCATGTTCCACATCCTGCTTTTCAATAATGTTTCCGCACCCATCCGACAGTTGCATCGTATCTACGACCAGATGAACGATGCGTTGATCTATTCGGAGAGTTTCTTCGATATCCTGGAGGCCGATTCAGAGACCGAACAGACCGGCAGCTACCGTCCGGAACATGTAGAAGGCAAGTTCGAGGTGCATAACGTCAACTTCACCTATCCGGGCAATGAAGAGCCCACCCTGTTCGATATTAACATGGAGATAGCACCGGGCAAGATCACCGCGTTAGTGGGCCTGTCGGGTGCAGGGAAGAGCACTATGATCAATCTGCTGGATAAATTCTACCGTCCTGTCTCCGGAGAGATCCTTCTGGACGGTGTATCGCTGCAGGAGTACGACACGGAGTTCCTGCGCGACCATATCGGTCTGGTACTGCAAAAGAACCATATCTTCAACGGAACTATTGAAGAGAATATCCGTTACGGCAATCCCACTGCCTCACAGAAGGAGGTAGAAGAGGCCGCCCGGCAATCTTATATCCATGACCAGATTATGGAATTGCCACACGGCTACAACACCTCGGCACTGGCCTTGTCGGGAGGACAACAGCAGAAGATCGCCATTGCCCGTATGTTCCTGAAAAACCCACCGATCATCTTCTTAGATGAACCCACTGCCAGCTTAGATGCCATCTCTACCGAACAGATAAAGAACAGTCTGGATGCCATAAAGAAAAACCGGACAGTGATCATTATTTCTCACAGCATCTCCCAGATCATAGACTCGGACCGTATCTATGTCATGAAAGAGGGGCAGGTGGTGGAGGCCGGTACACACGAGGAGATCTATGCCATGGAGGGTACTTACAAAGAGATATTCGATGCGATGGCCCGTAGTCTGAATATCGATAAGATCTCCCATACATTAGGCAACAACAAATAGATCTGTATGTATCTTTTTCCTGTATATCTTTTCTACAGATAGAAGACCGGGAGATAAGAGAATCAGAGACCAGACTGTTACTGGCTTACCGGAGGGAAAAATTTCCGGGCCATCTTACCTATAGTCAGCCCTTGTACCACAATGGAAAATACCACTACAAAGTAGGTGACGGCTACAATGTAATTGCGATGGGCTGTATCTCCGATAGAGAGGGCCAGTGCGATAGAGACCCCGCCCCGCAGGCCTCCCCAGACCAACAGGACGAAAGTGTATCGGGAGAATTTCTCACCGAAAGGGATCACCGTCGTGGGTATCTTTATGGAAATATACCGGGCCATCAGCACCAGAGGGATGGTGATGGCACCAATCAGCCAGTAATGATTCAGGTGGGGGATCAGTAAAAACTCAAAACCGATCAACAGGAACAAGATGGCATTCAGTATTTCATCGACCAATTCCCAGAAGGTCTTCATAAAGGAGAGGTCTACATGCTTCTTCCGGGAATAACTTCTGCCTGCGTTGCCGATGACCAATCCGGCAAACACCATGGTCAGGGGTCCGGAAATGTCCATGAACTGGGACATCATATACCCTCCGATCACCACCGAGAGCGTGATAAGCACAGAGAGTTTATAGTCATACGCTGTTTTCATGGCATAGAAAGCCAACCCGCCCAAACCCAATCCGACCACCAGGGCACCGAAGATCTCTTTGACAAGCAGCCAACAGATAGAGGCAAACGTGATATCTACGACCTGTTCTTTTCCCTGTGCAATGTTGAACAGCAAGGTGAACATGATTACAGCCACTCCATCGTTGAACAGGGCTTCCCCGGTCACCTTCGTTTCCAGAGATTTGGGTACTTTCGATTGTTTCAGTATGCCCAATACGGCTACCGCGTCCGTAGGAGAGATCAATGCCCCGAACAGCAGGCAATAGATCAGTGACAACTCCATATTTACCCCGACCTTCGGAAGGAGAAAATCCAGAATCCCATACAATCCGAAACCCACAATGAAAGTGGAGAGTACCACACTGAGTGAAGAAAATACTAAGATAGAAGTACGCTCTTGTTTCAGGTCATGAATATCTATCTGAATGGCACCGGCAAACAACAGGAAATAGAGCATCCCTCCCATCAACAGCTGCGTAAAGTTGACATTGGTGATCAGAGAGTAGACATCTTTCAGGGGTTCCGGTTCATAACTCTCGATCACGACCAACAGCACCGAAAAGATCATGGTAGTGACCATGATGCCGATCGTAGTCGGGAATTTCAGGAAACGCTCATTGAGATAGGCAAAGAAAGTGGCTATAATGAGCAGTATGGAAAGTGAGTAGTATAGTTCCATAACAGATATACGATCAGATCATACAAGGTGGCAGGCATAACCTGACTGCGGAAAACAAGTACAGAGTATCTTTCTCAACACAGATTGTATGAGTGGATCGGAGCATAATTGTATTTTTTGTATGAATTTGTTTGTATATTAAACCCGAAAAAGAAAACAGTGTTCATCCGTAGACCCGGGGATTTTTATACTATCTCTTCACTGCTCCCCTCCGAAGCCAATAAAAAGAGGGGGTACTTCTTTATCGGAAATACTCCCTCCGACTGGCAGGTTATCCTAAAATAATAAAACGATTGATCTGTATATGGTAAAGATCGGGAATCCATTCTTCGAACTCAGATTTCTATGGTGTCAGGCTTTTTGTTTAACACCACCGGAATATAAATGTTTCTACTGGAATGTTAATTATACGGTCTGTTCTTCCAACTAAATCCGGTACTGATTTGTTTCTATTACAGGAGGAGCAGGTAGTTGCAACCTGACTCTCCGGTGTTGACTTCCGGTGTACAGGACCGGAACTTACAGTGTATAAACCTAAAACGATAAAAAATGAAACATTTCGAAGGAAAAGTTGCCATCGTCACCGGTGGTGGTTCGGGATTCGGACAGGCAATGTCCGAACTTTATGCCCGGCAGGGTGCCCAGGTTGTCGTCTCGGATATTGATGCCGAGAATGGGGAAAAGACCGTACAGAAGATCATCGACTGCGGAGGTGAAGCTATATTTGTGAAAGCCGATGTGAGTAAACCGGAAGACAATGAAAATCTGGTGAAGAAAGCTGTGGAACATTTTGGTAAACTCAGTGTCGCTTTCAACAATGCCGGCATAGGGGGTGCAAATGCTCCTATCGGTGAATATCCGATCGAAGACTGGGACAAAGTGGTCCGTATCAACCTGTCCAGTATATTCTATGGTATGCACTACCAGATACCACAGATGCTGAAGAACGGCGGAGGGGTCATTGTGAATATGTCTTCCATCCTGGGACAAGTAGGCTTTGCCGGATCCTGCGCCTATGTAGCCGCCAAACACGGCGTGGTAGGACTCACCAAAAACGTGGCGCTGGAATATGGTCAACAAGGCATCCGTGCCAACGCGGTAGGTCCTGGTTTTGTAGATACACACCTGACCCATGGACTCACAGCCAATAAGGAAACGTACGATTTTCTGGTAGAGAAACACCCTATGGGCCGTCTGGGAAAGGTAGAAGAGATCGTCGACCTGGTACTCTGGCTTAGCAGCGACAGAGCTTCGTTCTGTAACGGAGCCTACTATCCGGTAGACGGCGGTTATCTGGCAAAATAAAGAATAATCTTTTATAAGCACTGTACAGAGAGAGCATACAGATTGCACAAGACCAGGTATGCTCTGAAAACCATGATCCCTTTTCCCTCTGGGAAAGATCCGACCCAGAGGGAAAAGGGATTTGTATAAAGGTTTATATAGGTGTGAAGGAAGGGTTCGGAACCATGGTCTTCCTTTCTTTTTCTTCAGAAGCAACAGAAGGAAGATAAAAAAACACGTTGCTTAGCGGGAAAGTTGAGTAGATACGGGTTAAAGTTTCCAAAGAATGAAACTGAATCCCCAGCTCACCCGAAGATACGGATTTTATAGCCGGTTCTGTTACATAGAACAAAGAACGCGTCTGCTCCGGTAGAGTTATATAATAATCTTATATTAAATTCCCCTCATTGATGCACCTCCCATACGTATAGCGCGGGAAATAACAATGTGTCAAATTGATATTCGTATGGCTCTCCTTTGGCCTGTTTACACACGAAAAACACCTGGTTACAAAAGAAGCCAGCCACGGGATTTAAAGGAAATACATTTCGACATAAATACAAGGTAATTTACAACACAACTAAACAAATCCACGGTAAATATTTACCTTTTTCACAGTTCATTTATTTTATTATTGACATTTTTCCATTTCAAAAACTACCAGAAAGTAAGCTCTTCCAGAAGAAAAAATCTGTTTTTCTGACCACTTCAGGAAGTTCCATTGAGTTTTTCAGAGTCTTCCACTGAGTTTCGGAGCAAGTTCCATTGAGTTTCGGGGAATCTTCCATTGAGTTTTCACTCATTTTCCAAGGAGAAAAACTGCGTAAATATGCAGTTTCAGAGGGAAATATCGAATAATTATGGGTTAAATATGCGATTTCATTTTCTAAAAGAGCCTTTGATGCAGATGTAACAAAAAGTAAAAAGACCAAAATTATTCCTTTTTATCAGGCATTCATCTTCTACACTGACAAAAAGACAAATGAGCACATCCTGATAAAGATCAAACAAACTCCCCAAAAGCGTATTCCGGTCTAATTCATAGCGGCATAACCATCGGGCTAAGTCATCAAGGAAACCTATTATCTGTATGCTACCGGATATAGTCTGAGTACCTTATGGTGTCAGATAGAAAATCATAAGGAAATAAGCCACTCTCTCTTTGTTCCCCTTCAGTAGGTATTCAGAACGGTCGCCGGGATGAACTCCGCTTTTCCGTTCGGCTCAAGGATAGGCTACTATTCACACCGGAACAAGATCGTAGGTACTTTTCCGGCAGTAACCATTTGTATCCGGGAATATTATTCATTAGATATATCCTACTCTGGTACCCTGTAGAGACGCACGGCGTGCGTCTCAGCATGCCGAATGGAAACACATACACAATGCGGAATGCATTTTCTTGTTGGACGTACACCGCGGAGACGCACGCCGTGCGTCTCTACAAGTGGATGTTAACACTGGGGTATCTATCTTTTCAATGTTCTTCAGCGTTCATCATCTGACAAGAGTAGTGACGAAGGAATAAATCGTAAATCGTAAATCGTAGATCCGTACATCGTAAATCCCTTCATTTTCCCCAGCACTCCAGATCTTCCGCGATCTCCGGGAGCGTTTCTTTCCGGAACACCGGACTTTTTACCCCTGCCCCCTTCTGGTCCTGATAGTCCTTCAGAAGCCGGAAAGCATATTTCCCCAGGAATACAATCGCGATCAGGTTGCACAGGGTCATTAGTCCCATCGTAACATCTGCCAGGCTCCATACCATCTCCAGAGAGGCTAAAGCACCAAACAAGACCATCCCTCCTACGAGCAGGCGATAGAAATAGAGGACGGGCTTGCTTCCGGTGATGAAACGGATATTGGCCTCACCGTAGTAGTAATTGCCCAGAATACTGCTGAAGGCAAAGAAAAAAAGTGCCACTGCTACAATGGAACTCCCCGCACTGCCGATCACCTGATCCAATGCCTCCTGTGTGAGCCGGATGCCGTTGAAACTACCGTCCAGCGGAGCACCGCTGAACAAAATAATGAATGCCGTACAACTGCATATCAGCAACGTATCGGTGAATACTCCCAGCGCCTGTATGAGCCCCTGCTTCACCGGATGGCTTACGGATGCCGTGGCGGCGACATTGGGTGCCGATCCCATCCCGGCCTCGTTGCTGAAGAGTCCCCGGCGTATCCCCTGCATCAGAGCTACACCGATGCCACCGCCCAGCGCCTGCTCCCAGCCGAAGGCGTGACCCACGATCAGGCGGAAGACATCGGGTACGTGTGTAACGTTGAGCACCACGATTGTCAACGCCAGCAGCAGGTAGCCAATGGCCATCACCGGCACTAAGATACTACTGACACGCGCGATGCGGTGTATGCCCCCGAAAATAATCAGCAGGGTAGCTACAGTGAGTACACCGCCTACTACCGCCCGGTCCCAGGCAAAGGCCCCTTCGAAAGCCGCACACATGGTGTTGCTCTGTACCGAGTTGAACGCGAAACCGAAGGTGACAGCGATCAGCACGGCAAACAGTATGCCCATCCAACGCTTTTTCAGTCCCCTCTCCATGTAATAGGCCGGACCACCGATGAAAGAATCCGCACCCCGGCGTTTGTAGAGTTGTGCCAGCGTAGACTCGACAAAGGCACTGGCGGCTCCCAACAGGGCAATGAGCCACATCCAGAACACGGCTCCCGGACCACCGATGGCAATGGCAGTAGCCACACCGGCCAGATTGCCCGTGCCTACCCGACTGGCAATAGACACAGCAAAGGCCTGGAAAGAGGAGATCTCATTCTTTTTCTTCCCGGTAGAGTCGGCCAGCAAACGCAGCATCTCACGAAACAGGCGGAACTGTACAAAGCGGGTACGCGCACTGAACCACACCGCACAACCCAGCAACAAGGCGATCAGCACGTAGGTCCACAGATAGTCATTGATCCGGTCGATAAAGAGATGCAGCGTATCCATACAAATTGTTATTTCAGTTTAAAGTAGAACCGATGATCCAGAAATACCGGTTCAATGATACCAAACCGGATGAATTTGGCCAGCAGATGCTCCGCCGCCCGCCGGGAGATGGCCGCCGCCCGCTGGTATTGACTGAGGCTGATGGGAGAACGGTGCTCCAGCAACTCCAGCAGTAACTTCTCCTTTTCCGTATATTCGACCAGCTGTCCCACAGGCTGCGCACTCTGTTGCCATACCCGTAACATCACGGGAGAGGCAAGTATATTCTCATCTTCGATGCGCACATACGCCAGGGCCTTGCCCTGCGCGTCCAGCGCGTATATGGGTTTATGTACCTGTTCTTCGATCTGTGCCACCAGCACCTGCTTCCCACCATCTGCTACAACCGTGTGAATGGTATAAGTAACCGCCGGCCGGCAATAAAGCGTGGCCGCCGCTTCCAGCATATACGCTTCCTCTTCCGACCACACTCCCGCGATCTTACCATTGTCTTTGACACCGATCAGCAACCTGCCTCCCCGGGTGTTGGAAAAGGCCGAAAAGGTCTTCGCCAGTTTGCGGGCATCCGAGATCTCAAACTTAAAATCCTGTTGCTGATGCTCTCCCTGCGCGATCCACTGATCCAGATAGTCCTTGTCTGTAAGCCATTTCATGACTGCAAAAGTAGATAAAAAACAGAAATGTTCTGTTTTTGACTGGTTTTTACCCTATTTAAACAAAAAAAAATCGTTTTTTTGCGATTATTTCCGGAAAGAATGTATTTTTGCCAAACATTATTAACAAAGTAATAAAAAGGATTATGAAAGAATTAGTTGAAAAAGTAGCTCAGCTGGTTGCTGATTTTAACAAAGATGCAAATGCACAGATCGAGAACGGTAACAAAGCAGCCGGTACCCGTGCTCGTAAGGCTTCTCTGGAAATTGAAAAGCTGATGAAGGACTTCCGTAAAAAATCTCTCGAAGCTGCTAAAAAATAAGCTGAGTTTGCTTGAAAAAACACAAAAAACCACCCTCCGCAGGGGTGGTTTTTTTGTGCCGCGACCCCTGGGATCCCTTTCTTCCAGACCTCGGACATCGGGAGAACCGTTTCTGTTTTTAACTTTTATTTGGTATGTTGATAGGTTGTCCGGGATTCGTTGGCATCCTGTCTGTATAGTACATAGGAAAAAAGTACAGGAGACTAACTGCGTACGATATTCAGATCAGCTGTCTGCTCTTCATCTCTAAGTATTTATTGACTACGTCCACGGTCAGCTGGTCAGGTGTGGTGAGTACCGAATAGATGCCGTGCTGCATCAGTGTAGAGACGATCAGACGTTTTTCATAGGCAAACTTTTCCGCGATCACTTGCTGGTAATAGCCTTCTGTAGTAGACACAGGCTTTTCGATAAACTCCCTGAGTTCATTATCCTCGAAGAAGACGACCAGCAGCCGGTGTTGCTTAGAGAGTTGCGCCAGATAGCCGATCTGCCGGTTCAGCGCGTTCATACTATCAAAATTGGTATACAGGATCAACAAGCTACGCTTGCCAATCCTCTTTTTGAGGTGTACACACAATGCCGAGAAGTCACTCTCTCCAAAGGTAGTTTCTTGCTTGTACAGGTTTTCCAGCAACAACTCCATCTGAGAAGATTGCCGGGAAGCAGGTACAAAACTGTCGAAGTGCTGGTTGAAAGTGGCCAACCCCGCCTTATCCGTCTTGTGGATAGCAATGTAAGAGAGCATCAAGGAGGCATTGATGCTGTAGTCCAGCAAGGTCATCCCCTGGAATGCCTGCTGCATCACACGGCCTTTATCAATGACATTGTATACCTGTTGCGACCGCTCGTCCTGATAGAGATTAACCATCAGATCGTGCCGGCGCGCACTGGCTTTCCAGTTGATCGTCCGGAAATCATCTCCCTGCACATATTCCTTGATCTGCTCAAACTCTGTCTGGTGGCCGATACGGCGGATCTTCTTGATCCCGAACTCCGTCAGACGGTTGCTCATGGCCAGAAGTTCGAAACGGTGCAACATCAGGTATGAGGGATAGACCTTCACATCCATCGGCTCCGCACAGGTATATCTCCGGATCAGCAAGCCGGCTCCCATACGGGTGAAGAGACGGATGTGCCCAAACCCATACACCCCGCGCCGGGTGGGGCGCAATTCATACGTCAGGTTCTTGCCCTCTCCCTCTGCCAGCGTCAGCGAAAAACCGATGCGACGCTCCTGGAAGATAAAAGGGATCTCATCCACCACTTTCAGTTGTACCGAAAAAGGATACTGATTTTCTACACGGATACGTACCGGGTTCTGATCTCCGTTGGAGAAACGCTCCCGGCAATGGCGTGTAGCTACCATTCCCTGCCTGGTACGATACAGCATGAATGCCTCAACAAGCAGATCGGCCAGCAGCAAAAGAAGAGCTACCCGTCCCAGGAAAAACAGGAATCCCCAGATATACCCCGCGCAAAGCAAGGCAATGATCACGGTACAGACCAGATAAAACCGTCGTCTCAGATACATTACTTGGGTACCTCTACCTTATCGATCAGACGTTGTGTCACTTTGAGCGGCGTATGTCCCTCCATCTCAGCCTCAGCCGTCAGGATCAGACGGTGTTGCATGATGTACGGAGATACGAACTTGATGTCTTCGGGGACCACGAAATCACGTCCCTGCATCAAGGCAAACGCTTTGGCCGCCTGCAACATTCCCACTGCCGCCCGGGGAGACGCTCCCAGATAGACCGCTTTACTGGTACGTGTCTGCTGCACGATCAGGGCAATATAACGCAGCAAGCTCTCTTCTACATATACCCGATCCATATAGCCGCGCAAAGCGAGCAATTCGTCCCGTGCGATCACGGGTCGCACCTCATCCAGCTTCACCAACCGGGCATTGGTATGATGACGTTGCAGGATGCGTATTTCTTCTTCCAGAGAGGGATAATCTAAGGTGATCTTCATCAGGAAACGGTCTAACTGTGCCTCGGGCAGCTTATAAGTACCCTCCTGCTCCACCGGGTTCTGAGTGGCTATGATGGTGTACAAATCGCCCATCTGGTACGTGTTGCCGTCGATACTCACCTGCCGCTCTTCCATCACCTCGAACAGTGCTGCCTGCGTCTTTGCCGGCGCGCGGTTGATCTCATCGACCAGGATCATATCCGCGAATACGGGTCCGCGCCGGAAGTCAAACTCTCCGCTCTTCATATTGAATACGGAAGTTCCCAATACATCACTGGGCATCAGGTCGGGGGTGAACTGGATACGGCTGAAGTCGGCATCGATCAGACGGGCAGTCAGCCGGGCCAGCAACGTCTTGGCTACCCCGGGTACCCCTTCCAGCAGGATATGTCCGTTGGCCAGTATGGTAGTCAGCATCAGGTCTACTACCCGCTCCTGGCCTACGACAACAGAAGAGATCTGTTGTTTGATGGTATCTATTTTCTGTGAAAACAGGGTCAGATCGGTCCGCGGACTCTGTTCTTCCCTCAATGGTTCTTCCATAATCAGATATATAAGTGATTGATAATTTCGTTCATCTCATCGATATGCTGTTTCATCTGCTCATCGGTGAGCCTTATCTCCTGTGTGTATACATGGCGCAGTCGGATCAGCAGCGCAGAGATCTTCTCTGTCCCGATCCCGGTCTTACCGGCAATGCGATCGACCGTCTGAAGGTGCTGTGATTCATCTTCTACGTCTACCTGCATCACACGCCGCAGGGTTTCCGCAAAGAAAATATACTTCTTACGCACCAGTCCGGCATTGTCGCGCCTGCGGAAATAAAGGGTACCGATCAACTCGGTAAATTCCATTCTTTTGTTTACCGGCTGCTGCATCACCGGGATCACACGCTGACGCCTGCGGGCGGTGAATATCATAAAAAGAAGCAGCACCAGCATGGTCATATAGACTCCCCAGCGCAGAGGCGGATGAGTCAGGAAATAACGCAGCGGCGTATCATTCTGCCTGGCACTCCGCGCATAGGCTTCCGTACGTACCAAAGGTCTGTCTCCCATCAGAGAGAGAAGCCGGAATATCTGATCGGAGTTGTCCCTGTCCAGCATACCATAATTGGTAAACAGCAGGGGCATCGTCATGAGGATAAGTTCTCCCTCCCCAATCTGTGCCCGGATCACAGAAGCCAGTCTGACACCGGAGTCCATCCGTTCTTCCCCGGGAACGACCACAGGAACAAACAGAGAATCGTAACGGATAAAGTCTACCCCCCGGAAAGCGCTGTAGAAGTCAAAAGATTCTCCCGCAAAGGGTTCTGACCAGACAAACGTATCGCGCGAGGGTCTGTGAAGGACTTGCCGGGCAAGTTCTTCATAGTCCAGGTAATCATAAGATGCGTGCAAAGCAAATGTATCCGACAGCACACCGGAAAACCGGGAAGCAGCCAGCAGCACATTGTCACCTGCCTCCAGAAGTTCCATCAGGGCTTCGAAGTCTGTCAGGGTCAGGTCGATCCGTTTACTTACGGAAAGTATATTCCGCTTCGGCAATTTATCCAAAGAAAGAAGGTAGAGTGTCTCATCGGTCACTTCATATCCTTGTCGCAGAGAATGGGACAACACATCATCGAACACCGCGCAACCGAAAGGCTGTTTGTCCTTCATGCTGAAAGTAGGCTCCCAGACAAACGACCGGGGCAGGTTATATTCCACCCACATCATAAAAACGATCAGAAACACCAGGCCGCCCCAGAAAAGAGAGTTCATCTTCATGGCAAACCTCCTTCCGATACCATACGGTCACGAAGCGCGGAGGCCTGATCGTATGTAGATCGCGTAGCCTGGAAATTGCCATAGCGAACCTCCAGGAACCGGTTGGTCAGTTGCCGGAAAGGAGTACGCAGACCTTCCTCCTTCAACTCATACATATATTCCGTGGGAGTCTTATAAAGTTCCCAGAAGATGAGTTGCCGGTCACTGAGATTTCTCAGGGTTTGCAGATAAACCAGCCGTACAGCCTCTTTATAGTTGCTCTGAGAAACAGCCTGCCGGATATCCGCCTCAAAATCTATTCCATAGATCGTGTCCGGGGTTACTTCATAAGGAACAGAGGACGCGCGGAAAAAGCCGATCCAGCGGTCGCGCCTTTTATAGAGGAACCCGATCAGCAGGACGACAAACAGAACCAGACATACCACCAGTACAATATGGGTGACAGACATACTCACCGGCTTCCCGAAGATCAGTCGCAGGAAAGCGGAGATCACATCGAGCAGCCAATCTAACAGTATGTTGCCGCGATCGTCAGGAGCAGATGCAGCAAATTCGGCGTTGTAGTCAAACGCCGGATCCGACTGCCAGTAGAGGAGTCTGTCCTGGTCTGCCGTGAGTGTATCAATCAGTTTACTCATTCAAAGAGCCCAGATCGTCAAACTGATCTATGTCACTTTCCAGAGTTACATGATCCATCGTCTCCCGGGCATGCGCATACTGATAAGCCATCACCACGTAGAAGAAAATACTGGCCACACAGCTAAAGAAGGAAACCACGACAGAGAGCAAATACTGAACCAATCCATAAGTAGCGGAAGTTCCGGACGCAGCTGCAGAACTCAGAGAAAACAGGCCTTGTACCGTAGAGAATACGATGAGTGGCAAAGCTACTACCAAGGCACATACAGTGATTACTATACTGGCGATCAACCCCAACATGAAGGTACCGCCCCAGGTAGCATAGCCCAACCGGAAGGTCTGTGACCAGACCTGAGAAATAGAAAGGTTCCTTTCGAACAGAAGGATGGCCTGAGTAAGCTGAAAAGGTACAAGAAGTGCGACAAACAGAACTATAAAAAGAAGAAGGAACACCAGGGAAGCAGCGGAAGACAACCCTGTAACGGCAAACAACACACCCCCTACAAGTGCAAAAATAAATATCGCAAGCACAAATGTCAGTCCGAAAAGAAGCAAACGCCCCACCCCCTTGTTCACCTGTGGCAACACCTCAGCAAAGGTCACCCCTTCCAGACGCTCTTCATGATCGTTGTATCTCTTCATCAATGTATAGATCATAGCTGCAAGATACAAAGAACCTATCACTCCGATCAGCGTGATCAATCCTTCTCCGGGAGAGGTGGTTTCACCATATAGCCAATCCCCTGTGATGATCGCGGTAATGGTTTTGCTGAGAGACAATCCCTGCAACAAAGATAGAGGAAGAATGATATACACCATCATTTTGAACAGGATACGCCAGTTCTCCTTCATAAAATCAATCGCGGCATTGAGTTTTTCCCCCAACTGACGTTTCTTATAAAAAACAATCTTAGGTTTTTGTATTTCCATGACGATAAGTATTGGGTAAGTAAATATAATAGTACATAACAAATGCGAGGGACAGCAGAATGAACAGCAGCCTCACACCGTTGTGCAACTGCGTATAACGGGTAAAGAACCCTTCAATGAAACCTGCTATCACAAACAGGGGTACTGTGCCTACTACGATCTTCAATCCGCGGACGGCACCGCGCCGGAAAGAGACCATGCGGGAATAGGTGCCCGGAAAAAGCCATCCGTTGCCTAAGGCTATGCCCGCGGCCCCTGCCACCACAATAGCGGAGATCTCTAAGGTACCGTGTAGCCAGATCGCCAGCATCGACTCTCCCAATAGCCCCTGCTGATACAGGAACGCGTGAAAGGCACCCAACATAATGCCGTTCTGAAGCAGAATATAGCCGGTAGCAAAACTGGTCAGCAGCCCGCAGACAAAAACCACTAAAGCCACCCGGATATTATTGACAGTAATTCCCAGGAACATAGAAAATTGCTGTTGGGTACCATATACAGCCATCGGTTCTCCACGGGCGATATTGCTCAAGGTCATATCTACATACCCATCTCCCATGATGAGGCGTATAAACGATTCGTCGTTCAGTGTGGATACGATACCGATGAGGATGCTGACAGAGAAAATAACGCATGCAGTGAGTAACTCTTTCCGG
Source organism: Bacteroides sp. (assembly GCA_020861095.1). Taxonomy (GTDB): domain Bacteria; phylum Bacteroidota; class Bacteroidia; order Bacteroidales; family Bacteroidaceae; genus Bacteroides. The sequence continues at coordinate 59,042 of JAJBTC010000090.1, forward strand.
GCATCGTACATCGTTTGTGGCACTTCCTGAGACCAGAAAGTAAGGACACGCGACCATTTCTCGCGTTTGTTGCGATAGATCAGGTGGTGCAGATCGGCTGCCAGGTTATTGAGGTATAACGTTATCCGGGAACCGGGATAATGGGTACGGGCGAAAGAAAGATCGGCTATAAGATCCGTATAGGCATCTGCCAGGCGATCCGGAGACTGCTTGCTACTTTCTTTTACAAGCTGCTCCGTCTGCTCCCACTTGGCGAGGTTCTTACGAATAAATATAACTTCTTTCATCTTCTGTATATCACTGGTCGAAAAGGCTGATGCCTGATACTTGCTTCAACGGCGTGGACAAAATCCTGATTTAGTGTGGTACGGACGTACGGATGACGTGTTCACTCCGAACAAATATACGGGATTTATGGAAAAATCCCATAATCGCTGTTAAAATAAACAACAAAAATAGCGGAAATATGATATATTTGCAATCTGACGAGAGATAGATTCAACGAAATGGCAGATTCAACCATCCTTACCGGACAATATGTAACCATCGACCAGATGCCTGCGAGTGTGGGCGAACGTATCCTGGCCCGTTTGCTGGACTACCTGTTTATCTTCCTGTATCTGGTATTCGTGGCAACCCTCACTCAGAGATTGAGGCTGTATCGTCTGGGAGATGAAGCGTGGATCTTCATTTTATACTTCCTGCTTTACTTTCCCGCTGTTTTTTATTCCTTGTTGATGGAAGTATTCAATAATGGCCAAAGCCTGGGAAAACGCCTGATGAATATACGGGTGATGAAAGTAGACGGTTCTACCCCCACAGTGAGTTCTTACCTGTTGCGTTGGCTGCTCTATGGAGTGGACAGGCTATGTGGCATCGGACTGTTTATTATGATATTTTCCTCCAAAAGCCAGAGACTGGGCGATATGGCAGCGGGAACCTTAGTGGTCAAAGAAAGGAACTACCGCAACGTGCGTGTGAGCCTGCGGGAGTTTGACTACCTGGCACAAGGCTACCAGCCCGTATTCCCGGAAGCCGCAGACTTCACGTTGCAGCAGATTGAGCTTATCTCCAGAGCCCTGAACACCCCGACCAAAGACAGATCAGAGAAGATCAGTCAGCTGGCAGGGAAAATACGCCCCAAGCTATCACCGGGACAATCTACCCTGAATGATACGTTCCTGTTGGAAACGATAGTCAAAGATTTCCATTACTACGCGCTGGAAGAAAGCATCTAAGTATTTACGATTTACGGATTTACGATGTACGATTGGAAATACCAGTTTTATTTACACATGTACTATCAATCGTACATCGTAAATCCGTAAATCGTAAATCACTCCACTTGTCCCAGAGAGTTGCCGTATTCCATTTCACCCTGTACTACAAAAAGAAGTTCTTCAGGGTCAAAATCACCGATCTCGTCTTTCTTTGCCTCTTTGGCCAGGTAGTGGGCCACCTGTTCCAGATCGATATTGACATACCCTTCTTCATCGGGCTCCACATCCAGAATACCACTTTCTACATAGTACTCATCCATCGTATCGATAAGATAGTAGAGTTGTTCGTCAGAGAATTTCTCTTTCAACTCCTGGGGCAGATAGTTCCTGATGTACTCGACAGTCTGTTCGTCGTCCGCATCGCTCAATAAAAAATCGTCTTCAAGTCCCATGATCTTTTCTTTTTGGATTACTTACAAGGGATAATATATCTCTGATGGTCAGGCTCCGGTGCTAATGTGCTATCCGACAAGCGGACGCACATTCAGAGCAGAGCCTTGATCTTTTCGTCAAACGTACTTTTAGAAGCACTACCCACTACCTTATCTACCACTTTACCGTCTTTCAGCAAAAGTACGGTAGGGATGTTACGTACACCGAAGCTGGCGGGAAGCTCCGTATTTTCGTCTACATCGCACTTACCGATAATGACCCGACCTTCATATTCAGTTGCCAACTCTTCTATAAGGGGAGCCACCGCTTTACAGGGACCGCACCAGGGTGCCCAAAAATCCACAACTACCGGTTTGCCCTCTGCAAGAAGTCCTTCAAAATTGCTGTCTGTAATTTCTAAAGCCATTTCTGTAAAAGTTTTAAGAATATTAGTTATTATATACAAGAATGATCATCTCCCACATAAAACGCCTCTGTGATCTATCCGGTCCGGACAGTTTACCGGCTGCGCCGGACACTGAGACAAGGCATACAAACAAGAAGAAAAACAGAAATGTTCCAATCCACAAACAACGAATTATCCATCCATTGCAACACATCTTTTTACCTACCCTATTTATCCATTCGTGAGGGCCTGCATACGGATCAGGCTTACCTGATCCGTATGCAGGCAGTTCTTCTTAGTATGATACAAATAGATTGAAAGCCGAACGCAGAGCGGAATTTCCTCCAGCTATGCCAAGGCATCTCCTATATGCTACAAATACAGTGAAAGGTAAGAGCCAAAGGTCAAACTCGTTTGAAACTTTGTCCGAACCGCATCCTATATGCTACAAATATACTCAATTAATCCGAAACGCAAGGTCCGGTTGTTCATTTAAATAATGGACCAGTTCCTTATCTACGGATAACTTCACCGGACGCGATATCAGGTCTACTTTCATGTGCTGATCATCATCCAGCACTTCAAAGCAAAGTTCGGCATTTCCGGGAGATTTCTTTGTCAATTCGGCAAGCTCTGTCACAATGACCGGATTGAGTGTAGCAAGTGGAATAGAGATGGTGATCTTTTCGATCAGTTTCTCTTTCACATCCGGCAACAGCTCCATGGAGGTGATCTTGATCTCCAGTTCATCCTGGCGCCATTGTTTGCTTTGACAGCGTGCCCGCATAAAAAGGAAAGTGCCTTCTGCCAGGTATCCCTGGAATGTGATCCAGTCGTTCCCAAAGAAAGCAAACTCTGCAGAACCGGAATAATCTTCCATCTTCACAATCCCATACGGATTGCCATTCTTGCCTATTCCCCGGCGCACATGGGTCACAATCCCTCCCATGGTGATCTCGCGTCCCGCCAGAGCCGGTTTGTCTTCCAGCTCAGCCATGCGTGTGTTACAAACGTGTTGCAACACCACCGCGTAATCGTCAAGCGGGTGAGCCGACAGATAGATACCCACCAGTTCACGTTCTTTGTTGAGACGTTCCAGATCGGGCCAGCGATCGGCATAGGGAATTTCGGGTGTAGCGATATCCACCACATTGTCTCCCCCGAAGAGAGAGTTCTGGGCTGCCTGCTTGTCTGCCTGAAAACGGGTACCGTAGCGCATCAGCACCTCCAGGAACATTTCACTCTTAGCATTTACTGCGAAGAATTGTTCCCGCTTGATGCCTGTGAAGCCATCGAACCCCCCGGCCAGTGCCAGACACTCCACATTTTTCTTGTTGCACGCGTTCAGATTGACACGCTGTACAAAATCGAATATATCTTTAAAAGGACCGTTGGCATTACGCTCCTCCACAATGCTATGTACGGCAGCTTCCCCCACTCCCTTGATGGCACCCAGTCCGAAACGGATATTGCCTTCGGAGTTTACGGTGAACTTCAGGTTACTTTCGTTCACATCCGGTCCCAATACCAGAATACCCATGGACTTACATTCATCCATGAATTTCGTGATTTCCGTGATATTGGAGATGTTGCGGCTCAACACGGCCGCCATATATTCGGACGGATAATGGGCTTTCAGATAGGCGGTCTGGTAGGCTACCCAGGAATAGCAGGTGGCATGCGATTTGTTGAATGCGTAGGAAGCAAACTTCTCCCAGTCTCCCCAGATCTTCTCCAGCACTTTCGGATCATGGCCATTTTCCTTTCCGCCATTGATGAATTTGGGTTTCATCTGATCCAGTTTGTCACGCAGTTTCTTACCCATCGCCTTACGCAGAGCGTCCGATTCACCACGGGTAAAGTTACCCAGCAAACGAGACAGAAGCATGACCTGCTCCTGATACACAGTGATCCCGTAGGTATCACTCAGGTACTTCTCCATGATAGGTATATCGTACTCAATCGGCTTGCGGCCGTGCTTACGGTCGACAAACTCCGGGATATAATCCATCGGCCCGGGACGATACAGGGCATTCATAGCGATCAGGTCTTCAAACGTGGTAGGTTGCAGTTCCCGGAGGTACTTTTGCATCCCTGCCGACTCAAACTGGAACGTACCTACTGTTTTTCCTTCACTATACAGCTTATAGGTTTCAGCATCGTTGATATCAATCGTATCGATATCAATCTCTTTCCCGCGACTCAAACGCACGTTCTCTACAGCTTCTTTGATGATTGAAAGGGTTTTCAGTCCCAGAAAGTCCATCTTGATCAGCCCTGTTTCCTCAATGACCGAGCCTTCGTACTGGGTGACAAGTATCTTTTCTCCGGTCTCCTTGTCATCGGCGGTACTGACAGGTACCCAATCGGTAATGTCGTCCCGGCAGATGATCGTACCACAAGCATGTACACCCGTATTACGCACATTCCCTTCCAGCATACGGGCATACTTGATGGTATCCCGCAACAGCGGGTCCGATGAATTTTCAGCAGCCTGCAATTCGGGTACATACTCGATCGCGTTGGTCAGATTGATCTTCTTGTCAGGTATACGATCCGGCACCAGCTTGGTGAGCCTGTCCGACTCGGACAACGGAAGTTTCTGCACACGGGCTACATCCTTGATGGCAGATTTGGTGGCCATGGTACCGTAGGTGATGATATGGGCTACTTTATCCTGTCCGTATTTATCAGTCACCCAGCGCAGCACCTCCCCACGTCCATCGTCGTCGAAATCCACGTCAATATCGGGCAGAGAGATACGGTCGGGATTCAGGAAACGCTCAAACAGCAGGTCATACTGGATAGGGTCTATCCGGGTGATCCCCAGACAGTAGGCTACTGCCGATCCGGCTGCCGAGCCACGTCCGGGCCCTACGGATACGCCCAATTCATTACGGGCAGCGTTTATAAAGTCCTGTACAATGAGGAAGTAGCCCGGGAAACCCATGGTCTTCATGATATACAACTCAAAATTGAGACGTTCGACCACCTCCTCACTCAACGGATCGCCATAGAAATGTTTGGCCCCTTCATAGGTGAGCTTGGCCAGATAATCCGCTTCCAGCTTGATGCGGTAGAGTTTATCGTATCCACCCAGTACGTTGATCTTCTTTTGTGCTTCTTCTTCGCTGAGTACGACCTTCCCGTTCTCATCCCGGGTAAATTCTTCGAAAAGATCCTGCTCACTGTATTTCTTCCTGTATCCTTCTTCCGTACCAAAATCTTCGGGAATAGCGAAAGTAGGCATGATAGGGGCATTATCAATGGAATAGAACTCGACCTTATCCAGGATCTCAACCGTATTGGAAAGTGCCTCCGGCACATCCCCGAAAAGTTCGTTCATCTCTTCCCGGGTCTTCATCCACTCTTGTTTGGTATAGAGCATACGGTTCGGATCGTCCAGGTCACGTCCGGTGCTCAGACAGATCAGCCGGTCGTGCGCCTCGGCATGCTCTTCGTTTACAAAATGAACATCGTTGGAGCAAATCAGTTTCACTCCGAACTTCTTCGCGTATTCGATCAGGTGTTTGTTGGCATTCATCTGCAACGGATAGGCTCCCTGATTGGCACGGGCCACTGTGGGTTTATGAAGCTGCAATTCGAGATAATAGTCTTCTCCGAACCTGTTTTTGTACCATTGGATGGCCTCTTCCGCCTCGTCGAATCGGCCATCGTTGATCTTTTTGGGAACCTCACCCCCCAGACAAGCAGAGCAGATGATCAGTCCCTCTTTGTATTTTTCCAATTCATTCCGGTCTGTACGAGGACGCATGTAATAGCCGTGTGTCCACGATTTAGAGACGAGTTTGATCAGGTTGTGATAGCCCTTTTTGTTTTTGGCCAGTACGATCAGGTGATAGCCACTCTGGTCGGGCTTGCCCTCTTTTTTGTCTAAGGTACGACGGGCCACATACATTTCACATCCGATAATGGGCTTGAACAAGCGTCCTTGCGCAGCCTGGAGTTGACGCTGACATTCGGCTATCTCCTCGTCCTTCCCGCCGGACACTGCCTGTTCCGCCTCCAGGGCCGCGAGTTGTTTTTTAAGGGTTTTTATTTCCGAATTGACACCGCTATTCTTCTTTTTGACATAATTGAAGAATTCTTTGATGCCGAACATATTTCCATGATCGGTTACGGCGATGCCTTTCATGCCATTCTTTATGGCCTTGTCTACCAGGGCACTCACACTGGCCTGTCCGTCCAGCAGAGAATATTGTGTATGTACATGTAAATGAACAAAATCCTGCATAATCAGTTGTAATAAAGGGTAATAACAAACGAATTCCGGGAGAGCCAATACCGACTGTTCCCAGGAAAATCAGTTTCAGGTCTCATCCGTGAGCGGAAGCAAGGTAGAAGAGCCGTCCCACATCGGCAAAGTTACGCATCAAAATGTTATCCGCAAAACTCTTTTCTCCCAGATTTACTTGGATGATTTTTAAAATAAGTATATTTTTGCAGATAATTCTATATTTACATATACATGCGCCGACGACTGAAGAAATTAAAAAAGATAAGGA
>JAJBTC010000078.1 GCA_020861095.1 Bacteroides sp.
ATTCAGGCCATTCCGGTTATAATTTATAGAGATACCTTCATTATAAGAAAAAGAATTGGACTGGCTATACTTCCCATCCAGAATAACGGAAAGGCCATTTTCTTTTTTCCGGTTTGTTATGATCTTAAGAACCGACCGGGTTTCTGCTTCATATTCAGCACCAGGATTTGTTATAAGTTCTATCTTCAGAATATTTTCTGAGTTTACTAACTGCAACTCATTTATATCCCGGACTTTTTTATTATCAACATATATATCCGGAGAGCCTTTTCCAAATATTTCATATTTGTCTTTAGTGGCTATAACACCGGGAATATGTTTTAATACATCCTTGGCCGAACCAATACTTTTCAAACCGGAATTCGCTATATCAGTGATCAGATTCCCACCCTGACTATATACATGCAGCCGCCTGGCACTGATCATTACTTCATTCAGTAAGGTTGTAGCCTCATCTAAATAAATAGTATCCATATCATGAATACCCTGTTCCAAAGACAAAAGCAGGAAATGATCTGTATATCCTAAACAGGAAATTTTCAATATTGCCTCTCTTGGAGAAAGGTCTGAGAAAGTAAATAGGCCTTGGGAATCACTAATACATCCAGCTAGAAATGTAGAATCATTGGATGCAAGTAAAATCACATTTGCATAAACAACCGGTTCATGATTATTATCTTGAATGTTTCCGGTTAATTTAACCTGAGAAAAAACATTCAGACAAAAGAAAGTTAAAGTTAGAGTTATATACTTTTTCATAACATATATTTTTCGTAATTACCAAAACATATGCCGTATCTATATTAAAAGAGAAACCTACTGAAAACTTCTCTCGCGTTTTATTTCAAAAGAGAAGTATAAACTTACATATATATACAACGAATATACAAATTTAAAATATACACACAACTTTTTATTTACACAAATTAACAATATTTTCATAAGATATATTGGATACATATTTAGTAAATAGAGATTATAAAATCAATAATTTTCGTCAAACAAGTCAGTAAACATTTTTAATAGAATATGTGGTCGATAACGAAAGGGTTTCGATCGGGAAGTTTTCTTCCGCTTTTTAAAGAATGATTTTCGGAACAGTATACTAGCTATGTATAGTCTTACGGTATTTGTATGGGGTCCCAGTGATCTGCCAGGTGTAAACTTTTGAAATTTGCTTCATCGGAGGTTTAAAGTTAAATTATTCCGGGATTTTGACGAAGACTTATCCCAGAGCTATCATTCCGATCGTTTCCGGACATCTTACACTATTTTTCCGGAGATCAGTGCCTATTGTATATTTTTAAAGTATGATACACTCTGGACATATTTCTCGAGGATGTATTTCCTGAGTGTATAAGAAGAGAAAGTTTGTCGGATAGATCTGTATCTGGTGGTAACAGTATTTATGTATTTTCTGCTTTCTGTTTCGATTTGTTTTTAATACATTTGTAGGTAGACAATCTGTGGAATACACGACATAAAGATGAGTCCCGTATCCTCTTTATCTTCGCAACACTTAATAGAATATATGTATAATAAGAAATATACTTGCGCGTTGCTGATCTGTATCGGCCTGTTGGCTTTTGTCTGTTCCTGCGGCCGGGCTCCGGTTACGGAAACGGATCGTAGGTTGGAGGAACTGGATAAGATATTGGAGCAACGTCCGGATTACATAGTACGGAAGGAGAGGCGTTTAGATAGCCTCCGTACGCTGTATGCCGCACTACTTTCCCCACAAGAGACGTATGTGCTGATCAATGAGTTGCTGGATGAGTACCAGGCCTATCGGTACGACTCTGCCTATGTATATGCCGAAAGAGGGGTAGGGCTGGCTTTGGAGATGGGATCTGACGAACGCATCTCTCACTCTCTGCTTCGTCAGGCATACATCCTGTGTACCGGAGGGCTGTACAACGAAGCACTGGATATCCTGCAATCATTGGACCCGCTGGCTATGGATCGTGTTTTACAGATCGAATACTACAGCCGGTACGAGCAGGTGTATTACAACCTCACACAATATACTTCCCAATATCCCTATTCTACGTATTACATCAACCGGAGTTCGGCCTATCTGGATACGATCATTTCGCTGACCCCCCGGAGTCGCAGATCCATCTCAATGCCCTGGCACGGCGGTATTGCGCCGAGGGAAGGCTGGACGAGTCGGCCCTGATCCTGGAAGATCTGCTGAAGAAGATCCCTGTACATACGCATGACTATGCCATTAATGCCTCTACCCTGGCCTATGTCTATTCGGAAAAGCAGGATGTAGAGAATCAGAAGAAATACCTGACCCTCTCGGCACAGGCGGATGTGGAAGCGTGTGTAAAGGAGAATGAAGCGTTGCGCAATCTGGCACTTATCCTTTTTGAAGAGGGAGAGGTGGCCCGACCTTACCGGTATTATTCCCTGTCGCTGGAAGATGCCAATTTCTACAACGCACGCCTCCGGAGGATGGAGATCGCCCGGACCCACCCGTTGATAGACAAAGCCTATCAGCAATCGGTGGAGTCGAAGCGGCAGCAACTCCGTTTCTTTCTGATGATAACCACCGTCTTTGCCTTGTTGCTGGCCTTGGGAGCGGTGAGCCTCTATCGTAAAAATGTGGAGCTGGGCCGGGTGCGGAAGCGTCTGGAAGAGAGTAACGGCAAACTGGAAGTACTTAACAATTCGTTGCGGGAGGCCAATAAGGTCAAAGAGATTTACATCGGGCATTTTCTGGGGCGTTGTTCGGATTACATTGATAAACTGAATAAATACATCCGTCAGGTCTCCCGTAAACTGTCCGAAGGGAAGATCGCTGAGCTGCACGCGATGGTGCGTTCGTCGCAGATGATGGACTATGAGGTATCGGAGTTTTACCACAATTTTGATATGGCTTTCCTGAAGATCTATCCCGACTTTGTAGAGAAGGTGAATGAATTACTGATCCCTGAAGAACGCATCGTATTGAAGAACCGGGAGATGCTCAACTCCGAGTTACGCACCCTGGCTCTGATCCGCCTGGGCATCAAAGAAAGCTCCGATATAGCCCGTTTTCTCCGCTACTCGGTCAATACCGTGTATACCTATCGTACCAAGGTAAAGAACAAATCCTATCCGGAGATCCGCAAAGATTTTGAAGAGGAACTGATGAAGATCGGATTGCCCTGATCGTGCTGTTCCGTACAAATCAATTTTCCAATCGTACATACAGTGTACTATTATATAAGGTGTATTCCTGTTTCAGGGAAGATACTTTTGTTTTTCACGGTTTCCGGCTACCTGTATTGCCGATGAAAACAGGGCTTTTTATGGCTTTCCAATTCTGTGGGCTTTGATCCGGTCTATATATTTGCCTGGATTGAAGAGTGATTAATGGGCTGATCGTGTTTGGTTTACTGCTTTTGTACCTTGAAATAATTCCATATTCCCTTTGGTATGCCCTGTTTTATGTGAAACCTCTCCTTTACTTTTGCTTCCGACCGGATGAAGAGATCTCTTTCGTCCGCGAACTCAGTTATTAACTTTAAATTCTTATTATGAACGGAAAAAAGAATAAACTGTTGCAGTTTATCCAAAGGAGCGGCACACAGCTTTTCCTGATGATTGCCCTTTGCCTGGCAGGAAGTCCCGTATCTGTATTGGCTCAGAGTGGTACAGTGACCGGTACGGTACAGGATGACGCGGGAATGCCTCTGCCGGGGGTAAACATTATTGTCAAGAACACACAAAACGGTACCATTGCGGGTCTGGACGGTGATTTCACACTCGCCGGTGTAGACCTGAGCAAAGATGTATTGATCTTCTCTTATATCGGGTTCAATCCCGTGGAGGTGCCGGTCAACAACCGGCGGGTGATTGACGTGGTGATGAAAGAAGACAATACCACCCTGGATGAGGTGGTGGTGATCGGTTACGGATCGATGGAGAAGAAAGAACTCTCCAGTTCGATCGTACAGGTGAGCCGCAAAGATTTTATGCAGGGAGCCGTACAGAACCCGATGGAGCTGATTACCGGAAAAGTGGCCGGTTTCAATGTCAACAATACCGCACCTGCCAATCCGAACGCAGGATCCAGCCTGCAGATCCGTGGAGCTACTTCGCTCACGGCTTCCAATTCCCCCCTGATCGTGATCGACGGTATTGTGGGCGCAGACATCCGCAACCTCTCTTCGCAGGATATCGAATCCATGACCGTACTGAAAGACGGTGCTTCTTCGGCTATCTACGGAACCCGGGGTGCCAACGGGGTTGTGATCATCACCACACGTAAGGGGGCCGGTGGCGGAGGGAAGGCGAAGGTAGTTTACGATGGATGGTTCGGCATGAACCTGGCTACATTCAAACCGGAGAATCTGAGCACGGATGAGTTTCGTCGCTCCATGCGCGGATACGACTACGGTGGTTCGACGGATTGGTACAAACAGATCATGAGAGATCTTTCTTACGATACCAACCATTATGTGGCCATAGACGGCTCTTCGCAGGATGGATATTACAGTGCTTCTTTCAACTACAAAAAGGCTACCGGTATGGATATAGCCAGCGAACGGGAAGAATACGGAGCCCGTTTTGTGGTATCTCAGGGATTTATGGATAATTTTATGGAACTGACCGGTTCGCTGTATGCCCGTAAAGTGGAAGAGAAGTGGGGAGACGACGGACAGTTCTTCAATGCGTTAAGTATCAACCCGACCATGCCGGTCTACAACGAAGACGGTAGCTTTTTTCATCCCACCTCACCGACAGGTGCCCTTAATCCGGTAGAGCAATTAACCGATCGCGTCAGTGGTGGCAACCGGGTATATCTGCTGGGGAATGTGGAGGCTAAACTGAATCTGCTGAAGACAGATCATCATATCCTGAATACGGCACTCAGCTATTCACAGCAGTACAACGATCTGAATCAGCATGAGTTTATTCCTTCGACACATGCGGAATCTATCTGGAACAACTACGATGGGCGGGCTACGTTGCAGTATCAGAAGTGGTGGTATTCCCAGGTAGAGTGGATCACTAATTATACCTTCAGTAGAGACGATCATCTGCTCCGCTTTATGGGGGGATATTCTTTCCGGGAAGATAACTGGGAAAGCCGCTGGATGGAGAATAAGGATTTTCCGTACGATAGTTTGCTGTGGCATAATATTACCACCGGTAGTTTCCTCAATAAAGGAGAGGCGGGAATGTCTACGGGTAAGACCCAATCGCGGCTGATCGGGGTCTTCGGGCGTCTGAATTACAACTGGAACGATCTGATCATGGCTTCCGCTTCTTTGCGTTACGAAGGTTCGACCAAGTTTGGGCCCAAGTCCAGATGGGGATACTTCCCGGCGGCTTCCCTGGCGTGGGAGATTGCCAATATGCCTTTTATGGAATCGGTACAGGCCACGGTGAATAGTCTGAAACCCCGTATCTCATACGGTGTGACCGGGCGTTCGGACTTCGATGCTTACCGTTCGCTGGCTACCTATTCTTCTCAGGGGCTGTATCTGATGAACGGTAACTGGATCAATGGGTTCGGCCCTTCGAAGAACCCCAATCCATCGCTTTCCTGGGAAAAAGGGATCAATACCAATATCGGTATCGACTTTGAATTGTGGCGTCGGGTACGCGGATCCTTAGACTATTTCGATCGTCGCTCCAAAGACCTGTTGTATACCTATACAGCTCCTCAGCCTCCGATGATCTACAGTGATATCCTGGTGAATGTGGGTACTACGATCAATACAGGGATAGAACTGAGCCTGGAAGCGGACCTGATCCGGAGCAAGGATCTCCACTGGACATCAGGAGTGGTATACTCTACCGGATCGACGAAACTGGATAAACTGTCGGACGATGTGTATCAGGCTTCTTACCTGCAATTGTACAGAAAGCCGGGTGAAGGAACTACAGAATATCTCTTCCGCGTGGAAGAGGGAGGCAAAGTGGGCAACTTCTACGGATACAAGCATGCGGGTGTAGATGAGGAAGGCTACCTGCTGATCTATGACAAAGAGGGCAATAAGATACGTAAAGGAAGCGAGAGCGAAGAGGATAAACGATACATCGGTAACGGTGCTCCTAAGCATTTCCTTTCCTGGAACAATTCCATCACGTATAAGAACTTCGATCTGAGTATCTTCTTTCGGGGTGCGTTTGGCTATGACATCATGAATATGCTGAAATACGGAATGGGTACTATGGCTACCGGGAATGCCAATGTATTGCGGACGGCTTATACGGACTATGCGCATATTACCAAAGATACGGGTATCTTATCTTCTTTCTATCTGGAGAACGGTAATTACTTCAAACTGGAAAATGTGACGCTGGGCTATACCATCCCGTTCCGGGGAAAGGGTGAGAACCGCTTTATAGAGAAGATCCGTGTGTTCGGCTCGGCCCGGAATGTGTTTACACTCACCAAATACAAAGGAGGAGATCCCTCGACGGTGGGGGTCAATGGCCTTGAACCGGGTGTGGGAAGCGGAAGCGCGTATCCTTCGACCACTCAGCTTAGTGTGGGACTAACGGTTAACTTTAAATAATGAATCATCAAGTAGCAATTGTATTATGAAGAGAATAAAACATATCATAGCACTGATCGTTCTGACCTTTTCGCTTCATTCCTGTTTCGATCTGGATGAGAAGGTCTTCAGCGATCTGGCCCCGGATATCTATTATCAGAATGAAGAGAGTGTACAGGCTGTGGTGGCCCGTATCTATCACTCCGGATTCTATGCCTATCAGGAGTGGTTCTGGTACCTGCAGGAGTTTTCTGCCGATCAGGTTGCCTGGCGTAGCTGGAACAACGGACTGTGGGGGTACGACGAAGGATACAAATTCGTGCTATCTACCCATACCTGGACACCGCAATCTACCGTGCTCAAGGATGCCTGGGAAAAGGCGTGGCAGACCATTGGGTATGCCAACAGTGCGCTGGACGATTTTTCCGGTCTGAATCCTTCTTCCCTGAAGATGACCGAAGAGCAGCTGCAGTCTTATGTAGATGAAGTACGTACCCTCCGGGCATGGTCCTATTATACGATCTATGAGATCTGGGGAGGAACCCTCCCGCTCAACATCAGTGTGGGGATAGATATTCCACCTTCGGCAGATACGGACTTCGATACGGGTTGCAAAAAGATATTTGACTTCATGGTGACCGAACTGGACGAGTCGCTGACCGGATTGCCGGTGAATGCGGTCAACCGGATGAATCAGGCAGTCAATCGCATGATCAAGGCCCGGTTGATGCTAAATGCGAATGTTTTTATCAAAGAAGAACGTTACGGCGAATGCAAGACGATCTGTGAAGAGATACTGGCCGGAAAGTATGGCAACTACGAGTTGGCTGCCGACCACCGGAGTATTTATGCGCATGACAATCATACCTGTCCGGAGGTGATCATGGCGTATGCCTGTGATCCCAGCCAGCTCAATGCGGACTGGCTGCGTGTACTGCCTTTCATGCCTTATAATTTTCAGGATTATTTTGGTGCTATGACGGGTGGTAGTGCCTGGAATTGTGTCTGCCTGGCTCCTTCGTACGACAATTCGGCATCGCTGATGAGTGGAGGCACACCCCGTTCTTTCCTGGAAGCTCCTTACAACGACAAACTGGGAGCGGTGTATGAACGCTTCCACGACAAGGACATCCGGAAGGGAAATTATATCTTCGATGAGAATACGAATCTGTGGTCGGGTATGTTCCTGCGGGGTGCCATACGTGCCAACTACGGTACGGGTAGCGCACTGACGGCTGATGCCGACCGGGAAGGTCAGGCACTGGTGTATGTAGATCAGGTGGGTCCGTTTGCCGTACAGGGTACCCCCAGTGGAAAACCGATGGAAGATGTGCTGTCTGCCCGCTGGGGAGAGACCAACTCCGGGGTGCGTCTGGTGAAGTATCCGATGTATCCCTCTTCCAGCGGTCTGGACTACCGCGAGGCGGATGAGGTAGAGTTCCGCCTGGCTGAGGTTGTGTTTATGCTGGCCGAATGCAAGATGCGTGAAGGGGATCTCGCGGGTGGTAAAGACCTGGTGAACAGTGTGCGCAAGCGTTATTTCTCAGCTGCCGACTGGAGCACGGTGCAGAATGATCCGGGACCGGGCTTCACGGCTTTTGATCTGGACTGGATGCTCAATCAGTGGGGACAGGAGTTCCTCTCCGAGGGACGTCGCCGCCGTACAGACCTGCGCCGTTTCGATCAGTTTACTCAGGGACAATGGTGGTTCTTCGGACGTACCTCTGACGACGGTTTTGCCTATCCGGCCCAGAGAGATCGGAAGTATGAGTGGTTCCCCCTGCCTGAAACCGCACTCAATGTGAACCCCGGTCTGGTGCAGAACCCCGATTATGTAAATTGATGTCTCATTCACAACAAAAAAGATATACGTATGAAACATATATATAAGATCTATGCTTTGTTGGGGGTGTTGGCTCTGTTGCTGACTGCCTGTGACGATAAAGAGGAGATTGTTTTCGAACATGAGAAACCGCAGTTTGAACTGAAAGAGGGAGCCATCCTGCTCGAGGTGATCGTGCCTCAGACCACTCAGTCTGTGGACGGCATCTATATCACTGGTGCTTTCAACGGTGGAGAGGAAGCCATCGGACAATTGAAGTTCAAACTGAAGCCTTCGGAAAACTCCAATTACAAATGGGGCGTCTATTTGTATGAGAGTGATTTCAGGAACGGTAAAACCCTGGCCGACGGCTATACATTTGTTTCTGAACTGGAAGGAGAGGAACGTAGTACGGACAACCAACCTGTAGTCCATACGGGTAGTGCTGGATATGGCGAACGGGTGAATGTACGGATAGAGCGGTGGAAGTCTTATTTTGGCCTGACAGACGACTGGCCGGAAGTGCCTGCGGATAAAGTGATGTTGCGTCTGCAACTGCCCGATTATACGCCGGACCATGCGGTGATCACGATCTACGGTGCAATAAATGATTGGGATGGCTCGGACCTGTCTAAATGGGGAAGTAAGGAATTAGACAACAAGCGTCATTATATCTTGCTCGACCCGGAAGATGCTGCGGGAGACTTTAAGGTATTGTTGATCATGAACGATGATTTTGATAATCCCTGGAAGCATCAGGCCAATGAGTTGGGCGATGGTGCAGACGGTGACACGTTTAATATCGGAACTCCTCTGAAGGGTGAGGCGTATTTTCTGACCATTAAGAACTGGATGAACAGTAGTGAACTGAAGGTGTGGCCGGCTGTACCTTCCGGCAAGGTGATGCTCCGTCTGGAACTACCTGAATATACTCCGGGAAACGCGGTAATCACCATTTATGGCGCGATGAACGATTGGGACGGCTCAGATCTGACGAAGTGGGGAAGTACAGCATTGGATCGTACACATCATTATATCCTGCTTGATCCGGAGGATGCCGCGGGAGATTTCAAAGTAACATTGATTGTCAACAGTAATTACGGAGTCTGGTGGCACCATCAGGCCAATGAGTTGGGTGACGGTGAAGATGGAGAGGCATTCAATATTGGCGATCCGGTGGCAGGGGAGGCCTATAAACTGACTATTTCTAACTGGATGAACAGCAGTGAACTGAATTTCTGGCCCGATGTACCTGCGGATAAAGTGATGTTCCGTCTGGAACTTCCGGATTATACACCGGATAACGCGGTGATCACCATCTATGGAGGTATGAATGATTGGGATGGTTCGGATCTCTCCAAATGGGGTACTACAGAGATAAATCATACCATGCATTATTTGCTGCTTGATCCGGAGGATGCGGTTGGGGATTTTAAAGCAACATTGATCCTTCATGATAATTATGAAGTATGGTGGCATCACCAGGCCAATGAAAATGGAGATAGCATAGATGGAGATGCTTTCAATGTCGGCATGCCGGCAGGTGGAGAGATCTGTACACTGGTTGTGAAGAACTGGATGAACAGTAGTGAGATCTGATTTCTCTCTAAGTAACTGTTAGGATTTTGCTTGTTTCTTTATTCAGGCTTGTTTTTAGTCATATTTTTCTGTTTTTGATGCGATAACCAACGGCCGACGAAGTCAATAGCGGGCTCGTAGAGACGCATATTTGCGTCTGAGAAACAGGAAAAGATGGCAACCGGGCGGTCAGCGAAGCTAAAAAGAAGACAAAACAAAAGAAAGAGCAAAAAAATACATATAATAAATGATTTGTGGAACCAACAGCCGACGAAGTCAGAATCCTAACAGTTACTAAGATAAAATAGGTATATGTTTTTGAAAGGTGAACCCGGAAGAATGCACGGATCTTCCGGAAGAAAAATGAGATTGACAGGATTAACAAGCTTCATGTATCAGGTCTGCTCGCACCCGACCGATCATCGGTCGGGGATGAGAGACCCTAAAAAAAGAAAGATATGAATAAATTGAAAATATATAATCTGCTCTGGTTGTTTGCCTGCCTGCTTACATGGCAGGGTTGTTCGGATGATGATAAGGGTGTATTACCTCCCGGACCGGACGATGAAAGTTTCTATGCTCCTCCTTTCCAGGGGATGCCGGCACTCTCTGATGTATCTATGTACCAGGTGAATCTGCGGGCATTTGCTCCGAAGAATTCCCTGCAGGAGGTCACTTCGTAATTGGAGAGGATCAGTCAGTTGGGTGTGAATGTGATCTGGCTAATGCCGATCAACGAAATGGGAGTAGAAAAGAGTGTAGGTTCTCCCTATTGTATAAAAGACTATACGGCGGTGGACCCGGAGTATGGAACCCTGTCCGATCTGCGTACACTCGTAGAACGCGCCCATGCACTGAACATGGGAGTGATCCTGGACTGGGTACCCAATCATACTTCCTGGGACCATGCCTGGATACGGGAACACAAAGATTGGTATACACAGGATGAGGAAGGGAATATTGTTGCTCCCAACGAGGCCTGGACGGATGTGGCGGATCTGAACTTTGACTCTGCGGAGATGCAGAGAGCGATGATCGATGCCATGAAATATTGGATATATGAGGCCAATATAGATGGATTCCGTTGCGATGCGGCGGATAAAGTACCTGCTTCTTTCTGGCGGGAAGCGATCGGTGAATTGAAACATATGCAGCAGACCCGTACGGTATTGATGCTTGCTGAGGGAACAAGTCTGGAGAATCTGAAAGCCGGATTTGATATGGACTATGCCTGGGACTATCTGGCCCGTATCAAAGAGGTATATTCCGGTAAGGGAGCCGTCTCTTCTTTATTTGTTTCCCACCAGACCGAATACCGGACTGTCCCTGCGGGAAAACGTAAATTACGCTTTATCACCAACCACGATGAGGCGGCAGAGAACTCTCCGTTCTTTTTGTATGGTGGAGAGCGGGGAGCCGTATCTGCTTTTGTACTGACTACCTGTATCGGGGGGAATCCGCTGATCTATAGCACACAGGAGGTAGGCTATGAAGGAAAAGTATCTTTTTTCCAGCCGACTGCTGTAGACTGGGGACAAAAATCGTACCTGGCCGATGAATACCGGAAGATCATAGAGGTTTGCTCGGAGTATCCCGCGTTTGCACAGGGGGATATCCAGTACTTCTCTCATACACAGGTAGCTGCTTTTTATAAACTGTATGAAAGGCAGGAGGCATTTGTCCTGGTGAATACGGCAAACAGCCGTACACAGGTATCCATAGACAAGAACATGCGTACGGAGGCCTGGACGGAGGTTTTCACACAAAAGTCCGAACAGTTGGATGATGTGATCTTTATGGAGCCGTATGAATACCGTATATGGGTACGCCGGTAATCCGATCTGATGATGTATCTTAATTCATAAACACTTTACTGAAATGAACAGATCATATATTATATATACTTTTCTTCTTCTTTTTGCCGGGTCGGTTTCTGCTTCGGCACAGACAGCAAAAAGTGCGGGTGGTACCTATCTCGTTACTGCCTTTGGTGCGCGCGGCAATGGAAAGACTGTAAATACGGAAGCGATCAACCGCGCCATTGAGGCTTGCGCACAGGCGGGAGGTGGTCAGGTGATCGTACCCAAAGGTGTATTCCTTACAGGTACTATTGTGTTACAGAGCCATGTACATCTCTTTCTGGAAGAGGGGGCGGTACTACGGGGTGTGACCGACCTGAATGCTTATCAGGCGTATGTTCCGCAGAAGGATATGACCAAATACGGCATGGCCTATTTTCCCAACTGGACCCGTGGGCTGATCATTGCTACGGGGGCGACAAATTTCTCTGTCACCGGATACGGAACGATAGACGGCAGCCATGTGGAAGATCCCAACGGTGAAGAGGGAAAGCGTGGACCGCACATGATCGTTTTCGGGGAGTGCCGCAACTTTGAGATCAGCGGTCTTACCCTGGTACGGGCATCGAATTACGCGTATGTCGGATATGAGTCGGAGAATGCTACTTTCCGCAACCTGGTCATGACCGAAGGTTGGGATGGTATCCATATCCGGGGTGCAAAGAATATATTGATACAGAATTGTGATTTCTATACCGGAGACGATGCGATTGCAGGAGGGTTCTGGGAGAATGTATCTGTATCGGAATGTTACATCAACTCTGCCTGCAACGGTATCCGGGTGATCTTCCCGGCTACGGGACTGACGATCGCTGATTGTACATTCCAGGGACCGGGGCTGCATCCGCAGCGGTCTACTTTTGACGGACAACGCCGGAATATGCTGGGAGCCATTATTATACAGCCGGGTGCGTGGGATCATTCACCGGGACCACTGGAGAATATCCATATCCGGGACATTGAGATCGATGATATGAATGCGGGTATTACTTTTGTACTGCACGAAGGGAATCAGTGTGGCGATGTGTGGGTAGAACGGGTGCGGGCTACGAATGTAAAATATGCGCATTCGGTAGAGAGCTGGCGGGGAGGTGTGTTCCGGAAAGTAGTATTCCGTGATATCTATACACAATTCATGGGTGATGCTTCTGCCGGAATCGCGGATCTGCGGCTGGAAAAAGCAGCGATAGATCCCCGGCCTTCGCCCTATTGGGGGTTCTATGCGCGGGGCGTACAGGATTTGCGGTTGGAAAATGTGGAGTTTGACTATACCGGTACGGAAGTGCGTCCGGCACTGGGATTTGAAGAGGTTGCTGCGATCCGGTTGCAACAGGTGACGTGTAAGGAGGTAGAGGGTATGCCACGGGAGGTATTGATCCGCAGCGGTATACCGGTGAATGAATAAAATACATTATACATTATACTTTTATGAAACAGATAACTTATCTATGGCTGGCACTTCTGATCCTGTGTTCGGGATGTTCTTCTCCTTCGGAACAGGTATCCTCTCCGGATGGTACCATTTGTCTGCAAGTGGGAAATGAAGGAGGGCATATTTTCTATACATTAACTAAAAACAATAAAGCAGTTCTTGACAAGTCTTATTTAGGCTTTGTTTTGTCCGACAGCAACCTGTCTGAGGGTTTGGAGATCAGCGGCATCCGCCATTCCTCTT
>JAJBTC010000158.1 GCA_020861095.1 Bacteroides sp.
ACGAATTATATATAAACCACCGGTATCATGGGATTTTTTAGTTTTTTTTCAAAAGATAAGAAGGAGACATTAGATAAAGGATTATCCAAGACCAAGGAGAGTGTTTTTGGTAAACTGGCTCGTGCGGTGGCCGGAAAATCCAAGGTCGATGATGAAGTATTGGATAACCTGGAAGAGGTACTGATCACTTCGGATGTGGGAGTGGAAACAACGTTGAATATCATCCAACGTATAGAGAAACGCGCCGCTGCTGATAAATATGTGAACGCGCAGGAACTGAATCAGATACTCCGTGAAGAGATAGCGGCTTTGCTGACTGAGAATAATTCCGGTGAAGTGGCTGATTTCGATATGCCTGTTGCCCGCAAACCTTATGTGATCATGGTGGTAGGAGTGAATGGAGTAGGAAAGACAACTACCATTGGCAAGCTGGCCTATCAATTCAAGAAAGCAGGTAAATCCGTATATCTGGGTGCCGCTGATACGTTTCGTGCCGCTGCTGTGGAGCAATTGGTGATCTGGGGAGAGCGGGTAGGAGTACCTGTTGTCAGGCAGAAAATGGGTTCCGACCCGGCATCCGTTGCCTATGATACACTGAATTCTGCCGTTGCCAACGATGCGGATGTGGTGATCATTGATACGGCCGGCCGTCTGCATAATAAGGTAGGGCTGATGAATGAGCTGACCAAGATCAAGAATGTAATGAAAAAGGTGGTTCCCGATGCGCCGGATGAAGTCTTGCTGGTATTGGACGGATCCACCGGACAGAACGCGTTCGAGCAGGCGCGGCAATTTACCCTGGCTACGGAGGTCACTGCCCTTGCTATCACCAAATTAGATGGTACGGCCAAAGGGGGTGTGGTGATCGGTATCTCCGATCAGTTTAAGATTCCGGTCAAATACATCGGTCTGGGTGAGGGTATGAAAGACTTGCAGGTGTTCCGGAAAAAAGAATTTGTAGACTCCCTGTTCGGAGAAGAGGAAGAATAGGTCATATAAAGTGGAGAGCATACACGACAGATATACTGAAAGCGGAAAAAACTCAGTAAACAACAATAGATAACATCTATACAGAAGGCAGTCGGACCTATACAGGGTTCTGCTGCTTTCCTGTATGTAGGAATAACATACGATGAAAAGAAAGAAAATTGATATTATCACCCTGGGGTGTTCAAAGAATCTGGTAGATTCGGAACAACTGATCAGGCAATTAGAAGAGGTAGGCTATGAAGTTGCTCATGACGCTCCCACACCTACAGGAAATATCGCTGTCATAAATACATGCGGTTTTATCGGAGACGCGAAAGAAGAATCTATACAGATGATCCTGGAGTTTGCTCAGGCTAAGGAAGAGGGCCAGCTGGAAAAGCTGTATGTCATGGGATGTCTTTCTGAAAGGTACCTGAAAGAATTGGCTGTGGAGATTCCCCAGGTAGATAAGTTTTATGGAAAATTCAACTGGAAAGCTTTGCTGGAAGAACTGGGAAAGAATTATCAGCAGGAATTATATATAAAACGTACGTTGACAACTCCCGGACATTTTGCTTATCTGAAAATCTCGGAAGGATGTAACCGTACGTGCTCGTATTGCGCGATCCCGATCATTACCGGAAAACATGTCTCACGTCCGATGGAAGAGATTGTGGAGGAAGTGAAGTACCTGGTGGCCGAAGGGGTGAAAGAGTTTCAGGTAATCGCTCAGGAACTGACCTACTACGGGATAGATCTGTATAAAAAACAGATGCTGCCCGAACTGATTGAGCGTATTTCTGATGTTCCGGGAGTGGAATGGATCCGTCTTCATTATGCCTATCCGGCTCACTTTCCGGAAGATCTTTTCCGGGTAATGAGAGAACGGGCAAATGTATGTAACTATATGGACATCGCTTTGCAACACATCAGTGATCCTATCCTGAGCCGGATGAGGCGGCATGTGACAAAAGAAGAGACCTATGCGTTGCTGGAGAAATTCAGAAAAGAGGTTCCCGGTATCCATTTACGTACGACACTGATGGTGGGGTATCCGGGAGAGACAGAAGAAGATTTTGAAGAGCTAAAAGAGTTTGTCAGAAAGGTGCGTTTCGATCGGATGGGTGCTTTTGTATATTCCGAAGAGGAGGGGACCTTTGCCGCGGAAAATCAGGTAGATGATGTACCTGATGAAGTGAAACAGGCACGTCTGGACGAACTGATGGAGATACAACAGGAGATCTCCGCGCAGTTGGCCGCGGCTAAGGTGGGACAGACGCTTCAGGTAATTATAGACCGGATAGAAGGAGATTATTACATCGGACGTACCGAATTCGACTCTCCTGAAGTGGATCCGGAAGTCCTGATCCGGAAAGAGGATGCTGACCTGGAAATCGGGAAATTTTACCGGGTAGAAGTGATGGATTCCGATGACTTCGACCTTTTTGCGCGGATAATTTAACGATTTTTCTTTAACTATTTGCTTATTTCGTTGAAAATAACTAATATAGCGGTCGAACTCTAAAAAACGGCAAAGTGAACAATAAAGAATTTGTTGCAGAATTGTCTAAAAGACTGGGAAAGTCCTCTAAAGAGACTACGGAAATGGTCAACTCTTTATTGAAAGAGATGACGGAACAGTGGCAGGAAGGAAATATGGTAGCTGTGCAGGGATTTGGAATCCTGGAGGTGAAGAAGAAAGCCGAACGTATTTCTGTGAATCCGACTACTAAACAGCGTATGCTGGTACCTCCCAAGTTGGTCCTTGCCTATAAACCCAGTACACTGCTCAAAGAAAAGTATAAATAAACCTTGTCTTTTATGAATGAAAGAATAAACACGCAAGACTTAGTTGATTTGTTTGCACTCCGGCACTCTGTTTCAAAAAAGGAGGCAGAGGTTTTTATCAAGGAGTTCTTTTTACTGATCGAACAAGGATTGGACATTGATGGCAGTGTAAAGATCAAAGGGCTGGGTACATTTAAACTGATCGCGATAGAAAGTCGGGAAAGTATCAATGTGAATACCGGTGAACGTTTCCTGATAGAGGGTCATACCAAAGTCTCCTTTACGCCGGACAATGTATTACGGGATATGATAAACAGGCCGTTCTCCCATTTTGAAACTGTCGTCCTGCACGAGAATACGGTTTTACCGGATACACCGATAGAATCTTTGAAAGAGGAAGAGGGTAGACAAGAAGGTTCGGTTCCTGTGGAACAGAATGTTTCTGTAGTTCAAAATCCGGAAGCTGAAGTTGTTCCATCTTTTGCAGAAGAACTATCGCCGGAGAATGTCACAGAGGCAATTGTCGTTACTGAAGTTTCAGTGTCCTCTGTAGAGGAAGAGGTGAATGATGCTATAGAAATAGCTGTATCTCAGGAAATCACAAGTTTATCGACAGAAGAAGAGGGTTCGGAAGAGGTTGTTATCGGAACTGCATCCGTAGAAGTTCCGGTGGAGGATCCTGTAATGGAATTATCTCAAGATAGGATGGATCTGGAAGAGGAATCTATTCCGGCGGAGGAAACAGCCGTCGCAGATGAGGAAAAGTATGAAATAGCTTCGATGGAAGATATGCAGGAACAGGAAATGCCTGTAACGCCGGAGCATGAAGAGGAGCCTGCACCTTCTTCTGTTCCATCGGTCTCTCAGTCCTTTGCTTCCCCATCACATAAGCGTCTGACTGCCGAAGAGATCATTGCCCTTGAGATACAGAAGGCCGATGAAGAATACCGGCGGTCTTTGAAAACACCTTTTCTGTCGAGGTCGGAAAAGGAAACAAAAGAAGAAACACAGGAAGAAAAAGTTAAATTGCCCTCGCAGAAGAAGGAGTCAAACCGCACGATGCAACGTTACCTGATCGCTGTGGTTTTGTTGGTACTCTTGAGTTGTGGTGGTTTGCTCCTGTATTATTATATGCCAGACTGGATGGAGCAGAGCACGGAAGATCGTCTGGCCCTGAAAAATCCGATGGAAGATCCGGAAACGATCGGTTGGCAGGAAGATGCAGTGGAAGAGGAGAATTCACAGGATCCGACAGAAGGAGATATTTCCAATGTAGAACAAGCTGTGGAACAGACAGAGGAAGTCTCTCCTGTGAATGAGAGAACAGACCCTGCTCCGGGGCGTGAAGCTCCTGTGCGGCAGGAACAGTCTGTGGCCTCTCAGCAGGCTACTGGAACTTCTCCGGTCTCAGATATGGTACATACTGTTCCGGAGAATATCGCTTCTATACCTGTACGTCCGGATTCTGTAAATTACGTGATCGTAGGTACGAAAACGACTCATAACATAGAGGAAGGAGAGACACTGACCAAAATTGCTTATCGGTTTTATGGTACAAAGGATCTCTGGCCTTATATCGTGATGCACAATCAGACAGTGATCCGTAATCCGAACCATGTTCCTTTTGGTACTACGATCCGGATACCGGAACTGGAAAAGAAATAATTGTAACAGATGTCTAAACAACTATCTGCGGCACCAGGGATGGAAGTTATAGGTTCGACAATGCACCGAAACAGGAAAATAAGATCTTATTTATAAGAGATTATCATGGAGAAAAGCCGGGTTTTACCCGACTTCTCTCGATATAATGGTTCAGAAACATGTGATCATTCAGGCTTGGCTAACCCACCATCTTCTAAGGGTTTAGCATACTTTTTTAATAAAAATTAGTTGCAATGGTTAATTATAGTCCGTACTTTTGGGCTGCTTAAAGAAAAACGGTTTTACATTTTCGGTGAAAACAAACAAAAACATCATTCAAAACAAATAACTAAGTATTACTTATGGCAGAAGCAATTGATATCCGTGAACTGAACGAACGGATCGAAAGACAAAGTGCTTTCGTTACCAACCTGACTACCGGTATGGATCAGACTATTGTGGGACAAAAACATCTGGTGGAGTCTCTTCTGATCGGTCTTCTTTCTGACGGACATATTTTGCTGGAAGGGGTACCCGGATTGGCAAAAACACTTGCCATCAAGACGCTGGCTTCTCTCATTGACGCGGACTACAGTCGTGTGCAGTTTACTCCTGACCTTTTACCTGCCGACGTGATCGGTACGATGGTGTACAGTCAGAAAGATGAGACTTTCCAGGTGAAAAAAGGTCCGGTATTTGCAAATTTTGTACTGGCAGATGAGATCAACCGTGCTCCGGCTAAGGTACAGAGTGCGTTGCTGGAAGCGATGCAGGAACGGCAGGTGACTATCGGCAAAGAGACATTCAAGCTGCCCGATCCTTTTTTGGTAATGGCTACACAGAACCCGATTGAGCAGGAGGGGACCTATCCGCTCCCTGAAGCACAGGTAGACCGTTTCATGCTGAAGGTACTCATTGATTATCCGAAACTGGAAGAGGAAAAACTAATCATCCGTCAGAATATCGGCGGTGAGAGGGCGACCCTGAAACCTATTCTGAAAGCCGATGAGATCATCGAAGCGCGTAAAGTGGTGCGCCAGGTCTATCTGGATGAAAAAATAGAACGCTATATTGTAGACATCGTATTTGCTACGCGTTATCCGGAGAAATACGACCTGAAAGATTTGAAAGATCTGATCGGTTTCGGAGGATCTCCGCGTGCGTCTATCAACCTGGCGCTTGCCGCACGTACATACGCGTTCATCAAACGCCGTGGGTATGTGATCCCGGAAGATGTACGTGCCGTAGCGCATGATGTGTTGCGCCATCGCATCGGGCTGACGTATGAAGCTGAAGCGAGCAATACCACTTCAGACGAGATTGTAAGTAAAATATTGAATAAGGTTGAAGTACCTTAATGTGTATCACTCCTTACGAAAATGTAAGGAAAGGAATCCTATATCAGTTAGGGCCTGTGATCACTTCTTTCTTTATTAACTATTTACTTGCAAATGGAAACAGCAGAACTATTAAAAAAGGTCCGCCGGATAGAAATTAAAACGCGTGGATTGTCCAGCAACATATTTGCCGGACAGTATCATTCTGCCTTTAAGGGAAGAGGGATGGCTTTTTCGGAAGTCCGTGAATATCAATACGGAGACGATATCCGTGATATTGACTGGAATGTAACTGCCCGTTTCAATAAACCGTATGTGAAAGTTTTCGAAGAAGAACGGGAGTTGACGGTGATGTTGCTGATCGATGTTTCCGGTAGTCTGGAATTCGGAACGGTGAAACAGTTGAAAAAGGATATGGTTACGGAAATCGCTGCTACGCTGGCTTTCTCGGCCATTCAGAACAACGATAAGATCGGTATGATCTTTTTTTCGGACCGGATCGAGAAATTCATCCCTCCTAAGAAAGGACGAAAACACATCTTATATATCATCCGTGAACTTCTGGATTTTCAGCCGCAGAGCCGGCGGACGGATATCGGACAGGCTGTACGTTACCTGACCAATGTGATGAAAAGAAGATGTACGGCTTTTATGATCTCCGACTTTATAGATCAGGCCTGTTTCAGGAACGCGCTCACCATCGCCAACCGCAAACACGATATAGTGGCTATACAGGTGTATGACAAGAGAGTGGCGGAACTACCGGCGGTGGGATTGATGAAAGTAAAAGATGCGGAGACCGGACACGAACAATGGATTGATACCTCTTCCGCGGCTGTACGTCGCACACATCAGGAATGGTGGAGAACGAAACAGATCGATTTGAATGAAACATTCAATAAGAGCCATGTAGATTCTGTGTCCGTACGCACGGATCAGGATTATGTGAAGGCTTTGTTGAATCTGTTTGCTAAACGTAATTGATAACATGAACAGAGTTATATACCTGGTTTTATTTATTATCGGATTTTCATGCAGGGTGGTTGCGCAATCTGCGACGGTAGACGCTCGGATAGATTCTTTGCAGATACTGATCGGAGAGCAGGCTCACATCGAACTGGAGGTTTCCGTCGATGCCCATCAACGGGTCGTATTTCCTTTTTATCCGGATACGCTGGTACGGGGTGTGGAGGTGCTTGAAGTGTCGGAACCGGATACTCAATTCCTGAACAACAGAGAGCGTCTGCTTATTAAACAGGAATATACCATTACTTCTTTTGACTCAGCACTCTATTATCTGCCTCCTATGATCGTACAGGTAGATGAAGAGGAATACAGGTCCCGTCCTCTCGCTTTGAAGGTCTACTCATTCCCCCTGGATACCATTATTCCCGGGCCAGCTTTCGGACTGAAAGATCCTATGAAACCTGATTTTGTCTGGAGTGACTGGTATGGTCTGATGGCCGCGTCTTTCCTGGCTATTCCCTTGCTGTTGCTTTTGTTTTATCTGATCCTTCGTCTGAGGGATAACAAACCTATCATTCGCAGGATCAAGGTTGAGCCCAAAATTCCACCTCATCAGTTAGCGATGCAGGAAATAGAACGAGTGAAGAGCGAAAGGGTATGGCAGAAAGGACGTCCGAAGGAGTATTATACGGAACTGACAGATATTCTTCGTACGTATATCCGGGATAGATTCGGATTCAACGCGTTGGAAATGACTTCTGCGGAGATTATCGAGCGACTGACAGAAGTAGGTAGTAAACAGGAGATGGAAGAACTCAATAACTTGTTTAGTACGGCAGACCTGGTGAAGTTTGCCAAACATATTCCGGATATGACAGAGAACGATATGAACCTGATCAACGCGGTTGATTTCATTCACGAAACAAAGATCCCGGAAGAAGAGGAACAAAAGCCGCAACCGACAGAGATCACTATTGTGGAGAAACGATCGTTGCGGGCCAAGATAATATTGATAGCGGGTATTGTCTTGTTATCTATTGCCTGTATAAGTATAGTGGTCTATCTGGTGGCACAGATATACGAACTCCTGACTTGATAGATGGGTGAATAATGAACACTAAAATTTGACGGACATGTTTTTTGCTAACATAGAATATTTGCTCTTACTCTTTTTATTGATCCCATATATCGTATGGTATATATGGAAACGTAAGAAGAAAGAGGCTACTTTGCAGATATCGGACGCGCGGGTGTATGCTCATACACCTAAAAGCTACAGAATATATCTGCTTCATCTGCCTTTTATTTTGCGTATAGCTGCTTTGGTGATGGTGATTCTGGTATTGGCACGCCCTCAGACCACGAACAGTTGGCAAAACAGTGAGATTGAGGGTATTGATATCATGCTTGCGATTGATGTCTCTACGAGTATGCTGGCAGAAGATCTGAAGCCCAATCGCCTGGAAGCGACTAAGGAGGTGGCTGCCCAGTTTATCAGCGGACGACCCAATGACAATATTGGTATTACGCTTTTTGCTGGCGAGAGTTTTACACAATGTCCTCTGACAGTGGATCATGCTGTGCTACTTAATCTTTTTGACGGGATACGTTGCGGAGTAATAGAAGATGGAACCGCTATCGGAATGGGGATTGCCAATGCGGTTTCCCGCCTGAAAGATAGTAAGGCAAAATCCAAAGTGATTATATTGCTAACAGATGGTATCAACAACCGGGGAGATATTTCTCCTTTGACAGCAGCAGAGATCGCCCGTACATTCGGTATCCGCATCTATACCATCGGAGTGGGAACAAATGGAGTGGCGCCTCATCCCTATCCGGTGGGGAATACGATCAAGTATGTAAATTTGCCCGCCGAACTGGATGAAAAATCTCTGACCGAGATTGCTCATATTGCCAATGGACAGTATTACCGGGCAACCAGTAATTCCACGCTCAAGGATGTATATGAAAAGATAGATCAACTGGAGAGGACCAAGCTAAATGTCAAGGAATTCAACAAACGTCAGGAAGAGTATCGTATCTTTGCCTGGATTGCGCTGGCATGTTTGCTGCTGGAGGTTCTGCTTCGCAATTCATTGTTGAAGAAAATTCCATAAATGTAATTTTACTGCTAACTTTTGTAACAGGAAAAAGATGTTCAGATTTGAAGAACCTACCTATTTATATTTGCTGTTGTTGCTACCCCTGGCAGCAGCCTTTTATCACTATTCCAACTACCTGAGAAGGAAAGCGATCAGGAAGTTTGGTGATCCGGAACTGATGGCTCAGTTGATGCCCGATGTTTCTAAATATCGTCCGGATATCAAATTCTGGTTGGTACTGGTCGCCATTGGTCTGGCAGTGATCCTGCTGGCCCGTCCACAATTCGGATCGAAGATGGAGACCATACGAAGGAGCGGGGCAGAAGTGATCATCGCGTTGGACATATCCAACTCCATGTTGGCACAGGACATACAACCCAACCGATTGGAGCGTGCCAAACGCATCATTTCCCGTCTGGTAGATGAACTGGAAAATGATAAAGTAGGGATGATCGTTTTCGCGGGAGATGCTTTCATACAACTTCCAATTACCAGTGATTATATTTCGGCCAAGATGTTCCTCGAATCTATAGATCCCTCTCTGATCACCAAGCAGGGTACGGCAATTGCTGCGGCTATCAATCTGGGTGTTCGGAGTTTTACTCCGCAGGAAGACGTCGGACGTACGATCATTATCATTACAGACGGAGAAGACCACGAAGGGGATGCAATGCAAGCTGCCAGAGATGCGGTGAGCAAAGGTATCCAGGTGAATGTGATGGGGATCGGCTCTCCGGAAGGTGCTCCTATTCCGATCGAAGGTACCAACGATTTCCGTCGCGACCGGGAGGGAAATGTGGTTGTTACCCGGTTGGATGAAACAATGTGTAAAGAAATTGCTCAGAGTGGTAATGGTATCTATGTGCGGGTAGATAACAGCAATGCCGCTCAACGAGCCATAACGCAGGAGATCAATAAGTTGGCGAAAGCCGATATAGAAACACAGGTATATACGGAATATAATGAACAATTCCAGGTAATAGCCTGGATGATCCTTCTGTTGTTGCTGGTCGATCTGTTGATATTGGAACGCAGAAATCCATTGTTCAGGAACATCCGGCTTTTTTCAAACAAGTAAATGCGTATGTGGAGAAATAAATACATCATATTCGGACTTTTTCTTTTGATCTGCGGCCAGGTATCGGCACAGAAACAGGAGAGAGACTATATCCGGAAAGGCAATCGTCAATATAAGGATAGTCTGTTTGTAGATGCGGAGATCAATTACCGGAAGGCACTCGAGATCAATCCGGCTTCTGCACAAGCTTATACGAACCTGGGAAATGCGTTGGCCTATCAGGATAACTTCCAGGAGGCGATGGAGCAGTATATGAGTGCCGCTAAGATTGAAAAAGATAAAGATAAACTGGCTGCTATTTTTCACAATGCCGGTGTTCTGTTACATGCGGCCCAGGAGTATGAAAAAGCCATAGAATGTTATAAACAGTCGTTGCGGAACAATCCGAAAGATGATGAAACGCGATATAATCTGGCTCTGGCACAAAAAATGTTGCAGGATCAGCAAGACCAACAGGATCAACAACAAGATCAGGATCAACAAAATGATCAGCAGGATCAGCAACAGGACCAGGATCAGAATAATGACAACGACAATCAGGATCAGCAAAATCAGGATCAACAACCTCCTGAACCTGAGCAGAATGAAAATGAGATGTCTAAGGAGAATGCGGAACAATTGCTGAATTCTGTGTTGCAGGATGAAAGAGATGTACAGGATAAGGTAAAGAAACAACAGGTGATCCAGGGAGGTCGTCTGGAAAAAGACTGGTAATGGATAGAATGAAGAATATAACAGCTATAAATATCCGGAGAAAATGAAAAAACTATTTTTTCTGATTATACTTCTGGCGGCAGTGCCCCGGCTTTCTGCCGATGAAAAGGTTACATTCACCGCTTCTGCTCCTGACGCAGTAGTAGTAGGTGATAAATTTAAACTTGAATTTGTAGTCAATACACATAATGTAAGGGACTTCAGAGCCCCTGCTATGAATAATTTCGAGGTGTTGATGGGGCCTGTGCGTGCAAGCTTATCGAATACGCGTGAGATAAATGGTGTCAGGTCTGTTAACCAGACCATCAAATATACCTATACTTTGTTGGCTACAACGGAAGGAGAGTTCACGATCCCTGTGGCCAGTATTCAGGCCAACGGCAATGAGGTGCTTTCTAATTCAGTAAAAATAAAGGTTTTGCCGGAAGGTCAGCAAGCAGCACGGTCTAACGGGAATTCAGGCGGGCAGCAAGGTACTTCTGCCGGATCTGCCCCTCATCATTCCGTTTCTAATGAAGATCTGTTTGTTACAGTCAATGCCGGTAAAACCAAACTGTATGAACAGGAAGCCTTTTTATTGACTTACAAGATCTATACTGCAGTAGATCTGCGTGGGTTAGAGGATGTCAAATTACCGGATTTCACCGGTTTTCATTCTCAGGAAATTGAACAGACCAATGCCCGGTGGGAGTTGGAGCATTACAGAGGAAGAAATTATCGGACTACAGTCTATCGGCAGTTTGTTTTATTCCCGCAGCAGCCCGGACAGCTTGTCATAGAGCCGGCACGTTTTGATATGGTTATAGCGCAGGCTTTGCAGCATATTGATCCTTTTGAAGCTTTTTTCAACGGAGGTCAGAGTATCAAACAAATAAAAAAATCAGTTCACACACCTCGTATAACGCTGGAAGTGGAGTCTTTGCCTTCCGGTAAACCTATAGGATTTTCAGGTGGAGTAGGGGATTTTACGATCAGCTCTTCCATCAATACCACGGAACTGAAAACAAATGATGCGCTGACATTGAAAGTCGTGATTTCCGGTACCGGTAACCTGCGGCTCGTCAGAAATCCGGAGGTGAAATTCCCGGATGATTTTGAAATATATGATCCGAAAGTAGAGAATAATTTCCGTGTTACGCGGGATGGGCAAACCGGAAATAAAGTGATAGAGTATCTGGCCATACCTCGTCATGCCGGTAATTATAAAATACCTGCTCTGGAATTCAGCTATTTCGATCTGAAATCCAAAACCTATAAAACCCTGACTACGGAAGAATATCAGATCCGGGTGGAAAAAGGAGATGGAAATGCGGAACAGGTAATTGCCAATTTCACAAATAAAGAAGATCTCAGAGTGCTGGGTGAAGATATCCGGTATATCAAATTCAATGAGGTGAAATTGCGTCCGAAAGGGGAGTTCTTTTTTGGCTCTACAGGATATTTATTATTCTATATTATTCCTGCTATTGCCTTTATTCTCTTTTTCATTGTTTACCGCAAACAAGCCATGGAAAATGCAAATGTATCCAGGATGCGTACCAAAAGAGCAAATAAGGCGGCTGTAAAACGTCTGAAGCTGGCAGGTAAATTGATGAATGAGAATAAGAAAGATGCGTTCTACGATGAAGTCCTGAAAGCACTGTGGGGATATATCAGTGATAAACTCAATATTCCGGTATCTCAACTCTCCAAAGACAATATAGAAGAGAAGTTGAGCGCATACGGGGTAGAAGAGGCTTTGATACGTGAATTTCTCAACGCTTTGCACGAATGTGAGTTCGCACGTTTCGCTCCGGGTGATGAGAGCACGGCGATGGATCACGTGTATCATACTTCCCTGGAAGTGATCAGCAAAATGGAAAATTCGATTAAACACTAATGGGTCTGTAGATATGAAAAAAGTATATATTGTTTTCTCTTTCTGTCTATTCTGTCTGTGTGCATGGCCACAGCAGGAGGTTTTTACACTTCCTGAACTATCAGATACAGTGTATGCGGAACATCCGGAGGAAGGGAGAGTTTCTTCTGTCATACCAACCAAAGCTTTGGCAGACAGTGCCTATCAGCAGGGAAATTTTACGGCGGCGATTCAGCTGTATGAGGAGATCCTAACTCAGGGAGAGGCCGCAGAAATTTATTATAACCTGGGAAATAGTTATTATAAAGCAGATTATATTGCCAGGGCTATTCTGAATTATGAACGGGCACTTCTCCTCAGACCGGGAAATGAAGATATCCGGGCAAATCTGGAAATCGCTCGGCATAAAACCATAGATAAAGTAGATGCTATCCCGGAACTATTTATTATTGCCTGGAAAAACGATCTGGTGAATAGCATGAGTATGGATACCTGGGCCAGATGGGGGATCTTTTTCTTTCTTCTGCTGATCGGTTCACTCTATCTCTTTTTCTTTTCGAAAAAGATAGGTCTGAAAAAAGGCGGATTTGCTTTCGGTATTGTTTGTCTGTTATTGGTTATTGTATGTAATCTGTTTGCTGCTCAGCAACATAAGATTCTGACAGATCGTACCCATGCCATTGTTATGACTCCCAGTGTAACGGTGCGCAGTACTCCCAGTGAGTCAGGCACCAGTCTTTTTATTTTACATGAAGGGCATAAGGTGCAGATCAAAGATAACAGTATGCGTGAATGGAAAGAAATTGTTCTGGAAGACGGAAAGGTCGGCTGGATAGCCGTTTCCGATATTGAAGTGATCTGACAAACTCAGGTACAGATAAATAG
>JAJBTC010000196.1 GCA_020861095.1 Bacteroides sp.
TTTCTTCATCGTCGGCGCGTACGATCTGTACCACAGGTCCAAACCGTCCGATCTTCACGGATACTGGCTTTCCACTGGCCGGATCTTGGCCCAGTACCCGTTCGCCTACCTTATGCTCAGTTTTGGTGGCCAGCGTAGATTCTACGGAGGGGTGGAACTGGGTGTAAAATTGCTTCATCAGTTGGGTCCATTGCTTTTCGCCTTCGGCGATCTCGTCGAACTCTTTCTCTACGGTAGCAGTAAAGTTGTAGTCCATGATCTCCGGGAAATACTGGATCAGGAAGTCATTCACTACGGTACCTATATCCGTGGGGAACAGTTTGGATTTTTCGGTTCCTACGGTCTCCGTCCGTGTCTGGTCATTGATCTGGTCCTGGTGCAGGGTAAGGACATTGAACTGCCGTTCCGTACCTTCGCGGTCGCCTTTCTCCACATATTCACGGTTCTGAATGGTAGAGATGGTGGGGGCGTAGGTGGAAGGGCGCCCGATACCGAGTTCTTCCAGTTTGCGTACGAGGCTGGCTTCGGTGTAGCGCGGAGGACGTTGTGTGAAACGTTCGGTGGCTACGATATCGTTGTGCCGCAACTGTTGTCCCTGTTTCAGGGGTGGCAACAGATGGGCTTCGTCTTCCTGTTCGTGGTCGTCGTCGAAGGATTCGCGGTATACATGCAGAAAACCGTCGAATTTGATCACCTCTCCGGTAGCGCTAAAGGTGTCTGTGTTGCTGCTGATGCTGATGGTGGCAGTGGTTTTCTCCAGTTCCGCCTCTGCCATCTGCGAAGCAATGGTACGTTTCCAGATCAGATCGTACAGTCTTTTTTCCTGGGAAGAGCCTTCGATGTTTTGAGTCTCCATATAGGTGGGGCGGATGGCTTCGTGTGCCTCCTGTGCCCCTTTGGTTTTGGTAGCAAACTGGCGGGTCTTTACGTATTTCTCTCCCATCATGGAGGTAATGGCTGCTTTGCTGCCCTGGATGGCAAATTCGGAGAGGTTGACAGAGTCTGTACGCATATAAGTGATCAGCCCCGATTCGTAGAGTTTCTGGGCGATCATCATGGTTTGTGCCACGGTGAATCCTAATTTACGCGCGGCTTCCTGTTGCAGGGTCGAGGTTGTGAAAGGAGCGGCGGGGCTTTTTTTCACCGGGCGGGTGACAATGTCTTCGATAGTGAAGGCCGCGCCTTTGCAGCTTTCGAGGAATTGCTGAGCTTCCGCTTTGGTCTTGAGCCGGCGGCTCAGTTCGGCTTTCATCTCTACCATCTTGCCATCGGCATCGGGAACCAGGAAAACGGCGGTCACCCGGTAAGTGGCTTCGCTCCGGAATTGTTGGATTTCGCGTTCCCGTTCCACGATCAGGCGCACGGCTACCGATTGTACACGGCCGGCGGACAGGGCGGGCTTCACTTTCTTCCAGAGTACCGGCGAGAGTTCAAAACCCACAATGCGGTCCAGGATGCGGCGTGCCTGCTGGGCATTGACCAGATTGAGGTCGATGGAGCGGGGTTGTTCGATGGCTTTAAGTATGGCGTTTTTGGTGATCTCGTGAAAAACGATCCGTCTGGTGTTTTCGGGTTTGAGGCCCAGGACTTCATAGAGGTGCCAGGAGATGGCTTCTCCCTCCCGGTCTTCATCGGAAGCCAGCCACACGGTATCGGCCTGTTTGGCCTCTGTTTTCAGCTCGGTAACCAGTTTTTTCTTTTCGGCGGGGATTTCGTATTTGGGTTCGAAGTTGTTCTCCACATCGATACTGAATTCTTTCTTTTTAAGGTCGCGGATATGGCCGTAGCTGGAGAGAACTTTGAAATCCTTTCCGAGGAATTTTTCAATGGTCTTTGCTTTTGCCGGTGACTCGACTATCACAAGGTTCTTTTGCATAACGTTTGGTTTAAGGAGAATGAAAAGGTAACGTTGTCCTCACGGTGTTGTTGCCTTCTCATCCGAAAATTCGCCCGCAAAAGTAGGAAAAATCGGTATCTCCACCTTATAATATAGAGAGTTTCTGTTCTTTTTTGCAAAAAAAGACTTTTTTTATCAATTTCATGGA
Source organism: Bacteroides sp. (assembly GCA_020861095.1). Taxonomy (GTDB): domain Bacteria; phylum Bacteroidota; class Bacteroidia; order Bacteroidales; family Bacteroidaceae; genus Bacteroides. The sequence continues at coordinate 2,046 of JAJBTC010000196.1, forward strand.
AAGAGGAAATGGATTTATGAAGTATTCCTTCGTCATGACCATTATGAGATGATTAATGCTAAGGAACGTTGAAAGATGAATATCTCAACAATGGTTATCATCCGTTTGTAGAGACGCACGGCGTGCGTCTCCGCGGTGCAGGTACAACAAAGTATGTGTCAATTATTAAATGTATTTGGAGTATGTATTTCCATACACTATATAATTCCGTACATGTGTATCTCGGTTCTATATAAATGTTTCTGATCGGTTGTTTGACAAACCGAGCGATCAGATATATTTCTGTATTGGACATATATCGCGGAGATGTACGCCGTGCAGTGGTGTCCGGAATAAATCGTTAGCATTTGAAATCATATGCTTTATTTCAAATAGTTACATTTGATTTTCTACCCGGAGGATTTCAAGCTATTACTTTTCCGGAAGCTATCCAAATGACACTCATGTACTCCGATTTCCTCTGAAAACCCGGAGGGTTTAATGTGAACCCCCAGTGAAGCGAGAAAGGGCATAGCCCGTAACGAAGCGACTGGGGGTAGTCACGTATACACATCTCTATATTCAACCCCGAAGTGGGTTGAATATAGAGATACCCCTTCCCATATAGTATGAATGGTATTTTACATCGTTTTATACCTGAGAAAATCATTCAACCCACTTTGGGGTTGAAGATACAGGACGGATCCATACCCCCAGTCGCTCCACTATGCTACGCTTCACTGGGGGTTATGCAAATTAAAGCCCTTCAGGCTTTCAGAGTGGAATAAGTATCCTTTGAGATCCATTTCCATCCCCAGTCGCTTCGTTACGGGCAAGGCCCTTACTGCGCTTCACTGGGGGTTATTAGCTTTGCTGACCGTTGGTTGACTGCGTCGACCGCTGGTTCACATGAAAGCCCTCCGGGCTTTCAGAGTGGATGAGTGACCGTTGGATAGTTGCGTAAATATTAAATTCTTTTTCCGGACACTACTACTGTACGCCGTGCTTCTGTACAGGTAGATGATGGGGCTGGATTGTTTTTATATTCAGTTGTACATCCTCCAACGTTCCTTCGTGTTGACTATAAAATAATGATCATGATCGAAGGGAGTAATCGTAAATTTCCTGGTCTCTTCTGACATTTGCTTAGAACCGGAAACTAAGTCCGCCCAGGAAATTGAACCCTTGTACCGGATAGTTCAGGTAATACTGGTTCTTTTTGTTCAGCAGGTTGTTGACATGGGCATAGATAGCGACTCCTTTGTAGAGATCGTATGTCGCAGACAATCTGAGATCTTGTATCGCGGGTACCCGATAGAGATACATTCCCTGATCGGGTTTTACATGCCCGATGTATTCATAGCGGGCAGTAATCCACAGCGGTTGTATGGGGCGGATGCCGGTTTCCGCTTCCAGGCGGAAAAGCGGTTTGAGATACAGAGCGTTTTCTATATCTGCATTCCAGTGATACCCTTTACCTCCTATGGAAAGGGAAAACAGATCTTTGTAGTCGTACCCTGCTTCAACTCCTATGTAAAGGTTATTTGTATGAGTGACACTGTATGTATTGAAGAAGCCACTGGCTCCTCCTATCACATCTGTCGGTATGTGATACAGGTCATTTTTCAGATTTTGATATCCGCCGGATACATGAAACCATGTTCCGGTATATGGGCTTCCTTTCACACCAATGGCGGCATTGACCAGCTCGTAAGTATCGTCTGTTCTTGCTGTCCAGAGCTGCCCGTAAGGGGTGTTTTCTTCCATCCGCCGGAAGTCGTTGAGAAGTCTTCCTCCGGTGGCACGCGCATATACCCTGTAGGTTTCGGAGAAGGTATACCCGGCTTCTACATCCGGAGAGATGCGAAAAGTGGTGCCTGCTCCCAGTGAAAAATCCGTATTCACTCCTACACGCAGGTTCCATTCGTCTGTATCCCAGCGGTAGTAGGGATTGAGATCAAGGGTAGTGTAGTTGTCAGAGTTCATCTGTGAATTTCCGTAGTTGTAGAAGAGGTTGTTCATGGCAAAGCGAATACCTACATACTGATCTTCGCTGATCTCTCCGTTGACATCTGCCTGGGTACGGATGATCGTCTCTTTGTTGTCGGGACTGTTGATATCGTGCTGGCGGCTGTAGAGCATCAGGTTGGTTTCGGCCTGATAGTTTAGCATAGCGTCTTTATCGGTAGATTGTACCCCTACGTGTATGTCGCCGGACGTGAGCTTTTGTTTGGAGGAGATGCTGCCGGGGGCGAGGTTGAAGTTGCTGAGTCCGAAGTTGCCCTTCACATTCAGATCCAGTGGGTCGAACCGATGCTGATAGAAGGCCTTCGCACGTGTACGATAGTAGTAGGAAGACCACGCTACGGGTGTAAAAGTTGGGATTCCCGGCATAGTTACCTTTCCGTTCATCCCTTCCATCCGTAAGTTCAGGTCCAGCCGATCCCGTCCGGAGAGCCGGAACAGGTAATTGGCAAACAGATCCAGGTTGCCCCGGCTACCGTAGCCGGCACGCACATAGCCCGGGGTGTATCGTTGTTGCTCTTCCGGTGCCGTATAGGCACCTATGGGCTCTGCTTGCAGGGCTGTAGACGGATTCATTGTCGCGTCGTATTCCACCTCTCTGCGACTCACGGTAGGTTCTTCCACCGGAGGCAATAGGTTCACTTTGGAGGCATCCGGGATATCGGGGTTGTACTCCTGCTCCACGACCACGGTGCGGTTCAGGGTGCTGTCGGCAGGTTGGATCTGTGCCTGTGCGAGGAGTGGGAAAGCGGTGCAGAGTATCCCTGCAAGTATATAGTGATTGCGTTTCATACGTCCTTTAATCATTAAGTTTTCTCAATCTGAGTTCAATCATTCCGGAGATATTATCGTCTGCGTGATAGTTCTGTTGCAGGCTCAGCAGGTATTGCCGGGCATCGAGCTTGCGATCCATAGCCACATAAACGTCTGACAGCAGGATGAAACTCCGGGCCAGCCAGTAGGCGTGTGGCGTACTCTGATCGATATAGTTGAGTAGTTCGCTTTCGGCAGTAGGATAGTCTCCCGCGTCGTACAGCAGCTGTGCCAGCAGGTAGCGCGCTTCGGCTCCGTATATGTTGCGGGTATCCCGGGCCAGTTGACGCAGATCGGTCTGCGCGGCTTGTGTGGCCTGTTGGTTCAGATAAGCTTTGGCGCGGTAATAGGTGGCCTCGTTGGTCAGCTCCGGACTCAGTTTGCTGTCCGATAACAGGTCGTTGGCCGCATGGATGGCTTCTGCGTCGTTGTCGGTAAGGTAGGCTGTACGCAATACACCGATCTGTGCCATCTGGCGACGTTCGGGGCTGTCGGCTTTTTCCCGGATCAGCTTATAGGTAGTGAGCGCGTCGGCAAATTGCTGACGCTGGTACTGTACCCCGGCACGCAACACGAGTCCTTCCATGGCAAACGGGTTGTCGGGATAGTCGAGAAGCTTCTCAGACTGTTGCAATACCAGGTCGTTGTCGTTCTGCTCTTTTCCGATGCGGGTGAGGTAGTAGCGGGCGTTGAGTCCGAATGCTCCGTCGGGGTAGCTTTGCAGGTAGCGCAGGAAGCTCTCCCGGGCTTCGCTTACCTGCCCGCGGGCATATACTCTTTCGGCGGCTACATAGGTGAGTGAATCCTGTTCGCTGGCATCGAACCGTACATCGCCCGGCAGGGTAGCGGCAAGGGAGGCAAATTCGTCGATGCGGTTGGTATCTACATAGATCGATTTCAGGTCGCGCAGGGCCAGGCGTGCCTCTTCACTGCCGGGATAATTCTGTATCACCTGTTTGTAGGCATCGGTGGCTTCGTTGTAGCGTCCGGCCTGGTAATAGAGCAATCCGATCTCCGCGGCTGCCTTGCGACTGAGCGGACTTTCGGGATAGCTGTTGAGCAGTTCGCGGAAAGTATGTACTGCCTGCTGGGTATTTTCCATCAGCACATACGCGCGTCCTTTCTCATACAGAGCGCTGACTACATACGGAGAGGCGGGGTATTTACCGATCAGGCGGTTGAGCAGGTTGATCTTGCCGGCATAGTCTTTCTGCAATCCGGCTACCAGTCCCAACTGATAGAACGCGTATTCTCCGCTGCCTTCATGGGTATTTTCGGCCAGTATGTAATAACGTTTGGCCTCTTCGAAGCTGCGGGTATGGAGGTAAGAGTCTCCGATACGGTTATAAGCATCTGCCAGCGCGGAAGGGTTTTTTCCTTTTTCCAGCTCGGCATACCGCGTGAACCAGTTGCGGGCCTGCGCGTAGTTTTTCTGCCGGAAGGCGGTATATCCCAGGTTGTAATGTGCCAGCGCGTACATCTCACTACCGGTCTGCGCACTCTGGCGCAGGTATTCGCGGAAGTCGCGTTCGGCATCTGTCAGGCGGTCCATGCGGTAGTAACTCTCTCCCCGCCAGTAGTAGGCATCGGCACGGGTCTGCAGGTTGTACGATCCCAGTTCGAGCGACCGGTTGAAATAGTCTGTCGCTTCCCGGAACGAGGCATTGGCAAAGGATTGTGTGCCGAGGTGGAACAAGATCTTTTGCTTGGCTTCTAAGATGCGGCTACCCGGGCGGGAGATGCGTTCGATGGAGCGCAGTGCCGCGTCGTAGCTACGGGTATTCATGTATACCTCTATCAGGTAGTCACTCACCTGATCGGCATGTTGCGACTGGGGGAATTCGTTGAGAAAACGCTCGAATACCGTTACCGATTCTCCGAAAGCAGAGTAGGAGGTCTCGTGCAGGGTAAGCGCATAGTTGTAGAAGGCCTGCTCTTGGATCTGCCTGTCGGCACCGGAGGCCGCTGCCTGTTCGAAAGCCATGCGGGCTTTGGGCTTGTCGGCCAGTTGCAGGTAAGAGAGTCCCAGGTGCAGGTAGGCATTTTGTGCCAGCGCGTCGTTGTTGGGCACGGTAGCTTGTCCGAGCGCGTCGGCCGCTTTCGAATAGACTGCGCTCTGGTAATAGGACATGCCCAGCATGTAGAGGGCTTCCCGTGCCGGAGAGGCAGTACGGACGATGTAACTTTCCAGGGCGGGTATCACTTTGTGGTATTGCCCCATGCGGTAAGTGGCTTCTCCCAGTATCCGGTACATCTCACCGGTGTATGCGTGATCGGGGTAGGAAGAAAGATAACCTTCCGCTACGATCTCCGCTTTGTCGTTGTGGCCTTTGCGCAGGTAGCTGTCGGCAATGTAATAAGGAACCAGTTCGCGGTATTTGGCATCTGTCTGCAACGGCAGAAAACCTTGCAGCGCGTCGTCGTATCGTTGTTGGGTGTAGCGGATGTATGCCACATAGTACATGGCGTCTTTTTCGTATGTTTTGCTGCTGTAGCGCAGGGTCTCGAACCAGATGGCGGCTTCTCTGGCATTCCCTGTCTGCAGGTAAGAGATGGCACGCCGGTATACCATGTCGTCACGCTCTTCGTTGCTCAGCAGTTCCGGATCGCAGGCGTTGAAGAGTGCCAGTGCTTTGTTGTAATCCTCTTCAAAGAAAGCACAGGAGGCGATCAGCCCATAGATACGGTTGGCATGGGGCGTATCGGGATATCGCTCCAGGTAGTTCTGCAACAGATTGGCGGCCTCTTTTTCCTGCAGTTCGTAGGCGGTGCAGACAAGCATATATTCCGCTTCCTGCGGGTGGTGTACCTGTGGATGGTTAACATACTGCCGGAGAAGGGGAAGAGAGGCGGCGTAGTTTTTTCCGACGAATAGTTCGCGGGCTTCACGGTAGAGGTTTTCCGGCGAGGTAACAGGCTTGCTCTGTTGTGCATGGATAGTCGGCGGCATGCAACAGATCCAGGCGCTTATCAGCAGGTAGAATCTTTTTTTCATATGTATCTATTCTTTTTGGGCTTCGGATCGTAAAGAAAGGAACATCGCTTCCGCAGGTATATCGTATGTCCGCGCACGCGTGTACCCCTTTTGTTTGTCTGTAGTGTTTTCGCAAAAGTAGGTTTTTTTACGGAGACTGCCGCACCGCAGGGACGGTTTCACAGGTTTTAACGGAAATCGCACTTTACGAACAGAGAAGGAAAGTGTGTAGAGATGAAAATGACATTGTGTCAAAATGATATATCTACAAGCTGTAGTAGGCTTATTTCGGGCAGGGATTTTCCGGAACGGAAACAGGCTTGTAATTCCTGGTTTGCTGAGATCAGATAGATGTAGAAAATCCTTTTTAGCTATGTTTTTGTATGCAGAATTGGCTGTATGGTTTCCATGTGTGTTTGTTGTTTGTTTGGCGCTGGCATTTGTTTAGTTGGAAAGTGTGGACCTGTTTTCTCTTTTTAGAAAAATATTTCTTTTTTATTTACATATCTGGAAAGGTGCCGGTAAGGATTCGGAGTCTTACCGGTAAAGATTCGGAGTTTTACCGGGAGAACTCCGAATCTTTACCGGGAGAAGTCCGGTGTTTTATCGGGAAAAATCAGGTATATTTATTCAAAAATGCCTGTTTTTCTGCATTCTTATGTCATATTTATCCGGATTGCTTATTTATTAAGGGTTGATGGGGGCTTGTGTGGAAAAGAGAAATGAGTAAAATAGCGACTTCCTGATCTGAAAATGGAGATTTCGCTAACAAAAAGTAACAGGATGTAAACAGGTAAATTTTGTATCGTTATCCTTTGCAAAATCTTATGGATTGGATTGGCTTAAAAATCGTTTGATTCCTTTCCGCATGGATGTAAGTCCGAATTCTTCGGGTCTGATCTGTGACAGGGGTATGAAGAACAGTTCTTCTACATCGTCCATAGGATGTAGTTGCGAGGTTTCTTCTGCCTGACACCTAAAGAACAGGTCCAGGGTATGTACATCGAACCCCGAATAGGGGTAGATGTTGGGCAGTGAGAAAAGGAAGGATATGGAGCTTAGTTCGAGGCCGGTCTCTTCGCGTACCTCTCTTTTTAACCCCTCTTCGGCAGTTTCGTAAGGGTCTGTAAAACCTCCCGGCAGATCCAGGGTGCCACGGGCGGGTTCGTGTGCCCTGCGCGCGACTAATAATTCCTGTTTTTCATTTATAATAATGGCTACGGTGGCTGCACACGGATTGAAGTAGTATACAAACTTGCAATCGCGACACTTTTTAGATTTGGCGTTATTTACAGTGAAACCATCGGAGCCACAACGGGGACAGTATCGGAAGGTATCGAGCGGGTGTGTCATGTATACTATTTTTTGATACAGCAAAGATACATAAAAAAAGCTGACCGGATCCATCCCAGGATGGGGGAGATTTACTGGTTTACAATTTACTGATTTACGAACCAGCGGTCGACGAAGTCAATTACGATTTGAAAACACAACTATCCTGGGGTTGTCACCTACCTGTAGAGACGCACGGCGTGCGTCTCCGCGATATATGTCCAACAAAAACACAGGTCTGGGCGTGTATAAATTTTCTATCTTGTATTTTATAGCTGTTCCAATCAAGCCACTCAAGTGATATTTGATTCATCGAGGAAATTGTCGTACTTATCATATATGTATGTTGGACCTGTACCGCGGAGACGCACGCCGTGCGTCTCTACAGGGGGATGATCTCGTTCAGATAATTGTATTTTCCAATCGTAAATCAGTAACTCAGCAGATCTCTTTAATTATTGTGCGAATACAACCGTATTATTCCACCATGTATCCTCCCGCTTCGGCGATCTTTTTAGGTATATCCGTGATATCCAGCCGTCCGTGGAACTGTTCTGCTCCGGCTCCGATGGCGTATACCGGAACATACGAGCCGGAGTGCGCGCCACTGGCCCAGCTCACCATGGCTATTTCGTTGAGAATTTCTTTGGCAGCTACGGCGATGGGTTCGTCCCGTTCGTAGAGGCTCTCTTTGAGTTCTACGGGCTGGTTGCTGAAGGTTTCTTCATATACCTGTCTGAGTTTGGCTTCCTGTGCTTCGGTCAGGGAGACTTTGTCCCAGAATCCAAAATTCTCTGCCAATGAACCGCGTACGACTTCCCAGCTGACCTTGTTATTGTATTGCTTCCTGAGGTTGTTCACTACTTTGGTATAGCTGGCCTGGCTCATCTTCTGGTATTGCAAGACTGTGAGATTGAGTTCGTACTTGCCGTTACCGGGTATCATACCTCCTGTTTCGTGATCGGCAGTGACCACGATCAGGGTCTCTTCCGGGTGCTGGCGGTAAAAGTCGATAGCCAGTTCCATGGCTTCTGCCATGTCGATGGTCTCGTAGATAACGGTGGCCGCGTCGTTGCTATGGCCTGCCCAGTCTATCTTACCCCCTTCTACCATGAAGAAGAATCCTTGCGGCGCGTCTTTACTCAGGATATCGATCCCTGCTTCCACGATTTGTTTCAGCGAAAGATCAGCCTCTGTCCGGTCGATGGCATAGGGAAGTCCGTGATCCCCGTTGGCTCCCTGTGCAGGGAAGAGGATAAGTTTCTCCACATCCGCAGGTTGGTTTCTATACACGTCGTAACCTTCCGCTACCGTATAGCCTGCTCTGCGGGCAAGTACCAGCAGGTCTTCCTGTCCTTCTTGTCTTTTGGAGGTATGAAATCCGGCTCCGGCAAAGTAGTCGTATCCCGATGCCAGCATTTCAAGCCCTATCTGATAAGCATTGTAGCGGCTGGCACTGTGTGCATAGAAAGCCGAAGGGGTGGCGTCGTCTATAGCTACGCTGGTAGCAATCCCTACTTTCAGTCCTTTTTCTTTGGCATACACCGCGATGCTTTTCAGAGGGGTCTGTTTGTCGGGAAGCAGGCCCACGATGCTGTTGGCGGTTTTGCTTCCGGTAGAGAGTGCTGTGCCCGCAGCGGCAGAGTCAGTTACGCCGCTCGATGCGGAAAAGGTAGTGGCAAAGGTGGTGTGGGGAAATTCGGAGAAATTGAGTGCAACCGGGCCGATCCTGCCTTGCAGTTCGCCCAGATACATTTCCGTGATGTGCACATGGTTGAGGCCCATGCCGTCGCCGATAAAATAGAATACATATTTGGCCTGTTGTGCATACGCACTGCCGATAAACAGCAGCACAAACAGCCAGCTCATACCGATCTTCTTATGGAAAGTTTTCATTATATAGTGTATTAAAAGTGTTTTTTCTGAAACAAAGAAAGACACAGGGGTTGGAAGTATCCTGTGTCTTTCAGAGAACAAAGATAATAAATTACCGGTAATCCGGATTCTGTGTCAGGTTCGGATTGGTCATAAACTCATCCTGTGGGATGGGGAAGAGATTGTATTTATCGTCTACATCCTTGCCCATGTATGTATTGGCCGATCCGTCTCCGCCTTTCCAGTCCCAGTTGTATCCTTTGGTAAATTTACCAAAGCGGACCAGATCTGTACGACGGATATTTTCCGTATAAAGCTCTCTCGCGCGTTCAAAAAGGATAAAGTCCAGATCCAGCTCACTTTCTGTAATTCTTCCATTTACCGGAACGGCATAGTCCACCGTGTAGTCTCCATACATATAGGCACGGTCTCTGATCGTATTGACATATCGGAGTGCCTCATCTTTACTGCCGCCACCGCCTCTGAGGATAGCTTCGGCTGCCATCAGGTAGGCATCGGCCGTACGGAACATAGGGTAGTCTATGGAACAATAGGTACTACCGCCCGGAGTGAGCTCTTTGCGGTCTTTGGTCACGTTTCTCCACTTGATGACAGGATATCCGTAGGTGAAGTTCGCTTTGAACACACTGTCCGGTTGCCAGGTCTCTTTGGTATGATCAATGGTAAAGAACTGTGCCCGTTTGTCTTTCTTATTGTCTCCCCAGGTATCGTTTTCGTCAAAAGTCTGATCCGATGTATCAAAGAGATCTACAAAAGCCGCCTTAGCAGTTCCGTTGCCCCAGAGATCTGTTACTCCGGTCTCATAATAGTTGTTCATCACTCCGTTTGCCAAAGCTTTAACCAGGAAATTGGTGCCTGCGCTTCCCTGGGCATTGTTGACGTCCTGTACTAATCCCTATATGATCTCAGAGCAGTTGTCGTTGTCTGCCAGGAAGATATGACGATAGTCCGAAGCCAATGGATAGGTACCGTCGTCGATGATACGTTTGGCATACTGATAGGCTTTGTCGTAATCATTGACACCGCCCCAGATCGCTCCGTTGAGGTAGGTGCGTGCCAGCAGGAACCAGGCAGATACCCGGTCTACCCGTCCGTATTCGTTGCGTCCCGGCTCTTTCAGTAAGGTAGCCAGTTCTTCACCTTCGGAGATAATGTAGTCATATATCTCTTTATGGGTCTTTTGTTCCGGTATAGTACCCAGGATCATCTCATCGTCAATAAAAGGGGCAGATCCGAAGAGGTCACAGATCACACTGTAACAGTAGGCCCGGATCAGGCGTGCTTCGGCACGATAGAACTGATATTCATCTTTCAGCGCGTCGTATACACCGCGGTCTTTCATTTTGCTTTCCGTACACTCGCGCAGGAACTCGTTGCAATATCCGATAGCCATGTACAGGCGGTAATAGGAGTAGTTGATGATCTGGGTAGAAGAGTTCCAGTTCATATACAGTAGTGAACGGGTTCCATACCCACTACCGGAATTAAATACAATTTCATCGGTAGTAGCTTCCTGCAGGTAGAAGAGCGCACGGGTATAGCCTCCATACCCTTCGTCCATATTTCCGAGGTCATTGGAGTTGCTGCCACCCTGTCCGGTCAGGATCAGTGAGGCGTAACACTTGGCCAGTACCCCGATATATCCTTCGGGGGTCATATATACTTCTTCACCTACCAGTTGGTTGTCGTCTAGCGGCAACGTATCCAGATCACCCAGGCACGAGCTGAGTGAATATATACATAAGGTTGCTATGCAGAGATAGCTGAATAATTTTGTTTTCATATTGTATTCCTTTTCAATTAGAAGTTAAGATTCAACCCTACCATATATACTCTCGGTCTCTGGTAAGTATTGTTATCGATACCGTTGTATATTTCCGGATCAATGCCGGAATAGGGAGTGAAAGTCACTACATTCTGTACGGCAAAGGAGACACACAGGTTACTGCTGCTGTTCCAGAGTTTGTTAAATGTATATCCTAGGCGGATGTTATCGATACGCAGGAATCTTCCGTTTTCCAGGTAATGATCCGAGTAGAGTTGCTGGGTAGTGAACCCGTCTTTCAAGGTTGATCTAAGTATATTACCGGATGTGCCTTGTGCGCTGTAGAGTGATTCAAACGAATACCCGGCTTTTATATAATTGAATATATAATTTCCGAAACTACCGTGTGCGTTGATTCCCAGGTCCCAGTTTTTATAAGTAAGTTTGGTAGAGAATCCGTAGAAATAGGGAGCTTGTGAACTCTTACCGGTGATGTATTTGTTAGAGTCTTCTTCAGACTTGACAATTTCTCCGTCGGGGCTGATATATTCTCCATCCAGCGGATTGCCGTTTTCGTCATACGCCTGTTTCAACAGGAAGAAGGTATAGGGGGTCTCTCCCACTTTGTGGATCTGCAGGTATTTACCGGTACCTCCGGCATTTCCTGTCTTGATGTAGTTATCGTCCGTATCAATGGTATTGAGTTTAGTAATCTTGGAACTGTTCCAGGTAAAGTTTCCGCTGACTGACCATTCCCAATCACGGGTCTTTACCGGGATAACATTGACGGCTACTTCCACCCCTTTTCCCTTCATATTACCAATGTTGGTATCAATGACATTAGTAAAGTTACTTCCTGCCGGTACATAGATGTTATTGAGCAGATCTTTGGTTTTCCGGGTATAGAAATCCAGTGTTCCGGACAACCGATTGTTGAAGAAACCGTAATCCAATCCGATGTTGTAGGTAATAGTTGTTTCCCATTTGATCTTGGGATCATATCCATCCGGACGGTAGGTGGTATACCAGGTATTGCCGAACTTGTAACGATTTTCGTTGTAAGAGGCCGTATAGATAGATAGGTGCTGATAGTAGCTACCAATACTCTGTTGTCCCGTTTGTCCGTAACTCAGACGGAATTTCAGATCGGACAGGTTCTGGAAGTCCTGTAGGAAAGCTTCTTCACTGATACGCCATGCGGCTGCGGCAGATGGGAAATATCCCCAACGACTGCCCGGAGCAAAGCGGGAAGATGCGTCGGCACGTAAAGTAGCGGTCAATAAGTATTTATGATCATAGGAGTAGTTGGCACGACCGAAGAAAGAGATCAGGAACAGTTCCGCTTCATCGTGTTTGGGTGAGCTGAGTTCATTTTCCTGAAGGTCGTGTGTCGAACTATTGTTGCGGTACCAGAACCGTTGCCAGCCGTATCCTCCCATCAGGCTCATGTTGTGTTTATTGAAATCTTTGCTATAATTGGCATACATATCCAGCAAGGTACTGCGGTTCTCATTCTTTTCGCGGTAGTTTTCTCCGGTTCCGTTTTTCTGATTACCGGTATACATACTGGGTGCCTTATCGGGAGTTACGTTGTGTGTATTGGCAACCTGTACATCGTAACCCATATTCACATTCAATACCAGGTCTTCCAGTCCATGTACTTTGTAGTTGAGCGCCATGTTACCGATGGAGCGTTTGGTATTTTTGTTACGGTCTGCCAGATAAATGGTGGAAACCGGGTTTACCGGTGCAATGGAGATAGGAATATCCCCTACTATCCATGTAAAATAGCCCAGACCAATGTTATCCGGATTTTCCTGATAGACCGGGCGGGTCGGGTCAAAACTGATTGCTGAACCGATTACACCGGTAGATACACTTCTGTTATGTTCATAAGATCCTTTCACGTTGATATCTACGGAAAGATGATTGTCAAAGAACTTGGGTGAAACTCCTACGCCCAGACTGGTACGGTCGTAGTTGTTTTTTTTGATGATACCATCCTGGTTGGTATAACCGGCAGAAACACGGTAAGGCAGATTTTTGAGAGCACCGGTAACAGAGAGGTTATGTTCCTGTCCGAACGCATCGCGGTAGATCTCTTTCTGCCAGTCGGTGTTTGCATCTCCCAGCGGGAATTCCGGATTGGTCGAATATTTATTAAAGACTTCCCGGTATTCTTTGGCAGAAAGTACGTCCATGTAGTCATATACGGTACTCAAGGTAAAGTTACTGGTATAGTTGACCCTTGGTTTGAGTTTTCCGTCGGCATTTCCCTTTTTGGTGGTGATAATGATAACTCCGTTGGATGCACGTGATCCATAGATCGCGGTAGCGGAAGCATCTTTCAATACGGTAAAAGATTCAATATCATTTGGATTGATCGAACTGATAGACGCATTGTGTACCGGAAAACCGTCAATCACGATCAACGGGTCGTTGCTGGCAGAGAGAGAGGCTCCCATACGGATGCGGATGGTACCGCCCTCACCTGGTGCGCCTGATCCGGGAACTACATTCACCCCGGCAATCTTTCCTACCAACGCGTCTTCCGCCGTGATCTGGCTTCCTTTATTGAATTCGTCCGGTTTCACGGAGAGAACCGATCCGGTAGCATCGGATTTACGCACCTGTCCGTAACCAATAACTACCACCTCATCCAGCAATTCGCTGTCTTCCTTCATCACAATGTTAAGAGGAGATCCGTCGGTGACGTTCACCTCTATGGGTTGATAACCGATACAACTGATCACCAGAGTACTGTTGCTCGGAGCATCGATCCGGAAGTTTCCATCGAAGTCGGTAATGGTACCGTTGGTAGTGCCTTTTACAATCACATTGGCACCAATGATGGTTTCGCCGGTCGCGTCTTTGACTTGTCCTCTGACCTGGATGTTCTGCGCAGACACAGCAATTGAGATAAGTACTCCTGACATAAATAGAATACTCTTCAAAAGTTTAGCATACATGTTTTTCATTCATTGAGAAATTTAATTATTAAATTAAGAAGTTTTTCCTGAAGAGGAACCGGGAGAATCTCCCGGTTCACTCCAATCTTTTATCCTACAGACTAATTCCCTGAATTATTATTGTTAACTTTAAAAAATACGTGTACCTAACGTGTTTGTAAGGAAGAAAATGTCAGAAGTGGTTATCAGATGCAGGGGTACATTCCGATCATTTCATTGATCCGGAGTTCTTATGGTGTATAGTGCAGTTATCAACAAAGGAAAAATAGATTAGAGGTAAGGTCTTAAATAATTCTACTCTGTTCATAATGAGGTTACATTAACTGCTGACAAAGATAGTTTTTGTTGTTTCCCTGCAAAGGAACAGGTAAAAGGGGAAAGTAAACTTTAATACCTTGTTGTTTGGGGTTAATAATTTTATTATTAGCTGGTTATTTGATTTTCATAAAAAGCATAAAGTAGATGATCGGATCAGAGAAAGGAGGTGATAAATCCATAATGGAGCAGTCGTTTCTTTATGATTGGGTAATATAAATAAATTTGTTACAGGTTTTACGTTTTTATTGCAGGAGTTGTTCTGTTCTGCGTATAGAAAAACCTGCATAAATTACTCCTTTTAAAAAGCCGGATACACCACTCAGAATAATTCAGTGAGGGTTGTAAATGATTGTATGACTTTATAAGTAAGAGAAGTTGAGTATAAGTCCATTATTCATTGTATATATATATTTATTGCAGCATCTTGTAGAGACGCATATTTGCGTCTCAGCACACCGAATGGGAATAGATAGACCATGCGGAATGCTTTTTTTGTTGGACCTGTACCGCGGAGACGCACGCCGTACGTCCCGTATGTTTGCATATAATAATTTTACGCTTAGGGATTTACAAAAAGATCCTTTCTGCCATTTTAATCGTAATTAACTTTACTGACCGCCTGGTTGGCTACGCCGATCTTCGATGGACTTCGTCGACCGTTGGTTCGTCCAATCGTAAATTTCTTTGCGTCTCGTATGTTTGCCTATAAAATGGTACGCATAGGGATTTACAAACATATTCTTCCTGCAATCGTACATCGTACATCTGTACATCGTAAATCTCTTTGCGTCTCTACAGGTAATCTCTTCCTTTGTAGAGAAAGGAAGAGAAACTCATGTGGTGGATGATACGCTGATAAATAAATAGTATATCCTCTCTCTACAACATAACAGAGCATAACATATACCATTCATTAAGTACACTTACTTAAGAAATAAATTATCTATTTTAGAATTTAACTTTCCAATCCGATGCGATGAATGGCATCTGAGAATTCTTTCCGACTGATACGGAGTTTGTTTCTCACCTTCATCCGGTAGTTGTATACTGTCTGTGGCGAATAGTGCAGAAAACTGGCAATCTTTGTGCTGTCCTGAATACCCAGCCTGACAAGCGCATAGATACGCAGTTCCGGAGTCAGCAATTCTCCTTCTTTCAGTACGATCGCTTCTTCGTCGCGCAGCAGGGTATTGAATTCTTTCACAAAGTTTGGATAGAGATTGAGAAAGATGGCATCGAAACTGCGGAACAGTTCTTTCAATTCATCGGCCACCAGCGAGGAAGATCTGGTGATCCGGAAAATATCTTCTATCTGTCCTGTTTTTACTTTCCGATGCAGGTTCTTGCGGAAATCCTCCAGTTTATCGATGTAGGAGGAGCACATATTGAATACATACCCGATATATTCTTCTTTTACCTGATTGGACTCCCGGAGCTGGATATTGAGGTTGTTCAGCTCTTCGTTGGCTTTGTGCAGGTCTTCATTCAGCGCTTTCATGGATCTTCTTGCTTCGGACAACTTTTTCACCTGTGCCCAGATAAAGCAGACAGCCAACAGCAGGATCAGGGAGAGTGCAGAGATCAGGATCAGTGAGGTGCGTATGCGTGTATTTTCCCGTTTCATTTTGATGTCATACGCCGAATTGATTATGGGAAGCATTTCGGAGATCTGCATGGCACGGTAACGGGCGTTGCAGAATATGGCATCCTCTATGGAACATTTCATGTAGTTGTGGGCACGGTCTATGTCTCCTTCTTCGAAAAGCAGATGGGCCAGTTTCCAGAGTGACATATATTCCTTGACGCCGCTGCGCAGATCGGCCAGTGCAGAGAGGGTCAGGTATCTTCTTTCCATATCTTTGTCTCCCAGGTGCCGGTATATCTGGGCCAATCCATAGGCCGGAGAAGCTATATTCATGCCTTCTTCTACATATTCACCGTAACATTCCTGCATGTGGGAAAGTGCTTCCCGGTAGTTGCCGTTGAACAACTCTTTTCCGGCTATCATCATCCGATAATTCAACGAGCCCACAGGCTGGATAGAGAGGAGCGAATCTTTATAGTCGTTGACCAGACGTCGGTAGTCGTTTTTCATCTCTTCGGAAAACGCGTTATCTGTCATCAGGGTATAGATGGAATGATAAATATGATAGTAATAGGACCGGCGGCTGTGGTCGATGTGTGACATATCCAGGTTATCCAGAATTTCCAACGCTTCTTTGTACATCCCTGCTCCCCCCCAATATCTCGGCCATATTCATACTGGAAGAGTTGATGTAATAGGGGTTGTTTATCTTACGGGCAATGGCCAGACGCTGGTCGGCTACCCAGAGGGCGGAGTCCATCCGGAAAGGGCGATAGGCTTCATAGAGACTGCGATAAATGGTATAATGGGCAGAGTCATTTGTCGTATGGGACAATTCTTTTTTCAGGCTGTCGATCCGGTGTTGGCGGTCGCTGTGATAGATGCCACGTTCCTGGATCACCCGGTCTACTATTTTTAACAAAGAGTCGGTATTTGTTGTGGCAGACCCCGGCAAGAGAAAAAACAATAAGAGTAGCAAGAGACCGATGTGTTTCATGTTGCAATGTGGGTATTTATCTGTTGTTCCTAACCAGAGGCACAAGGGAGATTGTGTGCATATTAAGATACAAGAACCTCATATATTAATTACGCGCGTGCAATATTCGAAAAAATAATCAACATTTCCAAATCTTATGGAAACCGATTGATGAGGTTGGGGTGGGAAAATATATGTTTGACTGGGTTGTTACATTGCTATTTCTTATCTTTGCTTCCAAACTCTTACCCATATCTATGCAAGTAAATAGTTATGATCTGCCTCGTCTGACGACGGAAGTCTGCCGGATAGCTAAGGAAACCGGAGCATTCCAGCGCCGGGAACAACTCTGTTTTCGCAGCGAGGAGATTGAATTCAAAGGTACGCACGACTATGTTTCGTATGTAGACCGCCGCTCCGAAGAAATGTTGGTGAGTGAGTTGGCTGCTTTGTTGCCGGAGGCCGGATTTATCACCGAAGAGGGGTCGGCTGGCCATGCAGGGGAAGAACTGCTGTGGATCGTTGACCCGCTGGATGGTACTACTAATTTTGTACATCATTATTCGCCGTATGGTGTGAGTATCGCTCTTTGCCGGGGCAGGGAGTTGCTGCTGGGAGTGGTGTATGAAGTAACGCGTGACGAGTGTTTCTATGCCTGGAAAGAGGGTCCGGCCTGTCTCAACGGCCAGCAGATCTGTGTATCGGATACCTCCACGGTAGAGGGTGCTTTCCTGATCATGGAATTACCCTATGATTATGACGCCTATAAGCCCACTGCCTTGTATTTGATAGATGCTCTTTACGGTGTCGCGGGTGGGATCCGTATGAACGGATCGGCTGCCGTGGCCTTGTGTGAGGTAGCTGCCGGCAGGTGCGATGGCTGGATGGAGGCGTTTGTTAAGCCCTGGGACCACGCTGCGGGTACATTGATCTTACGTTGTGCCGGAGGTCGGGTCACTGATTTTCTGGGCCGGGAAGATACCGTATTCGGATCTCATATCGTGGCAACGAACGGAAAGATACACCAGGGGATTTACGATCTGCTGATGTACGATGTACGATTGAGAGAACTACTCGAGTAACCAAAAGGAGGGATGGATCTGTTTTCTCTATAGATATGGTATTTCTTTTCTTACTATATGTGCAGAAAAACAAAATAAACAGCAAGAAGATCGCTCGTAACCCAATGATTGAATAGAAGAGCCACTTGTTATCCGGAGAAAAAAATCGTAAATCGTAAATCAGTAAATCGTAAATCCCTTCATGTTTTTGTTTTCTTCTTTACTGTCTCTTTTTTTCCCTTCCTGTTGCCTGGTGTGTGGCCGGGGGCTGGTGGAGAGTGAGCACTGGATGTGTGTCACCTGCCACGTGGGATTGCTTGTGGTGCCCTCTTTTTACGATCTGCCAGACCGGATCGAGTCTTTCCTGCAAGGAGTAGTACCTCTGGTGAGTGCCCGTGCCTGGCTGGGCTATCAGAAAGAAAGCAAGTATCGCCAGCTTATTTTTCATCTGAAGTACAAGGGCAATCAGGAGGCCGCCGAGTCTCTGGGCAGGTGGATGGCTGTAGCTTTCCAGGCAGAGAACTTTTTCGAAGGGATTGACCTGCTTGTACCGGTGCCTTTGCATAGCCGTCGGTACAAACAGCGCGGATACAATCAGAGTGAACGGATCGCCCAGGGAGTATCCGCAGTCACAGGTATTCCCTTATTGGCCGATCTGATTCGTCGTACACGGCATACCTCCACACAAACCCGGCTGGATGCTGATCATCGCTGGGAAAATGTGAAAGATGGTTTTGAATTGCAAGAGCCTTTGATGGCAGAAGAAAAACATATCCTGCTGATAGATGATGTGTTCACGACAGGGGCTACGGTGGCCTCCTGTGCGATGGCTTTCCAAGGGGTGAAGGGTGTGAAAGTGAGTGTACTGACCCTTGCTGTGGCTTTATAGGAACGCAAAGAGAGTTAAGTCTCTATAGGAGGACTCTCTCGACCACGGCTGAGGGCGTATTGGAATAGAAAAATGAGAATATCTTCTGCCGCTGTAAGTCAGGGTGTTTGGCATAGGGTTTCTTTGTGACTGGAAAACCCTATCCAATAAACTCATCTTATTTTGTAACTCCATTCTATGTCCGTATCGGCAAGATTCTTTTTTGATGCAGATAGGGTATCAGGAACCTCCTGATATTCCATACAAAGTGTATCCTCTTTACAGGACATTCCATTTTACAGGTATCCTTTTTTATACGGTATTCCCTTTATCAATGATCCGGTTTACAATGTATCTGTAGTGCTGCAGGCACGTTCGATTCCAGCCCAGGGCAAGGAAGCGCAGGGTATCGGAGCGACCGCCACCCTGGGGTGCGAACCGCACACGAAAATGGAATGCTGAAGGCATGATCGAAATATGTATACTTCACTTTCTTTCGGTCGTCCCTGCGGCACTCACTTTCATGTGCGGTTCGTACCTCAGGGCAGCGTTTGTTTCTCCTCCGCTATCGCTACGGATACACTGCACTTGCCCTGGGCCAGAATCGGTCGTACCTTCAGAATTAGCAAAATGACTTACTCATGTAAAGCGGTTGAAAAAGGTTATATCCTCATGAAGTAAGATCTATGGTGAGATACTCTTTTCTCTCTTTTTCCGGGTTGTATTCTCCTGGATACGTAGGTTTTAATTAATAATGAGAATCTCGGTCAACCCCTGTCTTTAAACCATTCCGGAATTTTATTGTTTTAGGAAATAAACGGTATCGGACGGATATATAAAGCATCCCGATCCGGTGCGGTATACTGTAAATAAGATAGATTTAAGTGTAGTATGATGGTTTAATAAACAGGCAGCGGAATGTGAATAATGTATTTTCCGTCTTTTTTATTAAAATCCCTTCCATCATACCTGTCTCTAATTGCTTTGTGAGGGAAAAGCAGCATAAGTATAACGGTATGACAAAGAAATTTTTAGGTATAGCTTTTCTGGCTATGGCTCTGTGTGTGGGTTTTGCTTCCTGTAGTGATGACGATGAAGTGAAGACCGATCGTCTGGTAGGTAAATGGTACGTGACCCATGTAGAAGGTTGGTACATGGAAGATGGTGATAAAAAAGACTATTCCTGGGGTGTGAATGATGTATGGACCTATCAGTTCAATTCAGACAATTCGGGAACCGAAGTGGAGCGCGGTGGAGATTCTTATTCTTTTACCTGGAGTGTGCCCAATGATACACATATCAGAATGGCTTTTTCCGGAAAAACGGATGAAACGGTAGAGGTGAGCAAACTGACCAAGTCTACTTTCATTTACAAATATGAAACTTCCGATGAGTACAGAAGGGTGACCATGGAAAAAAGATAGTACGCTGTATAGGGAAGAAGAACGGTGGATCGAAAACCAGAGAGCAACAGGTGGGAGATCCGGTGTGTAACTTTTTCCATACGATATAAAAGAGCCGTTGTTTACCTGCTAACAGGTAAACAACGGCTCTTTTGTGAATAGTGCTACAGAACCTTGAAAAAGGGGGAAGCGGCTCAGGACCGTCTCCCCCTTTTTCAAGGTTCTGTTTTTTCATAGAAAGGGTCAGGTTAAAGTCTTGTCTGATGAAGAGGATGTGTTTACGGATAGGTTACTACTTCCGAAAGGCGGCTTTCGACCTGATCTTTGTTGACTGCCGAAACCGCGTATCTCCCTTTTCCGGGCAGTTGGAAGGAGACATCCCGCGTGATCTCCAGAAGTTGTGCCTGCTGATCCTCTATCTGGTATACCGCGTATCGCAGATCGCCGTTGCCAGCCTGCCAGCGGAGCACTCCTCCGTCTGTCTGCACGTGCGCAGGAGTGGAAGGCTCCGCTACTGTTTTTCTTCCCATAAAGGGGATCAGGGATTGATTGCCGTACACTTTTCTGAGTGTAGCAAGGATGTCGATGCGGTTGGCTGTGAACGCGGTTCCATTGAACAGCATGGCACCTGTTACCTTTTCCTGTTTGCGGGCATAGAAGAATTGAGTTTCCAGCTCTTCGGGCTTCATAAAAATATCTCCTTCCCTGGGGTTGCCGAATTTGTAGAGACCGTATCCGATCAGTACGGGTACATCGAAACTGTTTGCCGGCCACCAGTCACACAGGTGTATGAAGTTGAGCGCGATGTTCTGTGTGCTGGCGTAGAGCTGGGGAGTGACATAGTCTATCCATCCCTTCTCGCACCAGAGGCGGATGTCCGCGTACAGGTCGTCGTAGTTGCTGATGCCGCTCGTTTCCGAACCGTTCGGGTCCTGTGATCGGTGTCGCCAGGCTGCATACGGACTGATACCGAACAGGATATCGGGGCGCACGCGTACCACCAATTGGTGGATATCTTCGATCATCGTATTTACATTCCCGCGCCGGAAATCCTCTACATTCGTATAGTCTTGTCCGTATATCCGGAAATCTTCCGCATCGTCTATCTCCACGCCGGCTTGCGGATAAGGATAGAAATAGTCGTCGAAATGGATCCCGTCTACATCGTACCGGGTGATGAGATCTTCGATTACATCCAACAGGTGTTGCCTGGCCTCCGGAATAGCCGGGCGGTACATCAACAGGTTACCGTAACGCATTTTCCACTCCGGACGGTCTTCTCCCGGATAGCCGGGGGTGGGCGTGAAACTACCCGCCGAGTTGGAGATACGGAACGGATTCATCCAGGCATGGAACTCCAATCCTCTTTTGTGGGTTTCATCGATCAGGAATTGCATCACGTCGTAGCCCGGCGATTGGCCCCGTGTGCCTGTGATGTACTCACTCCAGGGTTCGAGTGCGGATTCGTAGAAGGCATCCGCGGTAGGGCGTATCTGCATGACCACCGCGTTGAGGTTGTATTCCACGAAAGTATCCAGGTAGCGGATGTACTGTGCTCTCTGCGCCTCTGTATCGGACGTGTTTGCCGGCCAGTCCATTCTGCCTACGGTGGCTACCCAGGCGGCGCGGAACTCTTTCCGGGGCATCCGGATCTCGTCTTTCTCTTCGGGAGGAGGCCCGTCTGTAGGGCTGTCGCTGCATGCGTGCAATGCCAGGGCGTTGAGTAGGCAGATTGCTGATAGTAAGAATGTTTTTATCTGTTTCATAGATCGTGATAGTAAAGATCTGTTATTTCTGGATTGTATCGTATTACGTACTATGTGATTCCACTTGCTATTCGCCATTTTCCAGGGATGGTTGGACATATATCGCGGAGACGCACGCCGTGCGTCTCTACAGGCGGACGATTGCTTTAGAATATGTGTATTTCAAATCGTAAATCGTAAATGGTCCATTCGTCAATCATTCGATCTCCGTATTTTTCGGGAATTCCACCACAATGAACCCCGCTCTTACGGCCGCTCCGAAGATACGCAGGTTCTCATGGACCACTCCCCAACCCGTGTTGGCAGAGAAGGCGGAGGCCGGAGCTCCGTTGAGTTCGTAAGAGAACAAAGGTATCCTATCTCCCTCCTCGAACTGAGTGAGTGCCTGCACGGTATTTGCTCCGGCGGACAGGTCGTAGAGGTAGACCGTCTGTACCGGCTTGCCGGCAGCACGGGCGGTGGTCATCAGCATATATCTTTCGTTGTTGTAGTTAAATATACGGATGTCTGTCCCCTCTATCGGAATGCTTTCCGGATCCATCCGGTACAGTACATTCCCCTCTCTGTCTATCAATACCGCTATGGCCTGTGTACTGGTCAGAATAAATTCGTTGTCCGAACCCTGAACCTGATTCACAGAGGAATAGTACGAGGCCGTCACAGGCGGTGTGATCATCCGGGGATTGTCTACCTGTGTGAAGTTTGTCACATCTAAGCGCAGCATCTCCGTACCGTCCTGGGTAAGAAGGAAGATGGTTCCGTTGCCCTGTTCATCGAGACAGACAGAGAGGTTGTCTCCAAAGCGT
Organism: Bacteroides sp.; assembly: GCA_020861095.1. Taxonomy (GTDB): domain Bacteria; phylum Bacteroidota; class Bacteroidia; order Bacteroidales; family Bacteroidaceae; genus Bacteroides. The sequence goes on from JAJBTC010000196.1 coordinate 24,582, forward strand.
CCGGAGGTGATCCGGGTTCCGTTGTGCGTACCGTCGAAGCTGAATACCGTTTCCGCTGTGGCATATTCATCGGCCCAGTGGTAGATCTTCAATCTGCCCGTACCGCTATCGGCCACTCCCGTAGTCAGGTTGGCAATGTAGATGTGGTTGTGGCTGAGGCGTCCGGCACTGATCAGATAGGTACCATCGGCCACTCCTGTTATGTCTAAGATCTTTGCGTTGCCTGCGTTCCCGTTCCTGAGATCGTCGTAAGAGAGGATCTTCGGATAGTTGCCCCCTTCCCGGGAAACGATCAATACTTTGTTCCCGTCGAAGTCGGCACTACGGGTATTCTCGGCAGAGAAATCTCCCGGCATAGCGAATCCGGTGTCCGAGGCAGAATAGTCTAACAGCAACGGCGAAAAGAAGTCCGCTCCAAACGTCGGGGTGGGCTCAAAAGAGAGGTGATAAGCAGACTCTAAACCCAGAAAGTCCAGTATCACCTCTCCGGGGTCATCCCGCCAGATCTTTCCGTCGCGCAGGTTGGTAAATCTATACGTCGATCGTTTGGGAAGGCCCGATACGGCAGTAATCTCCACGCTGTTGCTCTGAGGTGCATTGAGGTACACCGTCTGGCTGGCATGGTGTATATAGCCCGTAGCCAGGTCGCCATCCTCTTTTTGCAGGGACACTGCTTGCAGGATCGGATGTTCCGTGGCCGCTGCCAGAGCAATGTTCACCTGGTAAATACGTTGGTTCCCGCCGTTCACCACCTCCATCTGCTGTGTCGGTTGCCGGGAGAAGTTGTACACTTCTTCTGTCAGCGAAGCACCTAAAGAGAGTTTCCCGCCGAAGCGGATGGCCTCCACATCCGTCTCCGCCGCTATGTAGAAGTTCACGCTTTGGTTCTCTTGGTCCACCGTACCCGCATAGTTAACATTTCCGGCCAGTCCGCCATTGGTCACATTCAGTGTATAAATAAAGGTCTCTCCGGAAGGGTTCTCCACGATCCCGTCGTCGGAGCAACTGTGAGACACTGCCGCGAGCAGCATCCCCAGGGTGATGTATACTATATATAATCGTTTCATCTTAGTTGTTATTAGATTCCTGATTCCTGCTTTTATTCTCTCCACTCTTTCGTTTGTGTCAGGGTATATCCATTCTCCAGATAAAGTTGTATCTGGTTGGAAGGCACTGGGTTGATGTAGTTCCGCGGCAGAGGAGCAGCCCTTTCGTTGCCCCGGTTGCACAGGATATATCCTTCATCTGCTCCGTCTGCGATGTAAATATCGCTCCGGCTCACTTTCGGGTAGTCCGCGTAGCGGATATAAGCCCCGTAGCGGATGTCCGGATTGGCTCCGTTGTACATATAATCCATCTTTTTCCAGCGTTTCAGGTCGTTGAGGCGGAATCCTTCCAGTACCAGCTCCACCCTTCTCTCACGTCGTATTTCCCAGAGCATGGCCGGTACGTCCGGATCCCGTTTGGGATCGTCGTAGACCGTACCGTTTACTGCCGGTTCCCCTCCGATGACCTGCAAAGCAGGAAGGGTCATTCCCCGGCGGCCACGCAACAGGTTGACGGAGATATCCAGATCGTCCTGTGTCAGTAGTCCCAGTTCCCAGGTAGCCTCCGCGTAGTTGAGAAGTACCTCTCCCAGGCGTACTACCGGGGCATCCGTAATGTTCTGGGTAGAGAAGTATTTCAGATCCGGATGGTCGGCCTGCTCGTCGTCCATGTATTTCCGCAGCGAGAAGCCTGATGTGGAATAGTCGAAAGGGCTGCAATCTTCTCCGCGCAGGAAATACCTGTCGCGGAAGGTAGCCGTGAGCCGTGGGTCGCGGTTACTGAAGAACTGTTCCGCGGTGATGGCTTTCCATTCCGGATCGGTCGCGTATACCGGCAGCCCGTCTTTGGTCAGGTAGCTTTCCAGGAGCGAACGGGTAGCTCCCGTCTGGGCCTCTTTGTTGGTATAGGTGAGCGTAGAGTGCGACAAGATACCCGCCTGGTATTTGCGGTAGAAGATCACCTCTGTGTTCGAAGAGAGGTCTTCCGAAGAGAACAGCGCGTTGTAACTGTCCGACACAAAGAACCTGCGCGCGTTCATTATTACCAGCGCCGCCTTCCGGGCAGCCGTCAGGCATTCTATGGCCAGTTCCTGGTCGATGTCGTGATACTTCAGGAAAGTCCCTTCGCGCAGCAACAGGCGTGAAGCCACGGCCGCCACCACATATTTATTGAGATTCAGCGTCCCGTCGTTCTCCCGGGTGTTCTCTATCGCGAAGGTAAGATCCTCCAGTATCTTCCGGACTACCTGTGTACGCGGGTCGCGGTCTTTGAACAGTTCGTCTTTCTCATCGGTAGCCAATACCCTGTCGTACCAGGGCACATCTCCATACGTAAAGACCAAGTTGGCATATTCCGTCGCGCGGAAGAAGCGTGAGATGCCGAGCCAGTGATTTCTGGCCTCCTCTTCCAGTTCCTCCATCCCTTCTACTTGTTCCAGCATATAGTTGGCTTTTCTCACTGTGGTAAAGGTCCAGCCACTGTCTGTTTCGGGAATACGCAGGGGGGTGAAGTCGTTCTGCACATTGTGAGCAATATCGTCGTTCAGGGTTTGTCCCAGGAAGAAGGGCCCGTTGGAGCCACCCGATCCGTATCCGGCGAAATAGCGGGTATAGAATCCATAGGAATAAGTACGTACATGACTCTCGGTTTTCCAATAGTCGGCATCGGAGATCACATCGAGCGGTTGTCTGTCTAAAAAGTCGTCGCAGGCTGTGAGCAGCAGCAACAACGGGCAGAAAAGCAGAGATTTGATACGTTTCATAGATGTAAAATTTATGTTTTCAATCAAAAAGATACTTGCAGACCCAAAGACGTGGTTCGCGTATACGGATACGAGCGTCCGATGTATCCGCCGTCTCCGGTGGAAATATTGGTCTCCGGGTCGATGGGTATATGGCCCAGGTGATGGAATTCGAACAGGTTCTCCAGGTTCAGATAGACACGCAGGTTCCTGATATGTGCCTTGCGTACGATCTTCTGGGGCAACGTATACCCTATGGTCACGTTCTTCACACGGCAATAAGCCATATTCAGCAGATACTTGGTCTGTATCACGAAATTCATGGTGTTATTAGACTGACCCGTAGGAGTGAGGCGCGGGTAGAACGCGTTGGGATTTTCCGGTGTCCAGTAGTCTTCCTGGTGGGTATACCAGGCTGCGGTGTGCGCGAATCCCGGAACGAAGATAGATCCGCTGCTCCACAGCTGGCGTTTTCCTACCCCTTGCAGGAATACGCCGAGGTCTATCCCTTTGTAGTCCATGCCCAGACGCAGGCCGTATTCATAGCGGGGGGTAGAATTTCCGATCACCTTCATATCTCCCGGATTGTCTACCGTATTGTCTCCTTTATCAATTTTCCCGCTGCCATCCAGGTCTTTGAACTTCACATCCCCGGGGCCAAACCGGAACCAGCTCTGCCCGCTTCCGCTGGAGATATAACTCTGATCGGCCAGGTGGCTTTTCAATACATACGTCCCGTCCGGAGCGATGTCGAAATCATCCTCGGTGAAGAAACGGTCGGTCACGTATCCCCAGATCTCTCCATAGGTCTTTCCTTCGTAGATATCGGTCACTAACCGCGATCCGGAGCGGTATTTGGTATATTTGATCCTGGCATCGTACAGAGAAGCCATCGCGTTGATACCCCATCCGTTGGTAAAGCGGTGCCGGAAATCGACCGCAATTTCCCAGCCTTTGGTGGTGAGTTCACCGAAGTTCACTCTCGGAGCGGTGTTGCCGAAGGTAGAAGGGAGTGCCTCGCCACTGGTGATCATGTTGCTGGTGACGCGGGTGAAACGATCGAAGGTTACTCCCAGCCTGTCATTGAAAAGGCGCAGGTCTGCTCCGATGTTGGTAGTGGTCACTTTCTCCCAGGTGAATCCGCTGCTGATGGCTCTGGGCAGACCGAAAGTACGTTCCGCAGTTTCCCCTCTTACCCATTCCGAAGAGGTAGAGGTGAGGATAGGCAGGAAGACATACTTCTCCGAAGAGCTCTCTACGTCCTGGTTACCGATCGTTCCCCGGGAGGCGCGGATCTTCACATGGCTCAGCCAGGGTTTCACAGGCTGCATAAACGCCTCTTCGGATACGATCCAGCCGGCAGAGGCCGAAGGGAAGAATCCCCACAGGTTGTTTTGTGGAAAACGGGAAGAACCATCCATGCGCCCGTTCAGTTCCAGCAGGTAGCGCCCGTTGTACGCGTAGTTGATCCGGCCGAAATAGCCCAGACAGGCCCAGTGGCCGTGGTAGCCCGAAGCAAACTGATCGCCGGTGGCTAAGCTGAATTCTGGTTTAGAGGGGTCGACTAAGTCTCTGCGTTCGCCTGTCAGTCCGGTGTTGGTATAGTACTCAATATTCATTCCCGCCAGGGCGTTCAGCGTATGTTTGCTCCATTCCTTGTTGTAGCGCCCTACGACATTACCTACGTGGAAATCGCTCTGGTCGGTGGCGTTCCTCACCATGTTCTTACTGGCCGGTGTCCATACCTCATGGGTCAGCCCTCCGTTCCAGAAGTTCCATCCCGACACCTCTCCTCCGTTGGTACGGGTGAGCCTGTCAGTCCGGGTATATACATAATCCATATCTACGCTCAGGCCTTTGACAAGATGTATAGTCGTTCCTAAGGAGATGCGCGTGTAGTTGTTGGTACGGTTGTTGCGGTTGGCCTGTTCGGTCTCCGTCACCGCGTTGCGGAAAGGAATGCCCTGGTAGGTGCCATAAGGCATGATGCGCGGCCAGCGGTAGAGGTAGTACCAGGAGTTGTAATTGTCTGAGGTAGAGTATTCGTACGGAGTCTCCAGGATGGTTTTGGAGAAAATGAGCTTGGAACGTACATTCACCCGGTCGTTGACTTTCGTAGAGGTGCCGAACGTTACGTTGTAGCGCTGGAATTTGTCTGTATTCACTTGGATCACTCCCTCCTCTTCCAGGTATCCCAGGCTCAGGTTGTAGGAGGTTTGTGACACCGTCCCGCTGACAGATAGGTTGTGAGTCTGCTGGAATGCGTTTTTGTTGATGTATTTGTCAGGGGCATCGAAGCTCCGGTAGAAATAGAGCTTGTTATCGATCATTTCAAAATCGCGCCCCAATACCATTTCATTGCTCAGTTTCATGTGGCCATATACCCGTTCCCACTCGCGCATACGCTCGATAGACTCCGGGTTCCAGTAGAGGAAGTTGTCGCTTCGCTGCTCCTGCAGGTTGGGGTTCGAGCGCAGTCCGGCCTCCCAGGACATTTCGGCGCCTTTCACGGCACTGGATATGGTGGGGGTGACGGTAGGGCGCCTCCAGGAGAAGTTGTTGGAGTAGTTGATCGTGAACTTTTCTCCTTCCCTGGCCTTTTTGGTGGTGATGAGTACCACACCGAAAGCCGCGCGTGTACCGTAGATAGAGGTGGAGGCCGCGTCTTTAAGGATGGAGATACTTTCCACATCATCCGGGTTGATGATCTGCAGGCTCGATACCTCGGCGTTGTCTACCAGGACCAACGGGCTGGAACTTCCGTTGACCGAGCCTATGATCCCGCGCACCCGTATGGAGGCATCCGTACCGATGGCCCCGGTATTGGTGCGGATCGTCAGCCCCGGTGCACTTCCCTGCAAACCGCGCGCGATATCGGGAATGGAACGTCCGGTGAGCTGATCTTTTACATTCACCGTAGAGACAGACCCGGTGAGGTTTTCTTTTCGTTGGGTACCGTAGCCCACAACCACTACCTCGTCTAAGGTTTTGTAGTCTGTGCGTAGGGTAATGACTAAGTGGTTTTGCTGTCCGACGCGTACCTCCTGGGTCTTCATACCGATGTAAGTGACGACTAAGACCGATCTTTCGTCGAAATCTCCGGTGAGGCTGAAATTCCCGTTGACATCGGTGATTGTACCGTGGACCGTCCCTTTCAGGGTAACGTTGGCACCGATCAGTTCCTCTCCGCTTTCATCGACTACTTTGCCTGTAAGGGGCTTCCGGACTTGTGTGACAGATGGCTTCTCGTCTGCCTGGGCAGAAGTGGTAAGAAGAATGTAGGAGCCCTCGATGCTGTACTTTACATGGGTTTTCGCAAATATACCAGTCAGTACTTCCGGAACAGGTTTCTCTTTCGCATATACACTTACTTTCTGCCGGAGGTCTACAGTGGAGTTGACCACAAACAGGTAGTGGGTCTGTTGCTCAATCTCACTCAGTACCTGTTCCAACGGACAGTTGCTGCGGGAAAGAGTGATCTGTGTGTTTTGACTGTGGCTATTCTCTGCATAGACGGAGAGAATCGGGAAAAAAGCCAGGAACCAGGTGATCTTCATCGTTCTGAATACGTGTCGGGTTTGTGTTTTTCGGGGCGGGAGTGTACCCCACAAAGAAAATTTATTCATATCTTTGCATGGATTTGATGGGTTAATAGTAAATGGATCAAGTAATTATCGTGTGAAGTCGAATGTCGGCAAGTTGGGTGTCGCGTGCCCCCATTCTTTGTCTGATTAAGGAGGAGTTCCTTACTTCATTTTTTCCATAGGCCTGAACTATTTGATGTGGATAAGGGGACGGCCCGGTTCACGCGTGTAGGTGAAGCGAAGGTCCTTTTGTAATATCTTCAGAGCGGCTTCGATACCGTCTTCCTGACGGAACTTTCCGCTGTATCGCCGGCTGGTATCGGTGCCAGGTTGCAGATGGATCTGTACGTTGTAGTATTTCTCCAATTTTTTCAGGATCTGCCCGAAAGATTCGTTATCGAAGCAGATCAATCCTTCTTTCCAGCGATACGTATGGAGACCGGTGATGGGAGAGATCGTTAATTTCCCTTCTGACAAACGGACGGCCTGGTCAGGCTCCAATACGATGGTTTCTTCGTCGCGTGTTACCTGTACCGATCCTTCCAGCAGGGAAGTGGTGAAGGAGTCATCCTGTGAATAGGCCTCTACATTGAACGTGGTTCCCAGCACTTCTATATCTCCATATACGGTATGTACCACAAAGGGTTTTCCGGGCTGGTGTGTCACTTCGAAATAGGCTTCTCCGTCTAAGGTAATCTCCCGCGACTTCTCTGTAAATAGTCCCGGATACTCCATCTTCGAACAGGAATTGAGCCAGACAGAGGTTCCGTCGGGCAGCGTAACGTGTATCCGTTGGCCGATAGGGACTTCTAAGGAGAGCATTCCCGGTTCGGGAAGAGGGTCGTTCCCGAGAAGCCATATAGAAACGAAGAAGGTGATGGCTACGGTAGCTGCTGTTTGCAGCAGGGTACGCATGGGAATGGAGGCACGAAGACGCTGTCTCCGGGAAGCCGGTCTGACTCTCTTCCGGGGATCATACACCAGCAGGCAAGTATCGAACAACTTTCGCTCCCGCAACAGGATATCACGATGGGCCGGAGAACTTTCCAGCCATTTTCTGATCTCTGATTCTTCTTCCGGGGAGGTAGCACCCTCGAAAAAACGGTATAATGTCTCTTTATCCATACGTCTGTCTCGAAAGAAACCGATCGGGCTTTGTGTGGCTTCTTAGTAGGATAGCAGATGAAGGAGCTTTACCCCTAGTGGAAAAATGTATTTTTTTCTAAAAAACGAAAAAAGAATCCCGGTCCCGGCCAGAACCTATAGCAGGTGTATACACAAAGACGGTCATATAGAAAAGAGGTAGGAGCGGTAAATGTGCAGGTAAACAGAGTTGCTGAGGTAAGCTTTCTCTCCGGCCGGGAAACATCCGGTTACGCCTGTCTGTCCGTGAAGTCATCCCGATCTTTCAGCAAAACGACTTCAATGCATAAAATAAAAAAGAAAAAGGGGCAGATAGTCTTTGAGCTCTATCCGCAACTCTTTGAGAGCTTTGGAAATATGGAACTCTACCCCTTTGACAGACATATGCATGTGTTGGGCGATCTCTTTCTGAGAGATATTTTGCATGCGGTTCATCAGAAATATCCGGCGGGTGCGTTCGGGCAGCCTGGCTAAGGCGCGTTCTACCAGCTGCTCTGCTTCGGCAGTGAAGATCTCATACGGTTCGCAGGCCTCCAGGGTAGAGATACGGGTAGATAATTCCCATTGGGCATGTGCGATCAATTTATCTTTCACCTCTTCCTGCAACTTTTTGTGTTGCAGGTAGTTGAGGCATTTGTGTTTGATGATGGTAAGCACATAGGCGGGTATGTTCCTCTCGTTCTCTAAGCGGTGCCTGTTTTCCCAGTAATAGAGCAGCGCATCGATCACATAATCTTCGGCAATGTCCGGATCCCGTACATAGGTCTGCGCGAAACGAATGAACCGTTCTTTGTAAGAGAACAGATGATTGAATGCGGCCAGTTCGTTTCGTGTACTCATAATAGGGGTATTTTCCAAACAAAAGTAATAAAATAAATCAGGAAAAAAGCAGGGATCCGGCAACTCTTCTGGTGTTCCCGTAACCCGATGGAGAAAAAAGAGACAGTTCGGGGCTTTGGGTATAAAGCTGATAAGCAGGAAATATCTGAATTATTTACGATGTACGGACGAATGATTGGCAACCGGAATTGCATCTGAGTATGTATAAATCCTATATATACTTCTATCTCCGATAACTTGTAGAGACGCATATTTGCGTCTCCATATTTGCGTCTCAGCACACCGAATGGGAATGTATATACTCTGTGGTATGCTTTTTTTGTTGTACATATACCGCGGAGATGCACGCCACCTGCATCCCGGAGACGCACGCCTCTGTGTTGGACGTACACCGCGGAGACGTAAATATGGAGACGTAAATATGGAGACGTAAATATGGAGACGCACATATGGAGACGCACATATGGAGACGCAAATATGGAGACGCAAATATGCGTCTCTACAGGGCATCCTCTTCTCTGTACATGATATGATAGGAACGTATGTGGTGGATGAGTGTATAGACAAATAGTATACCGCTTGTCTTCGGACCGATACGGGAGTATATATACAATTCATGGATGAATACTTACTTATCATCGTAAATCGTCACGACCCTTGGGTGGCAATGCGCTGACCAGAGTCATGAGACAGCCCTATCTCCTGAATAACTTTCGATGGCTCAGCATTGGCCTTTCCGGAATTACCGTACTGAACCAGGGGTCGGTGAAGCTAATCCAGGAAAAGGTAAAAGGGGAATGGATGCTAAACTTTTTAAACATTATTTTGTTAATGTAAAATGAAGGTAAGTGTTTCCTTTTCGTAAATCATCTGCTTTTTTGTACAGATCTGCATGGTAACATAGTACATATACAGGATGAAAGTTTTTACGGGAAGACACGGACTGTACTTTTATCTGATTAATCCGTTCTATACATGAAGAAAATTTGTTTATCTCTCTTTTTTCTGACGCTCTTTTCACAGGGTTTCTCTCAGGTCCAGGCGCAATACTATGAATTTACCACGGAGGCCCTGGGGCTTTTCGAAGAAGAAAAATACCTGCAGGCGGCACGCCTCTATTCCAAAGCTTTCTCTTTGCCTGAGGCTCCTGTCGCCGATACGGATCGCTACAACGCGGCTGCCTGCTGGTCCATGGCAGGCCGGATAGATTCGGCTTTTGTTCAGTTGTATAAGATCGCGGGCAATGGAGATTATGAAATGCTGGAATATATCAACGGAGATACGGATCTGGACAATCTCAGATCTGACTATCGCTGGGATGAGGTAATGAGTCTGCTGCGTACCAATAAATTGCGTGCGGATATCCGCCTGAACCGTCCTTTGATGGCGAAACTGGAAAAGATCTACGATGATGTATTGCTGTATCGGAATCAGTATCAGGAAATACGACAGCAATACGGTCCGCAGTCCGACCTGCTGGTGGCACAATTGGATCTGATGCGCGAACAGGATTCTATCCAGCTTGCCGAGGTCACCCAGATCTTAGACAAGCGCGGATGGTTGGGAAAGGAGATCGTGGGCCGGAAAGGAAATCGCGCATTCTTTATGGTATTGCAATATGCCGACCCGGAGGTGCAGGAGAAGTACCTGCCTATGATGCGGGAGGCGGTAAAGGCAGGAGAAGCCTATCCGGCCGATCTGGCTCAGCTGGAAGATCAACTCTCTATAGAGAAGCATGGCAAACAGTTGTATGGGACTCAGATCGGATACGATGCGGAGAGCGGCAGGTATTATATATATCCTGTGGAAGATCCTTACCGATTGAATGAAAGGCGATCGGCAGTAGGGCTCAACCCGATGCAGGATTATCTGAATCTGTTTGGCCTGGTGTGGAACCCGCAATTGTACGGCCCTGCTTCGGAAGAATAAAGAGTAAAAAATAAAAAAGTGATGGGGATGCTATTGTGCTCTTTTTAGATAAGAGTTTGTCAATCAGACGTTTTTTAAATGAAAAAACCGGATATAAAGGAAATTCCTGAATATCCGGTTTTTCGCTCTTCCTCTTGGACTTGAACCAAGGACCCTCTGATTAACAGTCAGATGCTCTAACCAACTGAGCTAAGGAAGAATGTTTGTTTCAATGCGATTGCAAAAGTAATAGCTTATTTTGATATATGCAATTTTTGAGAAATAAAAAATAGGAATTAAATCGTTAGCCGCTGGTTTATAGATAGATGGTGACTTTCACTATGGACGTCCGGAAAGTGACGGATCGTGGGGCGGTGAGATCCGTACCACGTTCTGCATATTCAAAAGTGTACCTACGCTCCTTCGGAAATTATTTACTTAAAGTTTTTGTATTTTCTGCCTTCACACCTTCACAGGGATATATAAGGTGTTGTATACGAAACTATTAAATGTGAAGGCAGACTGTTTTTTATGCTTTCACCTGCTTTCACGCCTTCACCGTGTATCGTCCGGGTTTGGGTTGACTGGTTGGAATGTATTCATCCTGTTACAGATAGTTCTCTCTTCCCTTTTGTTGAAAGAAAAAAAATGGTGAGTTGTTATCTGTATGATCTACTGGAAGTTCTGTAAGCACGTTCGATCCCAGCCCGACTTGTCCCGATTTATCGGGAGGGTAAGGAGAAGTGCAGGGAACCGGAGCGAGCCGCCACCCTGGGTATACACAGATGCGAAACAAAGAGTGCTGAAAGTACGACCGAAACTTAAGATGTTCCATTTCTTTCGATCGTACTTTGACTGCGTCTACCGTTGGTTCAGCACTCACTTACGTATGCGGTTCGCAGCCCAGGGTGGTGTCAGACTACACTGCGTTTTGTCTTCCTGACCCTGGGCTGGAATCGGCCGTGTTTCCAGCACTTAGAGATAGACCGATTTTTCCATGTGGAGACCGCTTCTTTTCCTGCTTTATAAATCTGCTGGTTTTATAATAAGCAGATTGTTATCTACGATTACATCTACCTGGCTGTTAATGGGAAAACCTACCCGATCGAGCCATACTCCCATCAGTCGCAGAAAAGGAATGGATTTGAGTCCGTTGCTGCTTTTTTTGTTGACTACGCTTTGGGAAGAGACAGTAAGCCGCCTGAGGTGCAGACTTTCATCTGAATTTTTGATCTTTAAGACTTTGGCTTTGAGAGACTTTTTACCGGAGGCTTTCGCCGGGTTCACTTTTTTGGTAGTTCTTTTTAAACTGTTCGGTATAACAAAAAAATTAAAGGGTGAATAAAGAAAGGCAGGTCTCGCCGAACAGTTTACAATAACATAATATTATATATGTCACCAAAAAAGTTTCGGGACTTGCACCCGTAAGCCTGCCTTGTTTTCTTTTAAAATCTGAGAATGACATGTTATTAATATTATTTATATGTAAACTTATTCGGTACTGCAAAGATAGGAAATAGTTACCAAAATCTGCAATAAAATCTTTCATTAATGATCAGGTATTTAGTTTACAATGTATCTATAGTGCTATAGACACGAGCGATTCCAGCCCAGAGTAAGGTGAAGTGTAGAGGAACGGAGCGAGCCGCCACACTGGATATAAAAATGATGATAAAAAGTGAGTGCTTCCAGCACTTTTCATATTTGCTGGTCAGATCTATCCATTGCCTGGTTGACTTCGTAAATCTGCGATTCAGGAGTCTTTTATAGGAAATTGTGTCTGATCTCCTTCCACTAAAGAGAAGAAAAACCGTTTGGGTTGACTGGTTAAGTGTATTCATCCTATTATAAAGAGGGGGCTTCATCACTTTGGTTGAAAGTCAGTTTGATAGAAAGCCTACCCTTCCTGCTTTCCGAAGCAGTGATCGATGTAGTAATCGAATAGTAAACGACGAAACTATATATGGAAGCGATATACGATAGAGAAGAACTTATCACGTACACTCTGCGCCCTGAGAGGGGTATACCCAACAGACATAGTGGTTTGCGACTTGTTCCGACTGTCCTGTAGGTGTGTAGGCATTACTGTATCCGGGTGTTCTTTACAGGATAGGGTATTGTTTATTCCATGGTATCTTAGTAATCCCATGCCATGGGACAATACGTCCCGCGGCGTGAAACGATATATCCCACGTCGTGAAACAATAAATCCCACGGCGTGGGATCAGGAATGTATCTGTATACGTGCAGATGGTTTCCTGTGTGTTGACAGCCGTTCAACAGTGTTTTTCTTCGCTTTACCTGAAAGAGTCCGGGTATCTCTCTCATGAACTCTTCCGGAACAGGGAATTGTATATGCGTTTGGTTATTTTGTTGAAGTAATTGATTGATAATTAATTGAATATTGTATTTAGGTAAGCTGTTTATGTGTGAAGGCGTGAAAGCAGGTGAAAGCATAAAAAAGTAGTCTGCCTTCACACATAAAGAACTGATATAAAGTTATTTCGTGCTATCGGTGAAGGCGTGAAGACAATAATCATAAAAAATCTAAGTAGAAAATCCGGAGGAATGGTACATGAAGGAAAAGGAATGAAAAGTCCGGTAGATAGTATAGAAAGAAATTACAGGATATTCCGGAGTCTGTTTACCCGGACGGTGGTACGCTGCAAAGCGGAAGAGATACTTTTCATAAAAAAAGTACGACCACCGGGTCATACCTTTTTTGCTCTTCCTCTTGGACTTGAACCAAGGACCCTCTGATTAACAGTCAGATGCTCTAACCAACTGAGCTAAGGAAGAATGTTTTTCTCAAATGCGATGCAAAAGTAATAGGATATTTTGAAATATGCAATATCTTTGCAGAAAATTTCTAAGAATGGACAAAATTATTGGACTGGGGAACGCCCTGGTGGATGTACTTGCAACACTGACAGACGACTCAATATTACAACAAATGGATCTTCCGAAAGGAAGTATGCAATTGATAGACAGCGATAAATTACAGCAGATCAATCAGGTCTTCAGTCGTATGCAGACTTATCTGGCAACCGGTGGATCGGCAGGCAATACCATACTCGGTCTGGCGTGTTTGGGAGCAGGTACCGGATTTATCGGTAAGATCGGTGAGGATGCTTACGGTGAGTTTTACCGGAACCATCTTGTCCGAAACGGGATCGAACAGAAATTGCTGGTTTGTGATCTGCCCTCGGGAGTGGCTTCTACCTTTATTTCTCCGGACGGTCAGCGGACATTCGGCACCTTTCTCGGGGCTGCTTCTACACTGAAGGCCGAAGACCTCTCTCTGGATATGTTCAAAGGATACTCGTATCTGTATATAGAAGGATATCTGGTACAGGATCATCAGATGATCCTGAGGGCCATCGAACTGGCTAAAGAGGCCGGCTTACAGGTCTGTATGGACCTTGCCAGCTACAATATCGTAGAAGGTGATCTGGAATTCTTCTCTATGCTCATCAATAAATATGTGGATGTGGTCTTTGCCAATGAAGAAGAGGCCAAAGCATTCACGGGAAAAGAACCCGAAGAGGCACTGGATCAGATCGCGCATATGTGCAGCATAGCTGTAGTGAAGGTAGGCGCGGGCGGTTCTTATATCAAAAAGGGAACGGAGACAGTGAAAGTGTCGGCAATCCCTGTGCCCCAGGTGCTGGATACCACAGGCGCGGGAGATTATTTCGCAGCCGGATTCCTGTATGGACTCACCAGTGGCTACTCCTTAGACAAATGTGCTAAAATTGGTTCCATTCTGGCAGGGAACGTTATACAGGTGATCGGTACAACGATTCCTCAGGCTCAATGGGATGAAATAAAGTTAAATATTAATGAGGTTCTGTCGGAATAAATCCGGAATACATTATTTTTACACTTCAGAAACTGCTTTGATTTTACTCGTTTTTTTGTTTGGTCTTATTTTTAGTCAGATCTTTCTGTTTCGGATGCGATAACCAACGGTCAGCAAAGTCAATAACGGACCATGTAGAGACGCATAGTTGCGTCTCCATATTTGCGTCTCCATAGCTGCGTCTTCCTGTTTTCATCTGAAAGAAGACAGGAAAAGATAACAACCAGGCGGTCAGCGAAGCTAAAAAGAAGACAGAACAAAAAGCGAAGAATACAAGGTTCAGTCATTCGTGGAAAATCAGAATAGTTTCTTTAACTTAACCGAAATAGAGAATGAAAAAAATATGGAATAAACAGACTCTTCTTCTCCTTGCTGTAGTGGCTGTGGTTACCGGTTTTCTGGGGTTTAAAGCCGCGGATAACCGGAATTTTCAGGTTGCCAAGAACCTGGATATTTTCAGCGCGATCGTCAAGGAGTTGGATATGTTCTACGTAGATACGATAGACCCCAATAAAACCATCCGTGAAGGGATCGATGCGATGCTTTATTCACTCGATCCTTATACCAATTATTTTCCGGAAGAGGATCAGAGCGAACTGGAGCAGATGATCAAAGGCTCCTACGGAGGGATCGGTTCGTTGATCACGTACGACCAGACACTCAAACGTTCGGTGATAGCCGAACCTTATGAAGGTATGCCCGCGGCTGAGGTTGGCCTCAAACCCGGTGATGTGCTTCTGGAAATTGACGGGCAGGATCTGGCCGGGAAGAACAATCAGGAGGTCAGTGATATGCTTCGCGGGCAGATCGGTACCGATTTTATCCTGAAGGTGAAACGGCCGGGTACGGAACATCCGATGGATTTCCATATCGTGCGCCGGTCTATTCAACTGCCTACCGTACCTTATTACGGAGTGATTGAGAACGGTGTCGGATATATCAATCTGAATAGTTTTTCAGGAAGTCCTTCCAAAGTGTTTAAACAGGCGTTCCTGGATCTGAAACAGAATCAGGGTATCACCTCTCTGGTGATTGATCTTCGTAACAACGGGGGCGGATTGCTGGATGAGGCGGTGGATATAGCCAATTTCTTTTTGCCACGCGGACAGACCTTAGTGACTACGCAGGGAAAGATCAGACAGGCCGATCAGACGTATAAAACCTTGCGGGAGCCGTTGGATACGGAAATTCCGATAGCTGTGTTGGTGAATGGGGGTACGGCTTCTTCTTCAGAGATCCTCGCGGGTGTTTTGCAGGATCTGGACCGGGCAGTCATCATCGGAACCCGTACCTTAGGTAAGGGGCTGGTACAGGTACCTCGTGCGTTGCCTTACGGAGGAACGTTAAAGATCACGACATCTAAATATTATATTCCCAGTGGAAGATGTGTACAGGCGATTGATTACAAACACCGGAATGCCGATGGGATCGCTACCCGTGTACCGGATAGTCTGACCCAGGTGTTTCATACCCGTGCCGGCAGAGAGGTGCGTGACGGAGGAGGTATCAACCCGGATATTATCGTGGATCAGGAACGGTATGCGAATATTCTGTTTTATTTAGTCAATGATAATCTGATCTTCAACTATGCCACTCAGTATGCGCTCAAGCATCCGACCATTGCTCCGGCAGAGAGTTTTGAACTTTCGGATACGGACTATGCGGATTTCAGGGAAATGGTGAAGAACGCGGATTTCAAATACGACCAGCAAAGTTCCAAGATCTTGAAGACGCTGAGAGAGGCAGCGGAGTTTGAAGGCTGTCTCGAGAGTGCACAGGCGGAATTTGCCGCGTTGGAGCAAAAGCTGGAACACGACTTAGACAGGGATCTGGATCATTTTTCCAAAGATATCAAGAGCCTTATTTCCGTAGAGATCGTGAAGCGTTACTATTACCAGCGTGGAAGCATCATTCAGCAGTTGAAGGATGATGAGGATCTGGAGGCTGCTCTGAAGATACTGAAGGACCAGATGGCCTATCAGGAGACTCTGAGGCCTGTGGCATTGGCCAGAGAATAAGTAGGTATATACTGATAGATAGAAGGAGTTGTTTGCAGGTAGCAGGCAACTCCTTTTTTGTATCGGCAGGTGTGGTTCTTACTCTGTCGGAACATTATAGAGGTAGAATTTAGACTTGTTTTCTTCTGTAATTTGTAAGAGAATGATTAGCTTTGCATGTATCAATAACTGCATTTAATCTTAATTATACATGAAAAGACTTGCTTGGATGGGTTTGCTGATCTTCCTGGCGGGTACTATCTATGCGCAGGGAGAATATGAAAAGAAACAGTTCGTATCGCAGGGAGATACACTCAACTATCGTTTGTTGCGGCCGGAACCCGGACAGCAACAATATCCGCTTGTTCTGTTTCTGCATGGCGGCGGTGAGCGGGGCAGTGACAACGAAAAGCAGTTGTCACATGGTAGCGAGATGTTTCGCAATCCTGTTAACCGTGAGAAATATCCGGCGTATGTGCTCTATCCGCAATGCCCCGAAGAGGGGTATTGGGCCTACCGCAACCGTCCGGAGACCTTCACTCCGGCGGAGATGCCTTCCGGTGTACCTATCTCACCCGTCATGGAACTTGTTGTAGGACTGCTGGACGAATATTTGCTCCGGCCGGATGTAGATATCGATCGTGTGTATGTGATAGGACTTTCTATGGGAGGCATGGGTACCTTCGACCTGGCTTGCCGCTATCCGGAATTAGTAGCTGCCGCGATACCCATTTGCGGTACGGTCAATCCGACACGTCTGGAAGCAGCAAAGGATGTACATTTCCGTATTTTTCATGGCGACAAAGACTCTACGGTCCCGGTCAGTGGCTCACGCGAGGCGTACAAAGCCTTGAAACACATAGGTGCTGATGTGGAATATATAGAATTTCCCGGAGTGAATCACGACAGCTGGACCCCGGCTTTCAACTATCCCGATTTTATGGAGTGGTTGTTTGAGAAGAGAAGAAAAACAAGATGATTTACGATGTACGGATGTACGATTGGGAAGATAAGATACCTATGTAGAGACGCACGGCGTGCGTCTCCGCGATGCAGGTCCAACATACATCCATGCAAGTCTAACCTACATACACGCACGTAGAAGAAGTACGACCCTTTCTGTGATGAATACATCAAATGTGGGTTGGGTCGTTGATCGTATCCGTTACACAATCCAGGTAGGTTATAACATTCTTATCTGTCCATATATGTATTTGTGTTGGACGTATATCGCGGAGACGCACGCCGTGCGTCTCTACAGGTGGATGATTACATGGATATACTAGTATTTCCAAATTGTAAATCGTAAATCAGTAAATCGTAAATCACTTATAGTCTCCATTGGCCTTGATCAGTTCGATCAGCTTTTCTACCGCTTCCTCTTCCGGGATGTTCTTCTCGATACACTCCTTCTTTTTATAGAGGCTTATCTTTCCTCTTCCGGCGCCTACGTAGCCATAGTCGGCATCGGCCATCTCACCGGGACCATTTACGATACATCCCATGATACCGATCTTGAGTCCTTTCAGGTGCGAGGTCGCCGCTTTGACGCGGGCAATAGTGGTTTGCAGATCGAATAAGGTACGTCCGCACCCCGGACAAGAGATATATTCCGTTTTACTGGTACGTACCCGTCCGGCCTGTAAGATGCCAAAAGCTGTGGTATCCATCACGGTGTGCGGTATGCAGCCGTGGTTGTAGAGGAAGATACCGTCGCAGAATCCGTCTAAAATCAGTGCTCCCATATCTGCCGCGGCTTTGATCTGTAGATCTTCGGTATGCTCCTCCGTATAGTGCTGGAAGAACACAACCGGATTTTCGATTCCCGCGTTCATCAGGCTATGTACCAAAGCCCGGTGCTCTCCCAGACGATTGGCATGTGTGCTTTGTGAGATGATCACTACTTCCGGATGTGTGCTGAGGCAAGCCAGGATCTCTTCCGTAAGTACCGGGTACGGGAGGAAAAAGAACTTCTTTTCCGCGGTATTCGTATGCAGTTGTTGCAGTTGCTTGTAGTGGAAAGCAGGCCAGGTGTGCGGAGCTCCTGTCCATGCATCCGCATCCAGAATATACTCCGTATCCGGCAATCTGTTCTCTGGCAGCCCTCGTCCGGTGTACATATAATCCGGCCGGAATTGCGGATCTGTTTCCTGCGAATGATCCATGCGGACCGATATGACTACAGGTAGATTTCCTCCTCCGATCTTGCCGACCGCATGGGTCTTTCGCCGTGTGGGAGAGAGATAGCTGAACGCGGGCGACGGCGTAGCCGCTATCGGAGGGTGGTTCTGACGGGAAAGTATATGATCGAGCAGTTTGCGTGCCACCGGGATCTCTGCTTCCGGCTCTTCGCTGAGAGAGACACGGATGGTATCTCCCAGACCGTCGGCCAGCAGGGCTCCTATGCCCAGCGCCGATTTGATGCGACCGTCTTCTCCGTCACCGGCTTCCGTGACACCCAGGTGCAGGGGAAAAGCCATACCTTCCTGTTCCATTACCTGTGCCAGCAGTCGTACGGTCTTTGCCATGACTACCGTATGAGAGGCTTTGATGGAGATCACTACATCTGTGAAATGCTCTTCTACACAGATCCGCAGGAACTCCATGCAGGATTCGACCATCCCTTCCGGAGTGTCTCCGTAGCGCGACAGGATCCGGTCCGACAGAGAGCCGTGATTCACGCCTATACGGATCGCTGTGTAGTTGGCTTTGCAGATATTCAGGAACGGCACAAAACGGTCCCGTATTTTCTGCAGTTCCGCGGCGTATGCTTCGTCGGTATATTCCCGCTCCCGGAACGTGCGGGCGCTATCTACATAGTTGCCCGGATTGATCCGCACCTTTTCCGCATACAGAGCAGCTACCTCTGCTACTTTGGGGTTGAAGTGTACATCAGCCACCAGCGGAGTCATGTATTTCTCTCTGCGAAGGTGGGCATTGATATTTTTCAGGTTTTCGGCCTCCCTGATCCCTTGTGTAGTGAGACGGACATATTCTCCGCCTGCGTCTGTGATACGTATGGCTTGCGCCACAGACCCCTCTGTGTCCGTGGTAGAGGTATTGGTCATGGATTGCAGGCGGATGGGATTGGCACCCCCCAGGGGGGTAGCACCGATATGAACCACGGATGTTTTTCGCCGGGAGTAATTGAATAAATCAAACACGGTGTTTGGATTTACGATTTACGATTTACGATTTACGATTGGGATATGAAATTTGATACATTTTATAAATATCTCTCATTTATCCTGGTTCTATTTCTATGAAAGTCAGACAAGAGATTGTGGTATCAGGTAATTTCAGTCGTAAATCGTAAATCAGTAAATCGTAAATCAATTGGTTTTATACTCAAATTTCACCTCTTTCAGGGCTTCATTGGCTTCTACGATTTTCTTTTTCAACCCTTCTTTGTAGGCGATCAGTTTCTGCTCCAGTTCCTTGTTTTCCAGAGAGAGCATTTGTACGGCGAGGATGGCGGCGTTGAGCGCTCCGTTGATACCCAATGTGGCAACAGGGATACCCGGAGGCATTTGTACAATGGCCAACAGTGCATCCACACCCTCTAAAGAAGCTTTGATGGGCACACCGATCACCGGCAGGTGTGTAGAGGCTGCGATGACTCCGGGTAGGTGAGCAGCCATTCCTGCTGCTGCGATGATTACCCGGATACCGCGTGCATGTGCGTTTTTGGCAAATTCTTCTACAGCTTCCGGCGTGCGGTGAGCCGAAAGAGCGTTGATCTCGAAAGGAATGTGCATCTCGTTGAGAAGTGCGGCAGCTTTTTCCATGACCGGAAGGTCGGAGGTACTACCCATGATGATACTGACAATAGGCAACATAAAGGGATTTACGATTTTACGATTTACGATTTACGATTTTTTTCTCTGATCAGTTAAAAAGATTAATTTGTAATTTATGAATGTTCTATTTACGATTTACATGTGGAATATCTCTGTGTGTAAAGAGGTAATTTCAATCTAAATAGTCTAATCGTAAATCTATTGGTTGATCAGCGCCTTATAGGCTTCCGCATCCAACAGGTTGTCCAGATCGGAAGTCTGTTCGGGGCGTAGCCTGATCAGCCAGCCTTTGCCGTAGGGATCCTGGTTTACCAGTTCCGGTGTATCTTCCAGGGTCGGGTTGATCTCCAATACTTCTCCGGCTACCGGCAGAAAGAGGTCGGAGATCGTCTTTACTACCTCAATGGTACCAAATATGTCTCCGGCAGCTAAGGTCTCTCCTTCGGTCTGGATATCTACGAAAACAATGTCTCCAAGTTGTTGCTGCGCATAGTCGGTGATACCTACATACGCTACATCGCCGTCGAGCCGTATCCATTCGTGCTCTTTGGTGTACTTCAGGTCTTGTGGAAAATTCATGTCAGATGGATTAATAGTTTATATTCGGATTAAAATAATTTCTCCATATAAAACGTAAAGAATGCGAGCGAAGGGATACGCAGCACCAGCATGGCGGTGAAGAAGCCTGTCAGGTAGCCGAAGATCACTTCGTAAAAGGTGTGTCTTCCCAGAATCATACGTGAGGTACCCAGAAGTCCCGACAGCAGGATCAGGCCGCAGAGAGCGAGAGTCTGATTTTGTCCGAAAAACAGGCTGACGGCCACCAGCATCCCGGTAGCTCCTCCCATACCAGCCATATGTACGCTGATCTTCCATTTCAGGTTGACCAGGAAACAGATGATAAGACAGATCAGTACGGAAAGTATGATCCCGCTCATGAGATACCCATATACAACGTGCCGTGCTATGCGGTGTATCAATGCCAGACAGAATCCGTAGGAGATGATGGTCACCGCATACGGCACGAATCGTATCCGACGCAGAAGAAGATCGTCCCAACTGAGCCGGTGCATGGTTTTATATAAAAAAATAGTGAGGGACGGCAACAAGATGGTAAAACAGAAAATGATACCGAACAGGATGAGCAGTACAGGGAATCCTGCCAACGGAACCGATGTGACCGGTGGGAACATATAACGTAGCTGGGTACCGTATATGAGGCATACGAAAGCAATGAACGGAATGATCATGGGAGTCAGCACTACGGACAGGAATTTGGCTCCGCCTATCATCCACCCCGGTGGGGTATACATTTTTTCTTCCGGAATTGTTTCTTCCATATCTTCAGAGATTCAAATGATTATTTACGCAACCGCGCAACGGGGATATTGAGTTGATCCCTGTATTTGGCTACTGTACGACGGGCGATCGGATACCCTTTCTGTTTCAGTTGTTCGGCCAGCTCATCGTCCGTATAGGGCTTCTTTTTGTTCTCTCCTTCCACGATCTCCAGCAGGATGCGTTTGATCTCCCGTACCGATTTCTCTTCTCCATCTTCGGTGGTGTATCCGTCGCCAAAGAAATATTTCAGGGAGTAAATACCGTAATTGGTCTGTACATACTTGCTGCTGGTCACCCGGGAGATGGTGGAGATATCCAGTCCCGTACGTTCCGCCACGTCTTTCAGGATCATAGGGCGTAACAGAGACTCGTCTCCTTCCAGAAAGAAAGGGCGTTGCAGCTCGATGATGGCCTGCATGGTAGACATGAGGGTATGCTGACGTTGCCTGATGGCGTCGATGAATCCTTGTGCGGCATCCATCTTTTGTTTGAGGAACATCAATGCTTCCCGCGACTCTTTGGACTGATTGGCCCGGTTCCGGGTATGTTCCTCCACCAGTTCGGTGAAATCCCGGCTCATGCGCAGTTCGGGCATATTGCGGTTGTTCAGGCTGACCTCAATGGTACCATCGTCGTATGTATCTACAACAAAATCGGGTATGATCTGTTGCATGTTCCGTCCGAGCGTTTCTCCCAGGGAAGCTCCCGGTCGCGGATTGAGCCGCGTGATCTCCGCGATAGCCTCCTGCAAAGTCTCTTCACTGAGACTGAGTTTCTGCATGATCTTGTCCCAGTGTTTCCGGGTAAACTCCTCGTAGCAGGTATCAATGATCCTTTCTCCTACAGACAATAACGGATTTTGCTTTTCCGCCTCTTCTTTCCGACGGATCTGGATCAGCAGGCATTCGCGCAGATCGCGGGCACCGATGCCCGGAGGATCAAATTCCTGTATCATCCGCAGGATCTCTTCCAGTTCTTCTTCATTCGTGGAGACACCGGCATAGATAGCCAGTTCATCGTTGATGTTTTCTAAGGATTTACGTAGCAGTCCGTCGTCGTCCAGAGAACCTATCAGGTATTCGGCCAGCTCTCTCTGATGATCGGATAGTTTCAGTTCGCTGAGTTGCTGACGAAGCATTTCATAGAAAGAGGTCGCTTCGGAAAAGGGGATCTCTTCTACCTTTTCTCCTTTCGAGCGGTTGTTCTCCTGCAATTTATAGTCGGGAATGTCGTCTTCGCTGAGATAGTCGTTCAACGAATCGTATTCCACTTCATTCTCTGTATCTGAAGAGACCTCTTCTGCTTCATTTTTTGCCTCGTCACTGCCCTCTTCCAGCGCCGGGTTTTCCAATAGCTCTGCCCGTATACGGTCTTCCAGTTCTACCGCCGGCAGCTCCAGTAGCTTGACTACCAGTATCTGTTGCGGGGAAAGGGTTTGTACCTGTTGTTGTACCTGCGATTGTACCTGTCGGGAAACTTGTGCCATATACTGCTATTCTCTGAACGGTTTCTGCTACAAAAATAACCAAATTTGATGAATGAAAGGTATATTTATCGGTTACGTTTGAAATTAGTTAAGAATTTTATGGTTACTCATTTTTTAGGAACTTAACTTCCGGATAACATTTGAAAAGTGAAGAGTTGTATTTATCTTTGTTAAATCAATATTTATTAAATAAAAGATCTTATGTTTTCTAAAGCCACCTACATTGCCCGGCGGGCACAACTTAAAAAACGAATGGGCTCCGGTCTGTTGTTTTTTCTGGGAAATGACGATCAGGGATTACATTATGAAGAGAATGCTTTCCGGTATCGTCAGGATTCCACCTTCCTTTACTATTTTGGTATCTCGGCTGCCGGACTTGCTGCGGTGATCGATGTGGACAACGACCGGGAGATCCTTTTCGGCGATGAACTCACTATGGATCATATCATCTGGATGGGCACACAACCTACGCTCAGGGAACGCAGTCAGGAGGTCGGTGTGGAAGATACACGTCCGGCAAGGGAGATCAGTGTGTATCTGCAACGGGCAAAAGCACAGGGGCAAGTGGTCCATTTCCTTCCTCCTTACCGGGCCGAGCATCGCATCAAGCTGATGGAGTGGCTGGGACTACCTTTGTCTGCACAGGAAGCATCCGTTCCCTTTATCCGCGCCGTTGTTGCTCAACGCAACTACAAAAGTGCCGAAGAGGTGGTAGAGATAGAGAAAGCCTGTGATATCACAGCCGATATGCATCTGACCGCCATGCGTATGATCCGTCCGGGCATGAAAGAGTATGAAGTAGTGGCTGCGATGGAAGCGGTAGCAGCGGCAGCCGGAGGGGCTACCTCTTTCCCGACCATTGCTACGGTCAACGGGCAGACGCTGCACAACCATTATTATGGCAACACCATCCGGAGTGGGGATCTGTTCCTGATAGACGCAGGCGCAGAGACAGCGATGGGGTATGCAGGAGATATGTCTTCGACCGTGCCGGCAGATAAGACTTTTACTACCCGCCAGCGTGAGGTATATGAGATACAGAACGCCATGCACCGGGCTTCGGTGGGGGCGTTGCGTCCGGGTATTCCGTATGAGCAGGTATATGATCTTTCGGCCCGTGTGATGGTAGAAGGGCTGAAAGGTCTGGGATTGATGAAGGATAGTCCGGAAGATGCCGTACGTGAGGGAGCTCATGCACTGTTCTATCCGCATGGGCTGGGCCATATGATGGGACTGGATGTACATGATATGGAGAATCTGGGAGAGATCTGGGTCGGATACGACGGCCGTCCCAAAAGTACACAGTTCGGCAGGCGCTCCCTTCGTCTGGCAAGGACCCTGGAACCGGGATTTGTGATCACTGTAGAGCCGGGAATCTATTTCATCCCGGAACTGATCGATCTGTGGCGTGGAGAAAACAAACTGGCCGATTTTATCGATTACGATAACGTGGAAGTGTATAAAGATTTCGGAGGCATCCGCAACGAAGAGGATTTTCTGATCACGGAAGAGGGTGCCCGCCGGCTGGGCAAAAAGATACCGCTGACACCGGAAGAGGTGGAAGCTCTGCGGTGAGATCCACGTGGTTGTCATCCTCATACTTTTTTGATTCCCACCGACCCGGACCACTCCGGCGGGCCGATGGGAATTTTGTTTTTATTCCATCTGATTGAATGAAAGGCGATGGTTTGTTATAAGTCCTTTCAGAATGTTGACATTCTGACGGTTTTTTTGTTATTTTGCAGAAGAATCTGATTAAACAACCCGATTGATGAACTGGCTGCATATTGAATTTGATCTTCCGATAACCGATCCGACCTGGATATTCTTCCTGGTGTTGATCATTATTCTTTTCGCGCCTATGCTATTGGGCAGGTTGCGTATACCCCATATTGTGGGTATGATACTGGCGGGTATACTGATCGGGGAAGACGGTTTCAATATTCTGGAACGCGACAGTAGCTTCGAACTTTTTGGAAAGGTAGGACTGTATTACATCATGTTCCTTGCCGGTCTGGAAATGGACATGGAGGATTTTAAAAAGAACCGTTTCAAATGTTTTGTCTTCGGGATGTTTACTTTTTCGATCCCCATGCTACTGGGAGTATGGAGTAGTATGACCCTGCTGGATTACAACCTGACCACTTCTGTACTGCTGGCCAGTATGTATGCTTCACATACCCTGATCTCTTATCCTATTGTGAGCCGTTACGGTCTTTCCCGGTTGCGTAGTGTGAGTATTACTATCGGAGCCACTGCCATCACTGTGGCATTGGCACTGTTGGTGCTGGCTGTGATCGCCGGTGTGTATCGGGGAGAGATCAATTCGATGTTCTGGATCTCTCTTTCCGTGAAAGTAGTATTGGTCTTTTGTCTGATCATTCTGCTGTTTCCATGGATCGCGCGTTGGTTTTTCCGCAACTACGACGATAACATCATGCAATTTATTTTTGTGCTGGCTATGGTGTTCCTTGGGGGCGGATTGCTGGAACTGGCGGGCCTGGAAGGTATTTTAGGCGCATTTCTGGTAGGTCTGGTCCTGAACAGGCTCATACCTAATCTCTCTCCGTTGATGAATCGTCTGGAGTTTGTGGGAAATGCTCTTTTCATTCCTTATTTTCTGATCGGAGTAGGGATGATCATTGACGTACGTACCCTGTTCACCGGTGGAGAAGCATTGAAAGTGGCCATTGTGATGACGGTAGTGGCCACACTTAGTAAGTGGCTGGCAGCCTGGCTCACGCAAAAATCTTTCCGGATGCAGGCTGCGGAACGAACGATGATGTTTGGCTTGAGTAACGCACAGGCGGCAGCTACACTGGCAGCCGTATTGATCGGTAATCAGATCGAGATCTCTCCGGGAGTGCCGCTTCTGAATGACGATGTGCTCAACGGGACGGTAGTGATGATCCTGTTTACATGTATCATCAGTTCGGTGGTGACTGAACGTGCCGCCAGGAAATTCGCAGTCAGTGACCAGATGAGTGATCTGACAGACAAACCGGTAGAGGAGGAAAGAATACTGATACCGGTGGCGAATCCGGAAACGATCGAAAACCTTGTGGGGATGGCACTTGTTATGAAAGATCCCAAAAAGACAGATGGCTTGATCGCGGTGAGTATCGTGAATGACAGTAATGATTCGGAAGCCCGGCAGATACAGGGACAGCGCTCTCTGGAACGTGCCGCCCGTGTAGGAGCCGCGGTGGATGTCGAGATAAACACAGTCAACCGGTATGATCTGAGTATTGCTTCAGGGATTATTCATACATTGAAAGAGTACGATGCCACAGAGGTGATTATCGGTCTGCACCGAAAAGCCAACCTGATGGATTCTTTTTTGGGAACCATGACGGAAAATCTGCTTAAGGGCACCTATAGGCAGGTGATGATCGTAAAATGCCTCATGCCTGTGAATACCTTACGCAGGATTGTAGTGGCTGTACCTCCTAAGGCAGAATTTGAGGTGGGATTCTACAAGTGGGTAGAGCGTTTGTGTCGTATGGGGAGTCAGCTGGGATGTCGGGTACACTTTTATGCCCATCCGGATACACTGCGTTACCTGAAAGGCTATATCGGTAAGAAATACAAAGGAGTGAGAGGGGAATACTCCGAACTGGATAGCTGGGAAGATCTGTTGCTCCTGACAGGTGTGGTAAGTTACGATCATCTGTTGGTGATTGTAAGTGCCCGCCGGGGATTTATCTCTTATGACCCGTCGTTTGAAAAGCTGCCCGTGCAGATCACCAAATATTTTTGTGACAATAGTTTGGCTGTTCTTTACCCCGATCAGAACGGAGACCCGCAAGAGAGTATTTCTTTCTCTGATCCCGGACATTACAGTGAAAATCAACGTTACGATAGCATGGGTAAGTCTATGGGAAAATGGCTGTATAAATGGTTTAAAAAGAATTGATGGATAACTGGACGCAACGAACTTCGCTACTGTTTGGTGAAGAAAAAATGCAAAGGCTTGCCCAGGCGCATGTGCTGGTGGTTGGCCTGGGAGGGGTGGGCTCGTATGCCGCCGAGCTCATCTGCCGGGCCGGAGTAGGAGCTATGACTATTGTAGATGCCGACACGGTACAGGCAAGTAACATCAACCGTCAGCTACCCGCCTTGCATACGACAATCGGAGAAAGTAAAGCGGAGGTTGTGGCCCGTCGACTGCAGGCGATCAATCCGGAACTCCGGCTGACTGTTTGTCCTGTATTTCTGAAAGACGACAATATACCGGAACTCTTAGATAGTGCATCGTTTGATTTTGTGGTGGATGCCATCGATACATTGAGTCCGAAATGCTACTTGATCTGGCAGGCGTTGCAGCGTAAGTTGCGTATTGTGTCCAGTATGGGTGCCGGTGCGAAAAGTGACATTACGCAGGTACGGTTCGCGGATATCCGTGATACTTATCATTGCGGATTGAGCAAGGCTGTCCGGAAAAAGCTCCGGAAGATGGGGCTTCGCAGGAAATTGCCGGTGGTATTCAGTACGGAACAAGCTGATCCGAAAGCGGTTTTTGAGATCCATGACGAGAAAAACAAGAAATCCACCTGTGGTACTGTCAGTTATATGCCTGCTGTGTTTGGCTGTTACCTGGCAGAGTATGTACTGAAACGTTTGTAAATATACCCATCTGTAAATAATCTGCCCGTATGATACAATTAGAGCAAATAACAAAGAGTTTCGATTCGCTCCAGGTCCTCAAAGGAATTGATCTTTTTATTGAGAAAGGAGAGATCGTAAGCATTGTAGGGCCCAGTGGTGCCGGAAAGACAACGCTGCTTCAGATCATGGGCACATTGGATACGCCGGATACGGGAATCGTGTGTATAGACGGAGTAGAAACCGGAAAAATGAAAGAGAGAGCGCTGTCGGCATTCCGCAATAAACACATCGGGTTTGTGTTCCAGTTCCATCAGTTGCTGCCGGAATTCACTGCTCTGGAGAATGTGATGATCCCTGCTTTTATAGCAGGTGCTTCCGGTAAACAGGCAGAAAACCGGGCCATGGAATTGCTGGATTATATGGGACTCAAAGAGCGGACTACCCATAAGCCCAATGAACTTTCCGGAGGAGAGAAACAGCGGGTGGCTGTGGCCCGTGCGCTGGTCAATAATCCTTCTGTGATCCTGGCGGATGAACCGTCGGGCAGCTTAGACACACAGAACAAAGAAGAACTGCATCAGCTTTTCTTTGATCTCAGAAAACAGTTTGGACAGACATTCGTGATCGTAACGCACGACGAAGGTCTGTCGCGTATTACAGACCGTACCATCCATATGATAGATGGTAGTATTGTTGAGTCTGTTCCCTGAATCCTGTAATTTATGTGTCAGTAACCTGTGTGAGAAGTTCTTCAGACCGGTAGTTCTTCCTCCTTCTATTCATAAGAGAGATAAGGAGCGATACGTTCGAGCTCTTCCGTTGTAAACTCTTCATACAACCTGAGTTCCTGTATATCTTTGATATACCCTCGTTTGCGTCGGTGCTCCACCATGACTTTAGCCTGATAAAAGTTGAGATAGGGATGTGCCCGAAGTCTCTCCACACTTACCCGGTTGATCTGTATCTTCCGTAAAGAGTCGGTCTCTATCGTGAACCATCTTAACATATCGGAATGTATGTGCTCCAGTTCCAGGAGTTGCTCTGTCGAGTGGAAACCTCCCAGGCGTTGACGGTAACTGACGATTTGCCAGGCTATGCCGCTTCCGATACCGGGAATGTATTTGAGCATGGTGGTATCGGCACTGTTCAGATCCACTACTGTACCTTCGGGATATTTGATTGTCGGAGGGTAGAAGAGAGGCTTCTCTTCCGGTGAATCTATGTCGGACGTATCCGCTTTCTGTTGAGCAAGAACGTGCTGATCTGTTTGTATATGGATAAAAGGCGAAAGCTGATGATAGAGCTCATCTGTCATTCCGTATATTTTCCGGAAGCTCTCCGCATCCCGGAAACGTCCGCCGCTTTCTCTGTAGCGTATCACATTGCGTGCCATCCATCCGGGTAGGCCCAGGCGCGTAAGGGACAGCGAGTCGATCCGGTTCGGATCAAAAGGAAAAAGCACAGTCGGTTGTTTATCGGCCTGGGCAGAAGGATAGATCCTTTCCGGATCTCTTTCGTTCAAGGATCCCATAAAATCTGCATACTCTCTTACCAGTTGCTCCGGATCCAGAGCAACCAATACGGCACGGCGGGCAGGTATCCACTCCCCTGTCACTATAAACAGAATGATCAGGGTGATGAGTATCCATATTCCCCGGCGCTGTCTGCGGGTAAAATAGAGGTACTCCCTCCACATCAGGTCAGGTTATTTCAAAAAACCAAGTTCATTGATAAATATGACAGAGATAGCTACAGGAGCTATGTATTTCAGGATAAAGATAATCAATTTATAGATAGGAACGCGGAGTGTACCGTTGTTTGTTATTTCTGACCAGATAATTTTCTTATCTAAGTACCATCCGGTGAAGACAGATATGAGCAACCCGCCCAATGGCAACATGATCTTGGCGGTGACGAAGTCGAACAGGTCAAACGCACCCATCCCGAAAAGGGTAATGTCTTTGGTAGGACCCATGGAGAGTGAGCAGAATATACCCAGAAACATACAACCACCTGTTACAATACGGGCGGCCTTGCCACGGGTAAAGCCAAATTCCTCATGCAGGTAGGCTGTTGCCACCTCGTGCATAGAAATGGTAGAGGTGAGGGCTGCGACAGCCAGGAGCACATAAAACATCACTGAAAAAACATAAGCCAGTATGGGCGCGCCGCTAAAGGCTTGCTGAAACACATTGGGAAGGGTGATAAAGATCAGGCTGGGGCCAGCATCTGGCTGTATACCTACAGAGAACGCCGCCGGGAAAATAATGAAGCCGGCCAGGATGGCGATGAAGGTATCTATCAATCCGACACTGAATGCGGTTTTGGTCAGGTTGGTGTCTTTACCAAAGTAGGAAGCATAGGTACACAGACAACCCATTCCCAGACTTAACGAAAAGAAGGCCTGTCCCATAGCGCTCAGAAAGACCTGGCTATCTACTTTGCTGAAATCGGGTTTCAACAGGAACTCGATCCCTTTTTCCGATCCGGGCAGGCTGACAGAGCAGGCAACCAGGATGATAATAATGACAAACAGGGTAGGCATCATGATCTTGGAATATTTCTCAATTCCCTTTTCTACTCCTTTGACAATGATGTAATGGGTACCCAACAGAAAGAGTATCAGCCAGAATATCGGACGGAAAGGATTGCCGGAGAACTTCTGGAAGGATTCGATAAATTCCGGGGCACTTTTTCCGGAGAACTTATTGGTTACTGCCTCTACCACATATTCCAGTGTCCATCCGGCCACAACGGAATAGTAGCTTAATATCAGGAATCCTGCCAGTACTCCCATCCGGCCTACCCAGCGCCACGGAGTGCCGGGGGCAAGCACCTGATAGGCCCGTGCCGTGTTGGCGCGGGAATGTCGCCCGATCAGGAATTCAGAGATCATGATCGGCAATCCCAGCAGTAAAATACATCCCAGATAGATCAGGATAAAAGCCGCCCCTCCGTTATTACCCGTTTCGTAAGGGAATCTCCAGATATTACCTAATCCTACGGCAGATCCGGCCGAAGCCAGGATCACGCCTATTTTACTACCAAAGTTTGCTCTGTCATTTTTTGCCATATATTGTGGACCTTTCTGTCAATTCGTTATCAGATATTGTTTCTGGAATGCAAAATTACATAATAATCTCTATATCAGCATACATTCTACCTAAAAATAACTAAAATCCATTTTAACAAAGAAAGTGGTGTCCGGTTTGCCGGTTTCCTGGAAAACAGACGGAGAAAGAAGCGGCTTATGGTACCATGTGGGAGGGGCTTACGGTGAAAAGGGAGTAACAGGTCTGCGACGAAACTTTTTGATTTTTACAAAGT
The DNA here is from genome assembly GCA_020861095.1 of Bacteroides sp. Classification (GTDB taxonomy): domain Bacteria; phylum Bacteroidota; class Bacteroidia; order Bacteroidales; family Bacteroidaceae; genus Bacteroides. Next base: position 55,266 of record JAJBTC010000196.1, read on the forward strand.
TTACCATTTCTATTCTTTCCCGGGATCGGCTATTTTCTATCTTTGCATGCGAATTTAATGAACTGAATATATGATTTCTTATATAAAAAAATATCCCATATCCCTGTTGGTAATCTTAGTGGTGATCTATCTCTCTTTTTTTCGTCCCCCTTCCATCGGGGGGGGTAGAGATCCCTTACCTGGATAAACTGGTTCATTTTTGCATGTATTTTGGAGTATCGGCCATGCTCTGGCTGGAATTCTTTCGTTCTCACCCATGGCCTCTGCCCGCTATGCGTGCCTGGATAGGTGCTTGTCTGTGCCCGATACTTTTTAGTGGTGCGGTTGAGATCTTGCAGGAATACGCGACAGACTACCGGGGCGGTGAATGGTTGGATTTTGCTGCCAACAGCCTGGGTGCACTGACTGCCAGCCTATTGGCCTGGTATATCGTAGCTCCCTGGTTTGGACGTACATACCGCGGTCGGGCGGCTCAGAGCTGATTGCCCAGTGTGGTGAGCCGCGTACTGTTGGAACCCTTGATGAGGATCGTGGATCCGGTGAGTGGTTCCTGTCTGAGGTACTCCGCAAAAGTTGCCACATCCGGGAATCCTTCGAAGGGATGACGGACCTGATTGAATTCGTTCCCGATCAATATCACCCGCTGGAAACCAGAGGTGGAGAGCAGGTCTGCAATCTTCTGATGTTCCTGACGGCTTTCTTTGCCCAATTCTTTCATATCTCCCAGGATCACTACTTTCTGAGGCGCTTCCATCTGGCGGAAATTGTCTAAAGCAGCCTGCATACTGGTGGGGTTGGCGTTGTAGGCATCCATGATGATCAGGTTGTGAGCCGTCTGGATCAGTTGGGAACGGTTGTTCGTAGGCTGGTATCCGGCAAGTGCCGTGTCAACCTCCGCAGCCGGAATACCGAAATAGAGTCCGACCGTGATAGCTGCCAGTGCATTGGGGAAATTATAGGAGCCGATCAGCTGGGTGGTTGTCGCATGAGTCGTTGTTTCTCCGGATTCTTTCCAGCAGAGAGACAGATAAGGGGAATTGCCCGTGATCTCTCCACAGACGAAACACTCCTGTGTGGTGCCATAGCGTACCAGAGAAAGGTCGTGTGCGATGTCTCTTAACAGCGGGTTGTCCTGATGGATAAACACCACTCCTTCTTTTTTCCGGAGGTAGTCATACAGTTCGCCTTTTGTCCGGATCACTCCTTCCAGCGAACCGAATCCTTCGAGGTGTGCTTTGCCTATGTTGGTGATCAGACCGTAGTCCGGATCTGCTATCTCCGCGAGTTCCCTGATCTCTCCGGGATGGTTGGCACCCATTTCTATGACAGCCAGCGTATGTTCTTTTCTGAGCCGTAACAAGGTAAGCGGTACACCGATGTGATTGTTCAGGTTCCCTTCGGTGTATAATACCTGATGACGCCTGGCCAGTACGCCGGAGATCAACTCTTTCGTGGTGGTTTTTCCATTGGTCCCGGTGATGCCGATCACCGGTATAGCCATCTGCTGCCTGTGATAAGCAGCCAGTTGCTGGAGTGCCCGCAGGCAGTCATCCACCCGGATATACCTGCTATCCTCTGCCGGCTGGTAAGCCGGATTGTCTATGACGGCATACCTGCTTCCTTTATCTAATGCCTGTGAAGCATACTGATTCCCATCAAACGAGCTCCCCTTCAGGGCGAAAAAGAGAGAGTTTTCCGGACAATGACGACTGTCTGTGGTAACGGAACCGCATTGCAAAAAAACTTCGTAAAGAGAAGATAGATCCATAGAGGCTCATTCTTTAAATAATGGCAAATATAAAGCATTCTGTTGGAAAAAGGAATCGTTTTCTGAGGTTTGATCCCCTGAATGTCTGTAAAAAAGCCCCGGATTGTGAGTGAACTGAATATTTTTTGTTTATTTTTGCGTCAGACTATACCGACGATATATATGAATCCCGAACAATCCCTCTTCATCAATGTAAACGGTTCTTTGCTGGATCTTTCTACTCCTCAGGTGATGGGGATCTTGAATGTGACCCCTGATTCCTTTTTCGCGGGGAGTCGTATGCAGACTGAACACGAGATTGCCGACAGGGTAGAGCAGATCCTGGCCCAGGGAGGAAGTATCATTGATGTGGGAGCCTACTCTTCCCGGCCCGCGGCGGAACACATTTCCGCGGAAGAGGAGAGGAAACGTTTGCAGGTTGGCCTGGAGGTGATCCGTAGAGATCATCCGGAAGCGATCGTATCGGTAGATACGTTCCGGGCGGAGGTCGCCGAATGGTGTGTCAGGGAATATCAGGTAGCCATCATCAATGATATATCGGGTGGAGAAATGGACGCTCGTATGTTTGAAACGGTGGCCCGGCTGAATGTCCCTTATATCCTGATGCACATGAAAGGCACTCCACAGACGATGCAGCAGGAACCTTACTATGAGAATGTAGTGAAAGAGGTGTTTCTGTATCTGGCCGGAAAGATAGATGAACTTCAGCAGCTGGGTGTAAAAGACATTATTATCGATCCCGGGTTCGGCTTTGGAAAAACGGTGGACCATAACTATGCCCTGATGAATTATCTGGAAGATTTTCATCTGTTTGATCTGCCATTGCTGGTAGGTGTTTCCCGGAAATCCATGATCACCCGATTGCTGGAGACAGGGGCAGTGGATGCGTTGAACGGGACTACGGTATTGCATACGATCTCCCTGATGAAAGGAGCGCATATATTGCGGGTACATGATGTGAAAGAGGCTGTAGAAGCAGTGAAGATCGTAGGGAAGGTACGATCAACTTTTTCGTGAAGTCACGGTGAGAGTGAAATTTAATTTTAAAATAATAGAGTTTATAAGAACGTGTTTATTAGTTTTGGTATAAAAGATTTTATCGATATCCTGCTGGTCGCCTTGTTGCTTTTCTATACGTATAAGTTGATGAAGGTGTCCGGTTCGATCAATATATTTACCGGGATCCTGGTTTTTATATTGTTGTGGCTGATCGTCTCTCAGGTATTGGAAATGCGTTTGCTGGGCTCCATATTCGATCAGTTGGTGCAGGTAGGTGTACTGGCCCTCATTATTCTTTTCCAGGATGAGATCCGGCGTTTCTTAGTGACACTGGGTACACACAGACATGCCAGTGCGCTGATACGCTTTTTCACAGGGAATAAAAAGCAGAAGGTAGCCAATGAAGATATCATGCCGGTAGTAATGGCCTGCCTGAGTATGTCTAAACAAAAAACAGGAGCGCTGATCGTGATCGAGAATCAGCTCCCGCTGGATGAGGTGATACGCACCGGTGAGGTGATTGACGCGGATATCAATCAGCGACTGATCGAAAATATTTTTTTTAAGAACAGTCCGTTGCACGACGGGGCTATGGTGATCAGGAAAAAACGGATCAAGGCAGCCGGGTGCATCCTGCCGGTTTCGCACAACCTGAATATCCCCAAGGGACTCGGATTGCGACACAGGGCGGCTATGGGTATCTCCCAGGAGTCGGATGCTTACGCCATCATTGTATCCGAAGAGACGGGATCTATTTCGGTGGCATACCAGGGACAATTTCACCTGCGGCTGAATGCCAAAGAATTGGAAAGTATCCTGACGGAACAACAGAATTGATCCTTTGTGTGAATTACACAAAACACATAATTAATTAATTATTTAATCGGATATGGATAGACGAAGTTTTCTAAGAACCGGAGGGATGGCCCTGTTGGGCTCAGTAGCGGCTTCTTCCTTCGCTACCCCGACAGCAGTCAGGGGGGCATTGGGAGGTGGGGATCCACAAGGGCAGGTGGCTTCCGCGCTGGCTCATTTCGTAGTGACCGAAGAGCAATTGCGTAAAGTACTTGCTGCCGCATTGGAAAAAGGAGCGGATTACGCCGATCTCTTTTTTGAGCATACATTTAACAACCACATCGGTCTGCAGGACGGTGCGGTAAATCGTTCTTCCTCGAATATCGACTTTGGAATGGGAGTCCGTGTGCTTGCCGGAGACCAGAGTGGATATGCCTATGTAGAAAGTGTCTCATTGGACGAGATGGTGCGGGCAGCCCGTACGGCCGCTCGTATTGCTACCGGCAGTCAGAGCAGCATCCCTGCCGCATTGACAGAGAAACCGATCTCTAAAAGTTATTATTCGGTAGTTACACCCTGGGATGAGGTGATCCTGAAAGATAAGATGCCCTATCTGCAACGGCTCAATGATCAGATCTTTGACATGGACAGACGTGTGGAGAAAGTGTCGGCTTCACTGAGCGACTCTACTTCTCATATCCTTTTCTGCAATTCGGAAGGTGTTGTTTATTACGACTACCGTCCGATGGTGATCCTGGGCACTTCATGTACCATGCAGGAGAATGGGAAATACGAGAACAGCGGCTCGGCCCGCGCCTATCGCAAAGGATATGAATTCCTGACTGACGATATCGTAGATATTCTCGCGCGGGAAGCGGTGGATAATACAGCTATCCTTTTCCAGGCAGTGAAACCCAAAGGCGGTGAAATGCCGGTGGTCATGGGTGCCGGAGGATCGGGTATCCTGCTGCACGAAGCGATCGGCCATGCGTTTGAGGCGGACTTTAACCGTAAGAATGTCTCTATCTTCTCCGATATGCTCGATACAAAGATCTGTAATGAGAACATTACCGTCATAGATGATGGTACCATACCTTTCAACCGGGGCTCGGTCAATGTGGACGACGAAGGTACGGAAGGACAGAAAACGTACATTGTAAAGGACGGTATACTGACCAGTTTCCTGCACGACCGCATCAGCGCGCAACATTATGGCATCGCCTCTACCGGAAACGGACGTCGCGAATCATTCCGCCACGTACCTATCCCACGTATGCGCGCTACGTATATGGAACCGGGAAATATGAGGGAAGAAGATATCATCGCTTCGGTAGATAGAGGTATTTTTGTAGACAAATTTACCAATGGTCAGGTACAGATCGGTGCTGGAGATTTTACCTTCTTCGTGAAATCGGGTTATCTGATCGAGAATGGTAAACTGACCCAGCCTGTCAAGGATATCAATATCATTGGTAACGGACCGCAGGCACTGGCGGATATCACGATGGTAGCGAATAACGATAAGATCGACAACGGTTCCTGGACCTGCGGAAAGGACGGACAAAGCTGTCCGGTTACCTGTGGCATGCCATCGGCCCTGGTCAGCAAACTTACAGTTGGTGGAGAGAGTTAATAAACACGAACAGCTAAGAATCAAGAACTATGATATCAGATAGTAACAAGAAACTGGCACAATGGGCCATGGATTATGCCCAGAAAAACGGTTGCCAGGCATCCAGGGTCACTTTGCATTCCGGTTCGAATACTTCGTTCGAATTGCGTGATGCTAAAATGGACAGACTGAAGCAGTCTGCGGAAAACAGATTGAGCATACAGTTGTTTGTCGATGGCAGATACGGAAGCTACTCCACCAATCGTTTAGACAAAAAAGAGTTGGAATCATTTATCCGGAACGGAATAGATGCTACCCGTTATCTGGCGGAAGACCCGGCGCGGGTGCTTCCGGATGCGGCACGCTATTACAAAGGAGGGAAGCCTGATCTGCAATTGCTCGACCCGAAACTCAATGTTATAGAGCCCGACGATAAGGTCGCACTGGCACGCGCCGTCGGAGAGGAAGCGTTGGGGAAAGACCCCCGTATCCTCTCGGTGGAGTCTTCTTACAGCGACGGGGAGAACTTTTCTTACCGCTTAGCCAGCAATGGTTTCGAGGGGGAATCTCAGAACTCCTGGTTTTCTCTGGTGGCCAGTGTGAGCATCAAAGGGGATGGCGATGCCCGCCCTTCCTCGTATTGGTACGATTCTTCTCTGTACTATGACAAATTGGTGAGAGAAGGTATCGGAGAGAAAGCATTGGAACGTGTACTGCGTAAACTCGGTCAGCAGAAAATAGCATCCGGTAAGTACACCATGGTATTGGATCCGACAGTTTCCAGCCGTATGGTAAGCCCGATGATCGGTGCTTTGTACGGAAGTGCTTTGCAACAAAAGAATTCTTTCCTTCTGGATAAAATGGGTGAGACGGTAGGTAGCAGTCTGTTTACTCTTATGGACGAACCCCATCTGATCCAGGCTTCCGGTGCCCGTTATTTCGACTCGGAAGGGGTTGCTACAGAAAGAAGACCCGTGTTTGAGAACGGTGTGTTGAGAACCTATTATATAGATACCTACAGTGGTCAGAAAATGGGTGTTGAACCTACCATTTCTAATCCTTCTATATTGGTACTTCAACCTGGGAGCAAGGATGTGGACGGAATGGTTGCTGATGTGGACCGGGGTATCTTAGTGACCGGTTTCAATGGAGGTAACTGCAACAATACTACCGGAGATTTCTCTTACGGGATCGAAGGTTTCCTGATCGAGAATGGAAAGCTGACACAGCCGATATCCGAAATGAATATCACAGGAAATATGATCACTCTCTGGCAGTCTCTGGTAGGTGTGGGGAATGATGCCCGCTTGTCTTCTTCGTGGAGAATACCTTCCCTGGCATTTGAGGGAGTGGATTTCAGCGGACTTTAATAGAGACTTTATAACATTCGGAGAAGGTGATCCTGCAAAGGGTCACCTTTTTTGCGGGTTCGCCTCATCCGTAACTAAAGAACAGATAATGTATGATGAGAGGTCGTCAGTTCAGCATGAGACTCATGTAGGGAGACAGCGGAGAAAGTATATGATCTGTGAGTCCGGCGACATCCATTTCTATATAAGTCGCGCCGTCTTTTACCTCCGAATAGATACATTCTCCCTTCCTGATCTGGTAATAACCACTGTTGGGCGGCAGTTGCGCATCCGTCAGATGAACATATAATTCTGCATGCGGATGGCAGGAAGCCCATACGGAGAGCACTTGTCGCGTATGGATGATCCGTGCCATTCCCAGCTTAAATGTGGAACATCCTTCGGATACCGGTTGTATTACGGTCAGGGAACCGCATGCGTTCTCCTGCCCTATGGCCGAAAGCAACAGCTCTTTTTCTTCCTGCGAATTTCCCAGGAGTTCTTTTACCTGCAACTTCCCCTTTTCTTTATAAATGATAGCTAAGGCTTTTATTTGTTTATCCTCACTCAGCCAGTAGACCCGCCCCTCTGCCAGGGACATATCTGCCAGCACCACCGCAAAGTCTGCTTCCAGGTGCTGAACACAACAGGGACGCTCCAGCATCTTCAACCGGAAATAATCGTATACCTCCTCAACCAGGTCGGTGGTTGAATGTATCTGGTAGGTAGTGGGTAAAAGGGCAGCCCCTGAAACGGGAACCGTACATTCCGAATAGTGGAAGACAGTGGAATATCCCAATCTGTTGTAATAGTCGAACAACCAGGGCTCAGCGGGGATAAGTGTACTGAACGCCACTTTCTGCTGATACATCCGTTCAAAAGACTGTGTCAGGAGTTCTTTCATAAAACCATGACTGCGCTCTTCCGGATGGGTACAGGCGCCGGAAATATACGAGGTGTCAACGATCTGTTCACAAAATGTCATGGGATAAGGGATCATCTGCAGAGCGGAGACAACCTTCCCCTTTTCTCGTATAGCCAGATTGAGTTCTTCCCGGTAACGCAACGAGAAATACATATCCATAAACTCGTCGCTATCCGTAAAGCAGAGTTTCCACAGGTTTTTTACTTGTTCTTTCATGCGATCAGACGTCGGGATTCTTCAGAATAGCCATATATTTTTCCAGAATGGTGATGGGCTGGTAAGAGAGTTTGGCTTTTCGCAGGCCTTCCAGTCCCAGATCCTCCTCCCGGTTGATGTAAATATATTTTTCGGGAATACGGGACGCAAATTCCTGATTGATGGTGGCATACGCCCCATTCACACGGGTATCCGCTTTCTCTACATGCACTCCGAATGTTTCCTGGTTAATGGGCATTCCAAAGGTAAAGGCAACAATCTGATCTTCTACATACAGTACACCTCCCGTCAATCCCAATGCTTCAAAGTTTCTCAATGCGTACCGGACTGCCCGGCGTTCGTAGGCTGTACCGTTTTCCTGATTGCAATCGTTCACACGGCACCATTCATCTTCCAGTTCCAGGCAGGCAGGGATATGTTGGGGCATAAGCAGTTCGTAGTGAGAATTGTATTCTTTACGGAACTTGTTGATGTGGTTGCGTTTGGACTGGAATTTCTTTCCTTTAAGTTCAGCTAAGTCTGTCCGCAGGTAGATGTAATCCGCATAATCCCGGTCGGCAGAGAATTCAAACTCTCCCGGCATACACTGTTCGATCTGTGCCACGCATTCCGAACAAACCCCTAACAGACAGAAGAGTTGTCCTTCCTTGCGGGCATCTTCTCTTAATTGGATGAGAACAGATTTCAGATCTCCTTCACCTACAGGAAGCATATACGCAAGTCGTTCATCTGTCCAGAATTTGAAGATGAGAAAATCTTCAATTACTGCCAGTTGGGTTTTATATAAAAACTTCCAACTGCACAGATTGGAGAAGGAAAGATCGCAGTTGCGTCTTTTGCTTTTCATGGTAAAAGACGTAACAAGTTCTTTGTCCTGTATGGTAAGTTCTTTAAAATCAATCATATTTACGGGTTCACAAGATGTGTCAGAGAGTTAACAAAAATACAAAGTTTTTGTTAGAGCTGAAGACAAGAATGAACTTTAGAGATGTTAAAAAAGAGAAACGAATTAAATTCCATTGCTTATCTGTGAAAAATATCCTGTAGACTGTGAATTGGGACAAAAGGTGAACTCTCTTTTTTCTTGAAAGAGAATAATCAAAGAGAAAATATGTAAGGGTATGTAAACGTAATAGGTTACCAGAATTTTAGCTAAGGACAGAGAAGAGTAAGCAATGTGTTAAATTATAATAATTTGACGTTTTCCCGGGAAAAATAGTCAAGATTGCAATGTGGATGTTGCAATTTTGACTATTTTTGTGCCGTGAATAACACATTCTTCTGTATTTATACACATATATAAAATATCTACCATGGATTTAATTAGTGAAATTGTTGAGCGCGCCAAAGCGAATCGCCAACGTATTGTTTTGCCGGAGGGCACGGAAGAAAGGACCTTAAAGGCTGCCAATCAAATTCTGACAGATGGTGTAGCAGATCTTATTATTCTGGGAGATCCCGCGGAGATCATTAAAAAGGCGGTGGAACTCGGTCTGGGTAATATCGGAAAAGCTACGATCATGAATCCCGAAAATCATGTGAAAAAAGAGGAATATGCCCAACTGTTGTTCGAGATTCGTAAGGACAAAGGGATGACTATTGAAAAGGCACGTGAGCTGGTATTGGATCCTCTTTATCTGGGATGTCTGATCATCAAGAACGGTGATGCGGATGGTCAGTTGGCCGGTGCGCAGAATACCACAGGCAATGTGCTTCGTCCGGCTCTTCAGATCATTAAAACCCTGCCCGGGATCAATTGTGTGTCCGGTGCGATGCTGTTATTGACCAAAGCTCCCAATTACGGAAAGAATGGTTTGCTTGTTATGGGAGATGTGGCTGTGACTCCGGTCCCTACTCCGGCTCAGTTGGCACAAATAGCTGTTTGTACCGCCTATACCGCACGTGATGTCGCGGGTATTGAAGAACCCAAAGTAGCAATGCTCAGTTTCTCTACAAAGGGTTCGGCCAAACACGAAGTGGTAGACAAAGTGATTGAAGCCGTGAAACTGGCTCATGAAATGGATCCTTCCTTGCAGATTGATGGAGAAATGCAGGCAGATGCCGCCCTGGTTCCAGCTATCGGTGCCAGTAAAGCACCCGGTTCCGAAATTGCCGGACAGGCAAATGTGTTGATCGTTCCCAGTCTGGAAGTTGGAAATATCTCCTATAAGCTGGTAGAACGTCTGGGGCATGCGGATGCGGTAGGACCTATCCTGCAAGGTATGGCCAAACCGGTGAATGACCTTTCCAGAGGATGTTCGGTAGATGATATATATAAAATGATAGCTATTACGGCAAATCAGACAATCTCCG
>JAJBTC010000064.1 GCA_020861095.1 Bacteroides sp.
AAATTACCTTGTCCATCATATAGTCCGATACCCTCGGAAAGTTTATCATACACCCGGACATTTTCCAGAGCTTTCAATATTTTTGATTCCAGTTCCAGTTCAGGACATGCCATCATAGTAGTGGCTGCTGCGGGAAAAGCAATAGAACGAGGGTCACTTGAATTATAAGTGAAAGACCCGTTTATTGTGTTACAGCCCGCATTTCCATGGATCTTTTTCTGGTCTGTATCAAATTCAATGAAAGGTTTGGTTCCCATAGAAGAATTGACAGCAGTTCCATTCACCTGCGTGATACGCCATTTTCCATCCAACTCATTCAGTCCACTGTTCATTTCTCTTTTTCTGAGCACCACAATGGTACGCCCGGAGGCATTCACCAATTCGAGATCATTATTCAGACGTTTTTTATATCCGGTCACCTGACTTAACGTATTCAGCACATTCTGTTCGGTTGTCATATCCGGACACGCCATTCTGGTAGATACCAGCCGACTCAGATCAATGGTACCAGGTTTGGCGGTTACATCAAATGATCCACTCATCCGGTTACATCCGGAATATCCATACACTTGCCCTGTAGAGGTATTAAAACCAATATTAGGGACTTCCGCTCCTGTTGTCGGTACCAACGCGGCACCATTCAGTTCCACGATGTTCCAATCACCCTCAAGATAAGATAAAGCTGCCATATTTTTCACTGACCAACACGATGAAATGCTCATAACAAATCCGATGAGCACAACCGGGATAAAGACTTTCTTCATTATTTTAATTGTTTAAGTTAAAATCCAAGCAAAGATAATACAATTACAACATATAATTTATATTTTTGTTTTACAATCAGTGAAGTAAAGTTTCCAAAAATTAATAAATACACTCCCGATGAAAAGACAGTTCCTATTTTTACTGGCTCTCTTAAATACGTTATTTATTTATAGTCAGAATCCTTACGTTGTCACCACCTCTTCTCCGTCCAATCCGGAGAATGAAGAAGAATATTTCACTGAAACCCATTTTCCATTATTAACACTTTGTCAATGGGAACCGGGAATGCGATTCATGTTCATTCCTGATAGTAAAGATCGTTTCAAGCCGCTACTCACTTCAGCTGAAACGGGAAGAGACATAGACAATGATAAGTTCAAATACAAAATACTGGAATTCAAGGGAACCGAAGAAGTCGAAAAAGAAACTTACGTAAGTACCAACTACCATACAAGATTTCTTTTCGTTTGTGAAGAGCAGGAGTTATATCACGAAGTCAAGAATCAGCGTCTGAACGATATATGTACCCATAATCCCAAATATAGTTTGAATGGTCTTATCTATCTGTCGGACGTGGATAAAGCCCGTGATCTGTTGCCTGGTAAGGCCTTATACACCCAATCACCCCAGGTACGGAAAGATGATACAAACAATCATTCCGGCTACCGCGAAGTAGCCTTACCCCTCCATAGCAGAGTAACAGTCACTAATGTAGGGGTGGGCAGTAAAGATTATCCGGTGAAAATCATTTTTGAAGACGACAAAGGTGAATCCTATTATATGGAAGTAGCACTGTCCAGGACCAATTCCGGAATGGATATTGCTGACTTCACGGCCGATAAGAAATTTAATTATTTTCCCAACGCGTTCACATTCAATGATCCCAACGCAAAGGCCTCCCAAGCATTAAAATCAAAATATACCGGACTGGTACTTTACCCCAGGAGTTCGCTGGAAGTTTCTCCCAATTCCATCGAAAGTAAAGAGTCACACACGTTACTCAAATATACCCCACTTACCATTGAAGACATTGAGAATGTTTCAGATTCACCCTCCAATGCCATTCTTAAATTAAAAGACACGAATGGGAATATATATTATAAGAAAGTGGATCTGAAATATGATATCTTTGTAAAAAATAATGACTACATAGAAGATTTGTTCGGATTTGGCGACCTGAGAAAGAAACATCCTTCGATAACCGAAGAAAACTGGGCATTAATCTCTCAGGGAGAAATCAGGCCGGGCATGAGCATGGAAGAGTGCAGGTTGGCATTGGGTAGCCCGATACAAATCCGGCAAAAGAGAGATTCTCGCTTCGAAACCTGGTTCTATCAGGGACAAACCGTGGAATTTGAGAACGGCACGATCTTACGAAGTGAAGGAAAACTGTTTTAAAAATGCGAAAAGTGTTTATTACGGGCGGAGCCAACGGCATAGGTCGAGCGTTGGTAGAAAAATTCGCTCTGGCAGGATACAAAGTCGCCTTCTGCGATATAGATGAGACAGCAGGCAGGAAATTGGAACAAGACAGCCACACACTCTTTTTACACACAGATATCCGTAAGAAGAGTGAATTGGAAGGTGCCATGCAAACCGTATTCGGACTTTGGGGCGATATAGATATCCTGATCAATAATGCAGGGATCAGTACATTCATCCCTATTACCGAGAGTGAAGTGGAAGAATTCGACAACATTCTCTTTACAAACCTGCGTCCTGTATTCATCACGTCCCGATGTCTGGCCCTGCATCGCCAGAAACAGTCTCCCCGCAATACATATGGACGTATTATTAACATTTCTTCCACACGTTACCTGATGAGTGAACCAGACAGTGAAGGATATGCAGCTTCCAAAGGAGGTATATATTCCCTTACACACGCTCTGGCATTGTCTCTGAGTCCCTACCATATTACGGTTAACTCGATCAGTCCGGGATGGATCGAGAACAACCATTATGACCGGCTTACCCCTCAGGATCACTTGCAACATCCTTCCGGAAGAGTAGGTCGGCCGGAGGATATATCCAACCTGTGTCTGTTCCTGGCCAAAGAAGAAAATGACTTTTTGAATGGAGAAAATATCGTGGTTGATGGGGGTATGACTAAAAAATGATTTATGTGGAATGATACTTCAAATCTCAAAAAAAAAGTAGTATCTTTGTTTGTTCGTATAAACGTATATTTTTTAATTTAAAACCTCAATTCATCACTTACAAATGGGTAGAGTCCTGATTATTGGTGCAGGCGGTGTAGGAACTGTCGTAGCACATAAAGTGGCACAAAATAGTGATATTTTTACAGATATTATGATAGCCAGCCGCACCCGGTCAAAATGCGATGCCATCGTAGAAGCGATTGGTAATCCTGCCATACAGACAGCTCAGGTAGATGCGGATCATGTAGAAGAGCTGGTTGCTCTTTTTAATAATTTTAAACCGGAGCTCGTTATCAACGTAGCTTTGCCGTATCAGGATCTGACTATCATGGAAGCCTGCCTCCAGGCCGGAGTGAACTATCTGGATACGGCAAATTACGAACCTCTGGATGAAGCTCATTTCGAATACAGCTGGCAATGGGCATATCACGAACGTTTCCAAGAGGCTGGGCTGACAGCCATTTTAGGCTGTGGTTTTGACCCGGGTGTAAGTGGCATATTCACAGCATATGCTGCCAAACACTATTTCGATGAGATACATTACCTGGATATTGTAGATTGCAACGCGGGAGATCACCATAAAGCGTTTGCCACAAACTTCAATCCGGAGATCAATATACGCGAGATCACTCAGAAAGGGCGTTATTATGAAAATGGAAAGTGGGTGGAAACAGGTTCGCTGGAAATCCATCAACCGGTCACTTATCCCCACATCGGACCTAAAGAGTCGTATCTCCTCTACCATGAGGAACTTGAATCCTTGGTAAAAAACTATCCGACCATCAAACGGGCACGCTTCTGGATGACTTTCGGACAGGAATACCTGACTCATCTGCGTGTCATACAAAACATAGGGATGGCCCGTATTGATGAAATAGACTACAACGGACAGAAAATCGTACCGATCCAGTTCCTGAAAGCCGTACTACCCAACCCGCAGGACCTGGGTGAAAATTATACGGGCGAAACGTCTATCGGATGTCGTATCCGCGGGATCAAAGACGGCAAAGAACATACCTATTATGTGTATAACAATTGCAGTCATGAAGCTGCATATAAGGAAACAGGAATGCAGGGAGTCAGCTATACGACCGGTGTACCGGCCATGATAGGTGCAATGATGTATTTCAAAGGGTTGTGGAAACGTCCGGGAGTGAATAATGTGGAAGAGTTTGATCCCGATCCGTTTATGGAGCAACTCAACAAACAGGGATTGCCCTGGCACGAAGAGTTTGACAAAGATCTTGAACTATGATACAGGTAGGAGATAAAGTACCTGATATACTGGGTAAAGACCAGAATGGAGAAGAAATCCGCCTGAGCAGCTATAAAGGACGGAAACTGGTATTGTATTTTTATCCCAAGGACAGTACTTCCGGATGTACGGCACAAGCCTGCAACCTGCGTGATAATTATTCCGAACTGCGTAAACAGGGATATGAGATCGTCGGGATCAGTGTAGACAGTGAACAATCACACCGGAAGTTTATAGAAAAGAATGATCTGCCTTTCCCGCTGATCGCTGATACGGAGAAAAAGCTGGTAGAGAACTTCGGAGTATGGGCAGAAAAAAATTATATGGACGTACCTACATGGGTACACTTCGTACAACTTTCATCATCAATGAAGAAGGTTTTGTAGAACGGATCATTTCACCTAAAGAAGTAAAAACAAAAGATCATACTACGCAAATAATTAACCCGTAGTCTCGATTGTATAAAAGCTTCTGTTTCTCTTCTACAGCAGAGCATTTTTAGAATGGTAAGACTGCAAAACAACTATTTTTATGGCAAAGAAAAATGAACTAAATTTTGAAACAGAAAATAAATTGAATACGAACGAAAAATTAAAGGCTTTACAAGCCGCTATGGATAAGATAGAGAAAAACTTTGGTAAAGGCTCTATCATGAAAATGGGGGACGATAGCGTTGAACAAGTAGAAGTGATCCCAACCGGCTCCATTGCGCTGAACAACGCCTTGGGAGTAGGTGGTTATCCACGTGGCAGGATTATTGAAATTTACGGTCCGGAATCTTCCGGTAAAACCACGCTGGCTATTCACGCCATCGCAGAGGCCCAGAAAGCGGGTGGTATCGCTGCTTTCATCGATGCCGAACACGCTTTCGATCGCTTTTATGCTGCTAAATTAGGAGTAAATATTGATGATCTCTGGATCTCACAACCGGATAATGGGGAACAAGCTCTGGAAATTGCAGAGCAATTGATCCGCTCTTCGGCCATTGATATTATTGTGATCGACTCGGTAGCTGCCCTGACTCCCAAAGCGGAGATCGAAGGAGACATGGGAGATAATAAAGTCGGTTTGCAGGCACGTCTGATGTCACAGGCTCTGCGTAAACTGACTGCTGCGGTTAATAAGACGAATACGACTTGTATATTTATTAACCAGTTGCGTGAGAAGATCGGTGTTATGTTTGGAAATCCCGAAACAACTACCGGGGGAAATGCACTGAAGTTCTACGCCTCTGTACGTCTGGACATCCGCCGCGCCCAACAGTTGAAAGAAGGAGAAGAGGTGATCGGTAACCAGACCCGTGTGAAGGTGGTAAAAAACAAAGTGGCTCCTCCTTTCCGGAAAGTAGAATTCGATATCATGTTCGGAGAGGGTATTTCACGTACAGGAGAGATCCTGGACCTGGGAGCGGACTTAGGAATTATTAAGAAAAGTGGTTCGTGGTATAGCTACAATGACACCAAGCTGGCACAAGGACGTGATGCCTCCAAACAATGTATCGCAGATAATCCGGAACTCGCGGAAGAACTGGAAGCGTTGATCGCGGAAGCACTGAAAGAGAAGAAATAAGTCTCTTTTCTCAGATATATGGAAGAGTGGAAAGTTGTTTTCCACTCTTTTTTTATACATTCGTGTAACAAATATTCTCTTCCTTACGTCTAAAAGATAAATTGAAGACAACAAAACGCTGAATGGACGCTGAGATTTTTAAAAAGAAATTTCTACCCTACCACAAAAGACTATACTACACTGCCTACCGTTTGTTGGAAAACGAAGCGGACGCACAGGATATAGTACAGGAGGCTTATCTGAAAATGTGGAATAAACGGGAAGGACTGGCTGTGATCAGCAATCCCGAAGCATTCAGTGTCACATTGGTCAGGAACATGTGTTTTGATCTTCTGCGTTCCGGGAAATATCTGCTGCAAAGACAAAGCGTAGAACTGACAGCCATATACGAGCAGCCACAGAGCGATCGTTCCGAAGAAAAAGAACAAGCGCATATGATCCGGCAAATAATCGCCACGCTACCCGAACAGCAGCAACAGATCATTACCTTACGGGATATCCGGGAGTGCAGCTACGAAGAGATAGAAACGATCACGGGACTTTCCGCTGTTAATATCCGGGTGATCTTGTCAAGAGCCAGAAAAAAGATTCGTGAACAAGTCAACAGAAAGGAGCTATCATGAATAACGAGGAGTTGAAAAAATTATTGAAGGATTTTTATGAAGGGATGACTACCGAAGAGGAAGAAATGTTGTTAAAAGACTATTTCCTGACTGAAGAAATACCGGAAGAGCTTGCCCCAGACAGTTCTTTCTTCACTACACTCTATACGGTGCAGGAACCGGAATGCCCTGTTGGGCTGGAAGTCAACCTGATGGAGATGATTAATAAAAAAGCAGAAGAAGAAAGGATCTTTTTCCACCGTCACCGCACCCGTCAACGGTGGCGCTGGTTGGGAGGGATCGCAGCTACCCTGTTATTGTTAGTCGTACTGGGATACAGCTTAGCCACTTTCCGGCAGGTCTCTCCTAAAGATACCTTCACAGATCCTCAGGAGGCCTATCTGGCTCTACAGGCTACTTTGACGGAGGTTTCCCATGAACTCAATTCCGGCCTCAATCAATGGAGTGAGACTAAAAAAGAGATCAGACATATCCATCAGGAGATCATACAGGAAATCAAACAATAAAACATATGAAAGCAATCAAACTCACTCTGACCTGCATTGGATGCCTTTTCATTACTATGGGTATGAAAGGCCAAAGCAGTATTTTCGATAAATACAATGATATGCAAAATGTATCTTCGGTATTTATCTCAAAAGCTATGATAGAGATGCAGCCTAAACTCTATACGAATGATGTATATATTGGCAAAGTAGCCGGAAAGTTGGAGGGTGTGTATGTGATCTCTACGCTGGACAATAAGGTCAAACAGAACCTACGTAAAGATATTGATGATCTGATCAGAAAAGGCAAATATGAATTACTGATGAAGCAGAAAGGATTAACTTCCAGTTCGGCTTTCTATATCAAAAAGAAAGGGGATAGAATACAGGAACTTGTTATGATCTCTGACGGAGCTGCCAAATTAAATTTCACACAACTTGTAGGAGATCTCACTCTGGAAGATATACAAAATATAACCAAACGTCAGATGGCACATATAAATCTTCCTCAATGTTGGGAAACCTACCAGGATATAGCCCTGACCGGACTGGAAAAAGGATGGAAAAGCCTGGAAGGGCTCAAAGATATGAAGATTGATTGTGGCTTTGATTTTGAATCTCTGAAAGGTCTCGGAGACCTTACAGAACTGGAATCACTTAAAGATCTGCACATATATGTGGATATAGAAAGGATTAAAAAAGAAATAGACCAGGCGATTTCTTCAGTGAAAAAAGAGAAAAAAACTATCTCACCATCAGTTATAGGTTTATTTGAGACAAAAGCCGGACCGACCTCCGGTTTTTGTCTCCACATGATGATCAAATGATCTATAATTCTTCGCCCCGGATACCCAATGCCTGCATCAGGGGATAGGCCAGAGTTTCCGAACAGACATTTCTTTTCTCACTTCTCTGGCTCATCACAAAATTCACGAATCGCTTACCGGATTTACCGGCATTATCCGAATACAGTTCCTCTTTATAAACCTCTTCAAAGCCTATAAGTACCAATTTCCGAACAGAATCTGCCTCCGACAGAATCCGTAACATATCTTCATAGAGGTCTTCTCTGCTTACCATACCTTCAGGAGAAACAGTAGCAAACCTGAATTCGCCCAACTGATCGGAAAAACCTACTCCATCCAGTTCATCCCGCAATCCTGAAGGCATACACTCCCGCAACTGGTCATTTTCCTTATCATATATCCAGATCACCTGAACTTCCTGATCAGGCCGGTTTTCTTCCAGACCGGCATCCAGAGCAAACAAGATCATCAGTTCCGCTACATCTATCTTTTTTAAAGAACGTCCTAAGGCTTTCTCAAAATATCCTTTCAGATCAGCGATCACAAAATTAAGATAGGCAATATCTATCAGAAAAACGTTTTCCGGAAATTCTATTTGTGTATGCATACGATAGTTTAAAGTGAAGTAACAAAGATACAACATTTATTCATGTCCCCATCAACAGCCTGTAAAAACCATCCCGGTAAGCCTCATTCCTTAATATACTTCTGACAGTAATATTTCGTCAATTACTACACGAACAAGGTATATAAACTGTCTTATTGTCTTACTTCTCCCGAAAATCCTGTTTTTTTGTCATTTTTAGTAAACTGGCAGATCTTTTGTATTTTATCTGATGTTATAATGTACTGATCCAAAGAAAAAAACGGTTATGAACTTCAATAATTTTACAATCAAATCACAAGAAGCTGTGCAGGAGGCCATAAATCTGGCACAAAGTCGCAGCCAACAAGCTATAGAAACTTCACATTTGCTCTCCGGAGTAATGAAAGTAGGAGAAAATGTGATCCACTTTATTTTCCAGAAACTGGGAATGAACGCTCAACAGGTTTCCCAGATCCTCGACAGACAGATAGATTCGCTTCCCAAAGTGTCCGGAGGCGAACCCTATCTTAGTCGGGAAACCAATGAGGTGTTGCAAAAAGCGACTCATTTTTCTAAAGAAATGGGAGATGAGTTTGTCTCTCTGGAACATCTGTTACTGGCTCTGCTTACCGTAAAAAGTACAACTGCTACCATACTGAAAGACGCAGGGATGTCCGAAAAAGAACTGCGCATTGCCATCAACGAACTGCGCAAAGGTGAAAAGGTCACTTCACAATCCAGCGAAGAGACTTATCAATCCCTGGAAAAGTATGCGATCAATCTGAATGAAGCAGCCCGGAGTGGCAAACTGGACCCGGTGATCGGTCGCGACGATGAAATACGCCGTGTGTTGCAGATCCTGAGCCGACGTACAAAAAACAATCCGATCCTGATCGGAGAACCCGGAACCGGGAAAACCGCGATCGTAGAGGGCCTTGCCCACCGTATACTGCGCGGAGATGTACCGGAGAACCTGAAAAACAAACAGGTATATTCACTGGATATGGGAGCACTGGTAGCGGGTGCCAAATACAAAGGGGAATTTGAAGAGCGTCTCAAAGCCGTGATCAATGAAGTGATCAAATCAGAGGGAAACATCATCCTGTTCATTGATGAGATCCATACACTGGTAGGAGCCGGCAAAGGAGAAGGAGCGATGGATGCTGCTAATATCCTTAAACCGGCACTGGCCCGGGGTGAATTACGCTCTATCGGTGCTACTACATTAGATGAATATCAGAAATATTTTGAGAAAGACAAAGCTCTTGAGCGACGTTTCCAGATCGTACCTGTCAACGAGCCGGATATACTGAGTACAATCTCTATCCTGCGCGGACTGAAAGAACGGTATGAGAACCACCACCACGTAAGGATCAAAGACGATGCTATTATCGCGGCTGTGGAGCTGAGCAATCGCTACATTACAGAGCGTTTCCTACCGGATAAAGCCATTGACCTGATGGATGAGGCTGCGTCCAAACTGCGTATGGAAGTGGATTCCGTGCCGCAAGCTTTAGACGAGATCAGCCGCAAGATCAAGCAACTGGAAATTGAACGGGAAGCCATCAAAAGGGAGAAAGATCAGGCAAAGTTAGAGTTTCTGAACAAGGAACTTGCCGAGCTGAAAGAGCAGGAAAATTCGTATAAAGCGAAATGGCAGAACGAAAAAAGTCTGGTAGACATCATCCAGCAAAATAAGGTGGAGATTGAGAACCTGAAATTCGAAGCCGACAAGGCAGAGCGTGAAGGCGACTATGGCAGAGTGGCAGAGATCCGTTACGGTAAGCTGCAGGAACTTCAGAAAGAGATAGATCAGACCCAGGAGAAGTTGTATGCAATGCAGGGAGATAGTGCTATGATCAAAGAAGAGGTGGATTCGGAAGATATAGCCGATGTGGTATCCCGATGGACTGGAATTCCTGTAAGTAAGATGCTGCAAAGTGAAAAAGAGAAACTGCTGCATCTGGAAGAGGAACTTCACAAGCGGGTGATCGGACAGGATGAAGCAATCCGGGCCGTATCTGACGCAGTGCGTCGCAGCCGTGCCGGATTGCAGGACCCGAAACGTCCGATCGGTTCCTTCATCTTCCTCGGTACAACGGGCGTGGGTAAAACCGAGTTGGCCAAAGCGCTTGCAGAGTTCCTGTTTGATGACGAATCCATGATGACCCGGATCGATATGAGTGAATATCAGGAGAAGCATAGTGTTTCTCGTCTGGTCGGGGCTCCTCCGGGGTATGTCGGATATGATGAAGGAGGACAATTAACCGAGTCTATCCGTCGCAAGCCTTATTCAGTGGTGCTCTTTGATGAAATAGAAAAAGCTCACCCGGATGTATTCAATATTTTGTTACAGGTTCTTGATGACGGCAGACTAACAGATAACAAAGGTCGCTTAGTGAACTTCAAGAATACCATCATCATCATGACATCTAACCTGGGAAGCGCTTATATCCAGGGACAGATGGAGAAGATCAATGACAGCAACAAAGAGAGTATCATTGAAGAGACTAAAAATGAGGTAATGACTATGCTTCGCAAAACCATCCGCCCCGAATTCCTCAACCGTATTGATGAGACAATTATGTTCCTTCCGTTGACAGAACAGGAAATCGAACAAATCGTTCTCTTACAGATCAAAGGTGTGAGGCAGATGTTACAGAACAACGGCGTAGAGCTACACCTTTCTGAGAAAGCGATCCATTTCCTTTCACAGGCAGGATATGATCCGGAATTCGGAGCCCGCCCTGTGAAAAGAGCTATACAACGTTATTTGCTGAACGATTTGTCTAAAAAATTACTCAGTCAGGAAATAGATCGCAGCAAACCGATACAGGTAGAAGCAAATGAGTACGGACTAACGTTTCACAATGAATAAAGAACAAGACCGAAAAGACATTAACTAATCGGGAAAGACTGCCTCAAAAGCCTGTGCGTTCTTTGATAAGGTTACAGATTTTAAGAATAATGAGGCTTTTGAGATTCTTTATTTTATAACAAAAGGTTAATCCGCATGTAGAAAAAAGGAAATTATATCAGTTGTAGAACAGGTATGAATCAATAGAAATCAATAATAAATTTGTCTGACTACATAACCGGATTGAGGATTATTTATTACTAATATATACATTCCAGGCGCAGATAAACAGTAGGAAAATGGCTCTTCCGTAGCATACTCCGTATAGGCTTGTAGCACACCTTTAGAGTCATATAGATATACCCAAGAATAGTATTCTACATTATCAATGCAAAGTTCACCTGTATTCTGATCCAACACAAGCCGAACATTTTCGTTAGTTCTAATTTGCTCATCCATGTTTGTCCGCGTTTAATTATATTGACACAAAAAAAAGCGTGGGAATGTTGTCATTATCGTACCTAAGGCCCTGGACTGCCACTATTCAAATAATACACAACAACCCACACTTCACTTGCCATATAATTGTATTGCATTGAAAGTATGAGTATACATTGCCTATTATTCCCGAATAGTGAAATTGTCCAGATCTCAGGTACGGAATAGTAGAAAAACGCATAATCTACTTATAAACATTTCTATCTCTTTAGCACCAACTCTTTAATGCCCCGTGTTATGGAGACAAAGATAGCCAAAAGGCCGAAAACTCCCA
Organism: Bacteroides sp.; assembly: GCA_020861095.1. Lineage (GTDB taxonomy): Bacteria > Bacteroidota > Bacteroidia > Bacteroidales > Bacteroidaceae > Bacteroides. The sequence continues at coordinate 11,878 of JAJBTC010000064.1, forward strand.
AAAAAAGTCAATTATTATTCTAAAAAAGTTACAAAACAATTTCTTACAAATTCAGGATTACAACAGCCCCTGTCAAAGCAAAGGGCCCTGCCAGCACTGGCAGAGCCCTTTGTATTTCTTCCGTGGAAGAACAAGATAACCTTATTCTTCAGTTGCTGTTTCTTCCTTTTCTTCAAATTCGGTGATCCCATTGTTAATTAACAGATTGTACCATGTAAGCAATTTTTTAATATCACTTACATATACCCTCTCCTGATCATATTCCGGCAAAACCTCTTCCATGTAATTACGCAACTGATCAGCAGAAGCTTTTTTATATCCATTTCTATCGCGGCACCATTTTCTTTATCACGAATGGCGATCAATACCTGACGCAGAGGAACTTCATCTTCCTGTGTGTAAATAGCAATATCACCCAACGAAATGATCTTTTCACTTCCATAAGCCGGAAAACGTTTTTTGTCTGTCACCGACTCAACGATCAACATATTTTTACCACGGGAGATTAGTTTATATAATCCCGGTTTCCCGGAAATCGACAAGATAGTCTTTAACATACGTATTTCAATTTTTATTTCTAAGTTTGTGCGGCAAATGTAACATTCATAGTCGAAATCTACAACTGAACTCTCACGAAAAAGAAAGATTTTAAACAATTATTAGTACTCCCCTATCGCGAAAACTCCCGAAGCATATGTTCTACCTGAACCATGAGTGATCTTTCTTCATCATTCCGGAGAATGACATCCGCGATCTTCTTCTTTTGTTCATCATCCATCTGACTATGGATACGCTGCATTACGTGTTCTTCTGTAGAACCGTCGCGTTGCATCACACGTTTCAGACGAAGGGGAAGAGGCGCATATACATCCACCACCTTATCTACCTCTGTGGTAAAGCCCGACTCAATAAGGATAGCAGATTCCATCGCTATAAAAAAACAGTTCCGACGGGCCTCTGCCCAACGGCGAAAGTCGGTCCGGACCACAGGGTGGACCAGATGATTGATCATTGCCGCATGCTCCGGATCGCTGAACAGAAAAGAAGACAGCAAAGGTTTATTGAGTTGCCCCCCTTTATATACCTCCTCTCCTAACAGCGAGATCAGTCCCCTACGGATCTCCGGATCGGTCCGCATCAATTCTTTGGCAGCTGTATCCGAGTCATATACCGGAATACCTCTTACCTCCAACAACCGGCACACTACACTCTTGCCGCTGCCGATACCACCGGTAATAC
>JAJBTC010000001.1 GCA_020861095.1 Bacteroides sp.
ATCAGCATATTACATTTTGTATAAAAAACAGAATCCCTGCCAGAAGCCGCAGAACACAGGCCCATAAAACATATTAGTAAAAATGCATCCTGCTTCTTTTTGCTTATATATACTTGTATTTTAATGGTCTTTAGCCTTACTGATCAGATAGTGATTATAACCGAAGGAATACATGGTAAATACCTTGTATTTTCAATTATAGATTGTAATTAGCTTCACTGACCGTTGGTTCGTCCAACGGTCCTTCGTGTTACTGATCAGATAATGGTTATGACCGAAGGAATAAATCGTACATCGTCAATCGTTAAATTGTAAATATCATCATGTCCAGACCTCCTTTACCCGGTATCTATTATTATCCGCTTGATATGGATTTCACCAATGATCGTAAGTTTCGTCGCGTCAGTCGCCGTTTCGGACTGTTGGCTCACGCGGCCGTACCCGCTTTGTGGCGTTTTATCTACAAAGAGAAAGGCTATTATATGGAATGGACGCAGGATGCGTGTTACGACCTGAGTGAAGAGATCTGTTGCGGCGAAACAGAGTTGCAGCAGCTGGTGGAGTATTGTCTGGAGGTAGAGCTGTTTCACCGTGCGCTGTATGAGTCATACGGTATTCTTACCTCGGCGGGTATCCAGCGTCGCTACGAGATGGTGCGCAAGGAGTGTAAGCGCAGACACCGGATTGATGAACGTCATCTGCTGCTGACTACTGAGGAGACTGTTGAAAAGGAGGATGCCAAAGGAAAAAGCCGGGACCGGAAAGAGGATAAAGCTCGGAAAACCGACTGTTCCCATGCGGATAGTAGCCATTCGTCCACTGACACGTTGCCGGGAGATACCACAGGGGGTCGGCCTTCGGAAAACCGGGAGTCGGACAAGGGAGTTTCTGACCATTTTCAGGAAATAACTACCCAAATCCGGGAAGAAACCCCCTTGAAACAGGAAATAACCCCCTGCAAACGGGAAAGAATGCCACAAAGAAAAGCAGAAGAAAGAAAAACAGATCAGATCCCTCCCCATGGTCCCCTCCCGGCCGGGAGGGGAGAGGAGAGACGGGGAAGGAGGGAGAGCTCTTGTCTCTTCCTGACGGGTATCCGGCGGAGATCCCTGTCTATGCCTGGAATACGCAGACGCACAACCTGATGGGGCTGATCGAGCGGCTCCGTGCCCTTCGGGTGACGGCTGACGAGGAGCTGATGGCTATCCTGCGGCTGGGCGATTATGGGCGTAAGCATACACCGGTGTGGAGCATCATCTCTGTCAACAACTGGCCGGAGGCACAGAACCGGTCGTCGTCCCGTTTCCGGCAGATTGCCCGGCCGGGGCAGTATATCCTGAAAATCCTCTCCAATGAGAGGAAACGTATGTCCTGATCATCGGCACAGGGCAGAGAATGGGTCGGTATCGGCTGGTCTTCCACCGGGGCAGTCTGTTCGGTTTCCTGTCTGTCGGGATCTGTCGCAAAGGGGGTTGGCGGGAAATTTTCCGCGGAGTCCTTGTTTGTCCGGCCGGAGCTTGTGCATAGCACGAATCCGATAATTGGGAAATAAATGTCTAAGTGGATGTTCATAATTCATTCGATGATACTACTCCGGTGCTCTGTAAAGACGCAAAGAGATTTACGATTTAACAATGTACGAACCAACGGTCGACGCAGTCAACCAACGGTCAGCAAAGGGATTTACGATTGAAATTACAGAAAGAATATGTTTGTAAATACCTTATGTGTACCATTTTATATGCAGCCATACGAGACGCACGGTGTGCGTCTCAGTACACCGAAGGGAAATAATATGAACCATGTGGAATACACTTTTTGTTGGACGTGAATCGCGGAGACGCAACTATGCGTCTCTACAGGTATATGATACCATGTATTTTCAATCGTACATCGTAAATCGTCCAACGTTCCTTAGCGTTCATGACCCATTCTTGGATCATGAACGAAGGAAGTAATCGTAAATCTCTTTGCGTCTCGTATGTTTGCATCTAACATGTAATGTATAGAGATTTACAAAATGTATTTTCAATCGTACATCGTCAATCGTCCAATCGTAAATCTCTTTTTGTCTCTACAGGCAAATGGAGTAGTATATATACAATTAACTATAAATGCTTACTTATGAATGAATCTGTGTTTCGCTTCGGAGTGGATGGAAGGACTGCCGGGGCACTTCCTAAACTAGTACTGGCCCGGCTCTACCTGCCAGAGAGATCGCCCCGGATGGCGTTGCGTACCTTCAACAAATGGATCTCGTGCCACCAGGTGCTTACGGAGCAACTGGCCCAAACGGGTTATACTCCGCACTGTCGGTTGCTGACACCGGAGCAGGTGAGACTGATGGTGTTGTATCTGGGAGAACCTTGACGCCCGGCGCTCGCGCCGGGCTATTTACGAATGGACGATTTACGATTTAAAATGCAGATGTGTATATAGGGCTACTTTCTCTGTCAGGGCTATTTTTTAATTATTAACCCCAGAGAATATGGACAATCTACAATTGAAATCTGAGTGTGAAAGGCAGAGCCGTCAGGCTAAGAGATTATTTCCTTTTTACAGACTGGATATCTACATTCTGTTCCCATAACCTGTCTCTTGTGTTTGGCGAAGGGGATAGCGCAGTAGCTTGTTATATCACGGTCGGCCCTCTCTGTTCCCCGAAGGGGATAGATCAGTAGCTCGTTGTATCACGGTTGGCCATCTCTGTGTTTGCCGAAGGGGATAAATCCATAGCCCAGTGGTAAAGCGAGCTGTGGCGAAACGATAGTGAAGTCACAGGGAAGCGTACACTGGGGTGCGAAGCGTACACCAGAAACAACCTTGAACCAACGGTCGACAAAGTCAAAAGGTTGCAGACTATCAGGTTGCAAAGTCTGTGATAGGCAACCTTTGCAAGGTTGAACCCTGTAGAACTCTTTACCCGGGGTAGCTTTGTATCGCTTCACTGGCGTTACGCTTTCCAAAGACAACCCCGGGCTATGGATCTATCCCCTTCGGGAAACAAAAAGAGCAGGCTGAAATAGAATGCAGGATCAGTGTGGCATAGACCACAGTAGCAGATTGGTGTCATATGCACCGTAGCAGGCTAAAGTAGAAGTTGTCAACAGGCTGGGAATGTTACATATACCTAATCATCGGTTACATCTACATGTAGAGATGCACGGGGTACATTGGTGTCCGGAAAAATAAGTTAAGATTTCCACAACTATCCATAGGAGACTCATTGACTACGATTTTCTCTGATTTTCTCCGCCTTACTCGGACTTACTTTGATTTTCTCTAACTTTCTCTAACTTTCTCTGACTTACTCTGATTTCCTCGGACTTACTTGGATTTTCTCTAAAAGCCCGAAGGGCTTTAATGTGCATAACCCCCAGTGAAGCGCAGTAAGGGCTTTGCCCGTAACGAAGCGACTGGGGGTATATCTGAGGCATCTACAGTCAACCCCAAAGTGGGTTGAATAGAGAAAAACTCTATTATATGTAGTATGAATGGGATGTTACATCATTTTATACCTTAGAAACTCATTCAACCCACTTCGGGGTTGGAGATAAAAGGTCGATCACTACCCCCAGTCGCTCCGCTATGCTACGCTTCACTGGGGGTTATGCACAGTAAAGCCCTTCAGGCTTTCAGAGAGAGTTATGTACCGTAAAGCCACTTCAGGCTTTCAGAGAAGATTATGCACAGTAAAGCCACTGCAGGCTTTCAGAGGGAATGAATGGTATTTGGATCGTATAGGGGAAATGCAACCCTTTGAAAATCCTCTGAGTAAAAACCGGATATACATAAGTGAAATATAATATATCATATTATATTATACTATTTCAAATGGTAACGATTTATTCCGCACATCAGTGAACCCCGTGCATCTCCGCGGTACAAATCCAATACAAATAGGTGTTTGCTCAGGTATAGATATGTTTCAGGTGTGTCGTATATCCATCTATGGGTTATATAGATGAGAAACAATGGGATCATTAATTAAATAGGAAAAATTTACAATTTAAGAGCATTGGATTGGAGGTATGAAATATAAAACAGGAAATCCCTATATAGTCAGATAGATAATTACAGTCAGATACGTCATTCTGTTGGGAATGCATCGCGGAGACGCACGCCGTGCGTCTCTACAGGTGTATGTAACCAGATATATGTGCAGGTCTTTGCATTTCCAAATCGTAAATGAATAAATCGTCCACGTTCCTTGATATGAATAATCAGATAAGAAGTGATGACCGAAGGGAATACATCGTAAATCCCTTGTTTTTTTGTCCGATCGTCTTATCTTTGTCTGTCTGATGAAATACGAATCTATACACCTATACACACCCTTATGATCAAACGTCTGCGCATGGGGAGCCAGCAGCTGGTGGCTCCGCGTTTCGATACTCCCGGAGAACTGGTTTCCTGGATGGGAGCCATACAGGGACAGGATTATGTAATGTCGCAATGGGCAGTGGGGCTGCGTCTGCGGCAGCCTTCGCTTTCCGTTGTGCAGGAGGCTTTGCGGAAAGGAGAGATCATCCGTACTCACATCATGCGTCCGACCTGGCACTTAGTGTCGGCGGAGGATATCCGATGGATGTTGCCGCTCACTGCCCTGCGTCTCCGGAAGGCCAATGAGTCGTATGGCAGGGGACTGGGAATCAATGAAAAGTCTTTTCTGCGTGGCAACGATCTGTTGCAGAAGATGCTGGAGGGAGGTCTTTCCCTGACGAAAGCGGAGATCGTTGTAAAATTGACAGAGGCCGGGGTACTGGCAGACAGTTCCCACATCAATATGTTTCTCTTTCGCGCGGAGACGGACGCGCTGATCTGCAGCGGTCCGGACCGGGGCAATAAGGTGACCTACGCGCTGTTTGACGAGCGTGTGCCAGCACAGCCTGCCGTGAGCAGGGAAGAGGCGCTGGCCCGGTTGGCAGAGCGCTACTTCCGCAGTCATTCGCCTGCTACCCTACAGGATTTTTCGTGGTGGTCGGGGCTTAATCTGACAGAGGCACGTGAGGCCATCGCACTCATCTCCGACCGGTTGGTGACAGATCGGTTCGCACCCCAGGAACTGTATGTGCATGAGTGGTGCCGGGAGGTGAAGACAGAGGATGATCCGGTGCATCTGATGCCTTCGTACGATGAGTATCTGATCAGTTACAAAGACCGCACAGCGGTGCTGGACCTGAAACATCAGCGACAGGCATACAATTCCTATGGGATCTTCTATCCGGTGATGCTGTATCAGGGACGTATTGTAGGAAACTGGAAGAGAGAGAAGAAAGGCAAGGAGATACAGATCACACATACGTTGTTCGCGGGCGAGCCGAAGCCGAAAGCCGCGGAGATCAGGAAGGCGGTGGGGCGGTATCTGGATTTTCTGGGAAAATGAAGACGCTTCGCTATTTACGATTTGACGATTTACGATGTACGATTGAAAATACATGGTATCCTATACCTGTAGAGACGCATATTTGCGTCTCCGCGATTCACGTCCAACAAAAAGTGTATTCCACATGGTTCATATTATTTCCCTTTGGTGTGCTGAGACGCACACCGTGTGTCTCGTATGGCTGCATATAAAATATTACACATAGGGATTTACAAACATATTCTTTCTGTACTTTCAATCGTACATCGTAATTAGCTTCGCTGACAGTTGGTTGACTTCGTCGACCGTTGGTTCGTAAATCGGTAAATCGTAAATCTCCTTGACTCTCTACAAGTAGGTGTTGTCCTCTCAATTGTCCAACGTTCTCTGGTGTTAATGATCAAATAAGGGTCGGCATGACCGCAGGGAATCATCGTAAATTTATAACTGTATTCTTTCGAGATCATCGGGCACACATACGGTACCGGAGAAGGTTTGCCGGGCTTCCCGGCTGTAGCGCTCCTTGCGTTGGTCGAGGCGGTTATCTTCTGTGTGATAGAGGACGAGATTTTTTACTTTTAGTTCTTCCGCCACCAGTCCGGCATCTATGGCTGTGCTGTGGTGCTTTTCGTAGGGGTGAAATTCTTCCCGCTCTTCGAAGAGGCAGAAGGCTTCCGAGAGCAGCCAGTCGGCCCCTTGCGCGTATTTCTTTCCTGCCTCCGTGCAGGGTTCGTCGCCCAGGCATACCAGGCGTTGTCCGTCGGCCAGGGTGGCGTGGAAACCGAACTGTTTCTTTTTGGTAGAACCGATGTCGAAAAATTCCAGATCCATGCCCGCTACAGGTAGTCGTTGTCCGTCCTTAACCTCCCGCAGGAGGATGCGCCGGTCCATGAAGCACATCAGCTTGCCGGGCAGTGTCAGGCGGCAAAAGGTGCGGATGGTCTCTACCAGCTCGTCGTGGCAGTAGATAGTAAAGTCTCCGGCGTAGGCTTCGCTGTTCATCAGCATGGCTATGCGGCGCACGATCCAGACCACGCCCAGCACATGATCGGTATGGCCATGGGTCACAAACATCTGTCTGATATCGGTGTAGGAGATCCCTGCCCGCTGCAGTTGCAGCATGATGCCATTGCCGCCTCCGGCATCGGTGAGCAGGTAGTCATTTCCCTGTCGCAGGACGAAGCAGGTGTTGTAGCAACGGGTAGCCAGGGCATTGCCTGTGCCCAGGACGATCAGTTCGGCAGACAGCTCCGCCGGAGTGAGGTTTTCTTTGTTCATATAGCGTAGTATCACGGGTGCGGAGCGAAGGAGAACGGATCTTTCGTTTTCCCGGCCTGCATCCCTTCGGAACGCAAAATTACAACAATTCTGCGACAAGAGGGTTGAAACTGTGGAAAGGATGGAGCCGCGGGCGGTATTTTTCTATGGAATGTGTATGGAAGGATCTGTTTTTTTCTTTTCTATCTGTTAAAAAAACGGAGGTACATGGTGGATTTCTTCCTGATTCGTTTATCTTTGCAGAAGTCACAATGTGCCTGATTATAGCTGAAGTAGACTTTGCTCTGCGGTTCGGATTTCGCTCTCTTTATCTAAGATCGTATGTGCTACAGCATAGCCAGAGTAAACTCTACTGTGCGTTTGGCTTTCGCTCTCTTTATATAAGATAGGAGCCAATTCGCAACTTAGGGTATCACCATGTATATTTCCGTGCTATTGTGGATTTCCTTACAGGGATCTGTACATTCTATCAGGTATACAATTGACGCAACTTTGTTGGTAAGAATTTATCCTTCTTTTTACGAAACAGTATATGGAATCGAAAATCGGACGAATGTTTCTCCTGGTGGGTGCGCCTCTGGTAGCGTGTGCCACCTGTAGGTACTATATTTCACTGATCCCTCGCTTTGATATCGGGTTCAATGATTTCTTTATCACGGCTTCGTGTATATTGGTCACATGTGTCGTGAGCATATTGGCTATCATAGCCCTGTACAAGCTTAGTGCTCCGGGAAGGAGTAACGGATGGGCCTGCTTTTTCGTTACGCTCCTCTACTGGCTCTTTGTGTGGGGATTCTGTTACGGAAAATGCGTGCTGGAGGCTACGCGTGATTTGCAGATGATGCTGTATGGAGAATGAGCAAAGAAGGTACTGATTTACGATATACTGATTGGTTCCTTGGTTATGACACTTTATTTGATTGTTCAGAATTATGATACTTTATTTGATTGTTCAGAATAGGGTATGTTTGTAATTTTTCGGTCAGTCTCTTCCCATTTCTCCCTCGGGCTTCACAGTGGAGTTGGGAAAAATAAATCTTAAATCAATGGTTTGTAAATAACAAAGCGTCTACACATCGTAAATGGTTTAATACTAAGGTTCTCTGAATCAGTAAGCATCTACACATCTCACATTGTTGTACTACTATCTTTCCTTAAATAACAAATCGTCTACACATTGTAAATTGTGTACTACTCTCTTTCCTTAAATAACAAAGCGTCTATACATTGTAAATTGTGAACTACCATCGTTCCCCTCTTAAAAGCCCGAAGGGCTTTAATGTGAATAACCCCCAGTGAAGCGTTAAGCGACTGGGGTGGTAAACTCTCTCTTTTGAGTCAACCCCGAAGCGGGTTGAATTAAATCAGTACGATTCTCAACAAATTCATTCCTATTTCCTATATTTGATTTTTAATAAAAACCTACTACTATGTCCTACACTCAAATTCTTTATCACATTGTGCTGCGCACTAAAAATAGTATTCCTGCCATCACACAAGTACATTCCCAGGATTTGTATAAGTATATCTGGGGTGTGATCAAAAATAAAAAGGGTACTCTCTATCGCATTAATGGAATGCCGGATCATATACATCTGGTCTCAGACCTTCATCCTACCCTGGCATTAGCAGATTATGTAAAGAACATTAAAGTTGCTTCTTCTCTATGGATGAACCAATCAGGATTTTTTCCTCTTTTTGAGGGATGGGCAGAAGGATATTGCGCATTGACTTATTCGTACAACGAAAAAGATAGGGTGATTGAGTATGTGAAAAATCAGCAGGAGCATCATAAGAGAGAAACATTTCAGGAAGAAATGATCCGGGTTTTTGCGGAGATGGGTGTGAAAGTGGATGAGCGGTTTTTATAATTCAACCCACTTCGGGGTTGACTGAGAAGAGAGCTTTTGTACCTCCGGTCGCTTACGCTTCACTGGGGGGCATTCACATTAAAGCCCTCCGGGCTTTTAAGAGATGGGAAATTATAAACTTACTCCTATGATTTGCTTTCGATTTACCGGAATTATTAGCTTCGCTGATCGTTGGCTCCCTTCGCTAATTGTTGGTTCCCTTCGCTGGTCATTGGTTCCCTTCACTCATCGTTGGTCCACATTTCACCCATAGTCCTGACGGATCATTTCAGCAAGAACTACGAATTACCTGCCCGGCGTCATAAGTACTTTCAGGATGTCTTCAGGCTTTTTCTGTATGCTGAAGGGGATTGTCCGGTGTGTTTACGGAAAAACTTTCCGAACGCCGATTGATCGGAGAAACGCAGGTAATCGGCTATCTGTTGTATGTTGAGACGGGGATCGCGCATGTAGGTTTTTGCCAGGGAAAGTACACTGTCATGGATCCATTGGGTTACTGTACGTCCGCTGCTTTTTTTGATCGTTCTGGCAAAATGGTCGGGCGACAGGCATAACTTATCGGCATAGAACGTCATCGGTTTCCGTTCGATGGCATGTGTTTGCAGCAACTCCATGAAGCGGCGGAAGAGAAGATTCCGGCGAGTCGTGGCAGACACTGAGATGTCTGTCGCTTCTGGGGAGACAGTCTGGTATCTCTCTTCCGGAGAGAATCCGTTTCTTCTTTCGTATTCCTGATACGCAGTGTTGCCGTTTTGCATAACACAAAGATAACGCCAGGGGAGAATATCAGGAAATCAAATCGACAAATGGCGGTTATTTGCCTGCATTTGACGGTTTAAAAAAGATTATATGTCGAAATTCCGGGAAGTTCCTATCCATTGATCATATAAACATGGGTAAATGTGAGCATCACCGTCAGTTCCGGATCTCCGATATAGGCTCTTAGAGACTGTCAGGATGTTGACTTCGTCGATCTTCGATTCCACGAATCATGAATTTTTCTATTCTTCGCTCTTTCTTCTGCTTTCTTTTTAGTTTCGCTGACCGCCTGGTTACCCTCTTTTCCTGTTTTCTTTCAGATAAAAATAGGGAGATGCAAACATATTCTTTCTGTAATTTCAATCGTACTCGTAAATCCCTTCGCTGACCGTTTGTTGACTTCGTCGACCGTTGGTTCGTCAAATCGTAAATCTCTTTGCTTCTCTACATGGTCTGTGATTCACTTCGCTGACCGTTGGTTATCGCATCGGAAACAGAAAGATTTGACTAAAAATAAGACTGACCCAAGAAACGGGCAAAATCCTGACAGGCTCTTAGATAGATAGGTGACCGGAAATCTTTCCGTCGGTGGTAGCGGTAGTCTTCGTTGGGAGTATCGGTATTCATCTCTACGAAGTCACACCCTGCAATGCGATTGATCTGTTGTGCGAGTTTTCGCAGGGCAGTCTCCGCTGCCTCTGTGCCCGATACGTTCAGTGTGCATTCGTAAGAGACCCTCCGGTCTTTTTCAGTACAAGCCATCAGGAATCCGAATAAGGGTAGCCACAACAGGGCGTTGAACGTGAATCGTTTCATACATGAAATGTTTTGTGTGAATGGATTTATGTATAGTAAGTTACGAGGGTAAAAGTAGATATTCTGATGCTATTCCGGAAAGGTTGATGAGATTTTAACACATAACAGACTCTATCCGGCGCAAACTTATCTTTTTCACAGGGTTTGCGGTTGCTGTTTTTCCGGAAAATTATCTAAAATTCCGTTTTCATAGAACAAATCGGGGTGTTCGTAGATAAAATTTGTCCCATTATTTATCCGACTTTATCTTTGTCTCTGCTATGGTTTTGTATGTAACAAACAGGAGAAGTGTGATGCACCTCCTGGCATAGATGGTTACTTTCAGAAAGAAAAATAAGTTTGATTACTATTTAAAATGAAACACAAATGAAGAAAATCATTGGAATATTGTTCGTAGTTACTTGTCTGACCGCTACTGTACAGGCCCAACGCGTTCAGTGGGGAGCAAAAGCCGGTTGGAATCTCTCTAATCCCAGCTTCAGCGATGACGACGCACAGGCTTATAAAACCGGAAAAAAGGTCGGATATTATATCGGTCCCACAGTGGATATTTCACTTCCGTTGGGTGGTCTGGGTGTAGATGCTTCCGTGTTGTTCTCCCAGCGCAATGTCAGAGGGGGAGAGTGGAGCACCAAGATCAAAACGCTGAAGCAGACCGGAATAGAGATCCCGATCAATCTGAAATACAACTTCGATGTGAACGAATATGTGGATATTTTTGTGTTCAGCGGACCTAATCTCTACTTAGACTTTGCAAGCGACAACAAGAAAAAGACGTATATGCATGTCTTCGAAAAAAAATCCCCTCAACTGGGACTGAATATCGGTGCCGGTGTGAAGGTGATCGACCATGTACTGTTCAGTTTCAACTCTGTACTTCCGTTCAGTAAGACGGCTGAATATAGCAACTATTCATACAAGACCAGGACCTGGCAGGTGGGACTCGGATACCTGTTCTGAGTTTTTCCCTGTTCTTTATAAAGTGATATAGAGACTATATAGGTTTATACCGGAAGTCCTGCATCGGAGACCGACAGCTGTAATGGCTTCGCCGATGCAGGACTTTACGTACAAATTTTTCTTTTCTGGTTGAACCATGTGTTCAGGCTGTCCGGATACCACCCTGTTATACACGATTTTTAAAGAGATTCAGTATATCTGTTCGTGTGGGGCCGACTTTTTTCTCCGTTTTTTATAGTACATCTGCAGAAAATATTCTATACCTTTTTCTTTGTAGATGGTACAGACATCATAGTTGCCTTCGTGGTATTTGTTGCGCAGGCGTTGCCAGGCACAACCGCAGTCACAGATGGGCAGGAAGAAGCAGGTACGGCATCGCGCGTCGGAAGTCCATCTCCCATCGATCATATACTGATTGCAAAGGGTAGGGTTGGTAAGCCTTTTGTGCCGGATATTGCCCACTATCCGGTCCGGGCGTCCCATATCATTCCAGCATTTATACAATTCTCCCGACGGACCGATCACATATCCACCCACGGAAGTAGCTACGCAGGTTCTTCTTTTGTTGAGTCTGGGGAAGTAGCCCACTTGCAGGATGCCTTCTTTTTCCAGGTTATTGTAAAAAGAGATCCTGTCTTTGGCTTCCATAGAGTCGCAGATGAGTCTTGTCTCCTGTTCATCATCTACGCGGATAAATCCGGGATATATGTTGAATTTTCCGGATAAGCTGGCTTTCAGTTCCCGATACAACAGGGGGTAGACATGGTGATTGTTTTTCCCTATATTTACCCTGATACTTACCTGAGTTTTGGGTAGTTCCGATAAGATTTTCCGGATGTTTGTGAGAATTCGCTGGTAAGTGCCTTCTCCGTTGTGCAGGATGCGGGTTTTGTTATGTTCCTCTTCGGGTCCATCCAGTGTGATCTGAACACCTGTAAAAGTATACTTTTTGAAGAAGTCGATGACTTCGTCCGTGAAATAGTAACCGTTAGTTACCATCCCCTGGGAAGTCAGGCGGGCTGTACATTCCGTTTCTATCCTTCTGACGATCTTTTGCAGGGTCTTAAACCCCAGAAGCGGTTCCCCTCCGTACCAGCTGATATGAAGAGTCTGGATACGCTGATGGTTGTTTATAAACCGGATCAGATGGTCTATCGTGGCATCTTCCATGGTTATATTGGGCCTGGATCTCTCATAACAATACGGACAGCGGAAATTACAGGCAGCGGTAGGAGCCAGTGACAGGGACAGATGGGTGGGGGAGAACGTATCCAGATGGGTTTTCATTTCACACTGGTTGACGTAGGCTTCGTCTTCGCCGGGTACGACCAGCATTTTGGCCTCTCTTAATGTCTTGATCTGTTCCGGGGAAAGTGTGGAAAAGGACTCGCTCTTACAGGCATCAAGTGTGTCGTATATATGCTTACTGAGTTTTACAAAGGCGTTTGTGCGGGAATTATATACCAGATAGACTATCTGATTATCTTCCTGGGTGCTGAATAACCGGGTATACCTGGATAAGATCAAGTCTTCCATAAAATAAATGTTTGAGTATAAATAAGTATTTCACCGGATCTGACATACAGATCCGGTGGTTACAGATCTTTTCATCGAAATTATAAAAGTGAGTTGTCATCAGACTTTACAATCTATCTGCGCCGAAACGATCAAGTGTGTTGCCTTACCGGAACATCCCGGACATATGCTCTCCAGTTTATCCAGGCTGAACTTTGCCGGAAAATTCCGTCCGGATAACAGGATGCTTCAATCGCGTCAGCGGACCCATAGCGTATCACAATCTTCACCATCGTCATCCTGATCACTGTCATCATGGTTTTCATAAAGCTGACATAGAAACTCATGACAGCCGCCATAGCTGATACATTCAAAATGGCTACAGGTGAAATCATCACAACTCTCATTAAATCCTGTTCCTTTCTGAATCTGGTCCAGCGTGTCCTCTCTTGGTTGTTCACTTTTCCGAATTATTTCCATTTGATTGTCTTTGTCGCTGTTTTTTGAAACATCGTTGCTC
>JAJBTC010000150.1 GCA_020861095.1 Bacteroides sp.
AGTGTTTGCACCTGGCAAATGACCCGTTTGCCAGGTGCAAACGGAAAACAGGCTCGGTTTCCGGCCGTTTTTCCCGGAAATGAGGACGGAATATCTACAAGCAGCAAAAACAGAATGTATAATTTATTTTACAATAAAAAAAATAAGATCATGTATGCAGAAAATACACCTTATGCAGGTATCCCATCTATGTCTTTTTATCTCCCGAACCTTCTCTTACAGATCGTTAATTCTCTCCAAAAACCACTTATTCTTCAATCTTTCTATGGATACAAGTTGTTTGTATTCAATAAATTAATATGAACTATAAAAAACAACCGTATGGCAAATCAGGAAGAAAAGAAAACAGTGAAAACAATAAATCCCGCCACCAACCGGATAGAAAAAGAGTTTCCCTATACCACGGATGAGCAATTACAGTCTATCTTCGAAACAGCCGATAAGGCTTTTCAATCGTGGAAAAATACCTCTTTTGAGGAGCGGGGCAAGTTGCTGTCGCAGGTATCCGGACTGATGAGACACCGGATCGACGCTCTGGCCCGCCTGTGTAGTGTAGAGATGGGCAAGCTTTTCAAAGAGGCCAAAGGAGAGATCGAAGTCTGCATAGCCATCCTGGACTATTATGCCCGGAATGGAAAAGAGATACTGAAAGACAAACCCATCGACATCCCGCAAGGCAAGGCTTTCATCTCTTATTCTCCCCTGGGAGTTGTATTCAGCATACAGCCCTGGAATTTTCCTTTCTATCAGGTGATCCGCTCGGCGGCACCTTCCATCATGGCAGGGAATACATATGTACTCAAGCATGCCGGCAACGTACCTCAATGCGCGCTGGCCATCGAACAGCTATTCAGAGACGCGGGAGCGGAACAGGGAATCTTCACCAATATTTTTGTTCCGGGTGCCAAAGCTTCTCAGCTGATAGCCAATGAGTGTATCAAAGGAGTGACTTTCACAGGCAGTGAAGAGGCAGGTACCAGTGTGGCTTCACAAGCGGGAAAATACGCGAGAAAATCCGTATTGGAACTGGGCGGAAGCGATCCTTGTCTGATACTGGATGAGTACGATATAGACGACATCGTAGAGATGGTGGCTATGGGTCGCCTCTCCAACAGCGGACAGATATGTACCTCTCCCAAACGCATCATTGTATTGGAATCTATTGTGGATGAATTTATAGAAAAAGCCAAAGCCATCTATGAAAAAGTGAAAGTAGGTGATCCTTTGGCCGACGATAGCCAGCTGGCTCCGCTGATGGGTGTCGGCGCCAGGGACAAGGTTCTGGAGCAGGTAGAGGATACCGTGAAGGCAGGTGCCACGCTTGTCTGTGGTGGCAAGCCGCTGGAGGGTGAGGGGCATATATGCAGCCCACCATCCTCACCGGAATTAAACCCGGTATGCGTGCCTACTCGGAAGAGATCTTCGGTCCTGTGCTGGCGGTATATGCGGTGCAGGATGTGGAAGATGCGATCCGCCTGGCCAACGATACCCGCTATGGATTGGGGGCTACGGTGATCTGCCGCGACGAAGAGAAGGCCGTGGAAGTGGCCCGGCATATAGATTCGGGAATGGTCTTTATCAATCACATTACTACCTCTGTGCCTTATCTGCCGTTCGGTGGTGTGAAAAAATCGGGCTATGGAAGAGAATTGCACCACGAGGGTATGAAGGAGTTTACCAATCACAAACTGATCCGTACCAGCTCGCCGGATGCGATGTTTTAAGAGTATACTTTATACTTATTTCCCTGGTGCCGGTACCAGGGAAATAAGTATACTCTACCTGGATCATCCATATCTCTTTTGTATGTAATTCTATCCTCTGCGTCTCACTCACTTTAAAACAATCATCAAACGACCTTCCTGCATACAAGTAAGGGATCACAACGCAAGATAGATATAATTTTCTTAAAAACATACATCCATATACTACCAGGTGTTGTATATGTCTGAATTAAATCCTATTTTAGCTAAACTGTTATGTAAATCTTATAAACAGAGAACACACAGTTACAATCTATATATCATACACAATAAAACGATTTTCAGAAAGTATGTGTTTGGAATCAGACAATTTTCCAGTATATTATTTCATTTTAAATTTAAAAACCATGAAAAAACAATGGACAATTCTGCTGACATGCCTTGCCATGGTGTGTATTCCGGCCCAGGCTGGTAATCTTTCCAATCACCTTATGGAAAATGAATCCACTGATGCCGGCACTTGCCAGGTGACTCTTAGCATCGATCCTCAGAGTTCTCTTCCTATTCTCACTGACCTGGTGGTTTCCCTGAACAACAAGGAAGTATTTGATCTGGCTGCCAACACGATAATGGTCACAGGAGATCCCGTGCAAACCTTTAATCAGGGTGCCGCGGTAACATTGAAAATAGTGCGTAACCACAGTGAATACGACTACAGGATTTACATCAACAATGTAGCAATGGGCTATGTGACCGCATCAGACCGGACATTTACGTACGCGGTGAATACGAATCAGGAGAGTGTGGACCTTCAGATCCGCATAATAGCTGAATAAAGTTATCATATAACGATCAGCCATAGGGGATTGTAATCAGCGGTTGTATGACGATTTATACAACCGCTGCTTTGTACAGGAAAATATCTGCTATTGAATTTTGTTCTCTCTCACTTTTCTTTCCATATTTTATCCAGAAAATTCACCATGATCTCCGTAGCTGGCCGGAACCAGGGGTGGAAAAACCAGAACGGATGCGGAGTATCGTCTAAGGTATGTACTTCGGACCAGATGCCCAGCTTAGTCAGTTTTTCCATCTGCTCGTCGCGTCCGTTGTGAAAGCGGGGAATGGAACTGTTGATGAAACAGACGGGTGCGGAGTGTGCTGTGATCTGATACAGCGGAGAAGCACCTTCCCAGTTCTCTTTGCGCTCTTCGTACGTACCTCCCAGCCATACGGCATCCACAGGCAACTCTTTACCTGCTTCCCGGGCCTCCCGCGCGCGGTCTACACTTTCGGCAACAGTGAAATCGGACACGCCGTCCATATTGATCACTGCCTGTACCCGGGAAGAGACTCCGAAACAGGAACGTATCTGTTCGTAGTCTTCTCTGTCGTTGGTGGCTCCGATGAGGTTGGCCAGAGGGTAAAAGAGGTATCCCGCGGGATCTCGTACTGCCGGGCTTCTTCATCGGTCAACTGCTTAGACCAGGCGACCCGACCGCTGGTATCGGCACCGGGACCATAATTCTTATATTCCTGATAACGGGCAGTGTGCTCGTTGGACTCCTTGCCCCAGTTGTGCCACCCTTCCCGGCGGATGCCCGCGGGGAGTTCGGAGTGCATAAACAGCGTCATGGCATAAGGCCGCCAGGGACGGCCCAGATATACGGAAGTCACACCTTCTGCCAGCGTCACCCGGCAACGGTTGAATATATATCCGTAGGGAGAAGTCTCCGGAGTGCTGGCGGCAGTGATGTAGGAGTCTTGTTTGCCATGGAGGGTACACCCTTCGAACCAGGCGGTGGACGACCCGAAAATGAAATCGGTGGTACCTTCTATGTAGCAGTCTCTGAAGTAAACACGTCCGCCCTGTTTCCTGGTATACACCATATCCTGATTTCCGAGAAAACGGCAGTTGACAAACAGGATGCGGTCTCCGTCCGTAAGCAAAGCCACCGCCTGCCCCACCCGTCCGGCCGTGTTCTCTACCGTCAGATCTTCTACAGTGATCTCCTCTCCCGCAACCAGGAAGGAGCAGGTATTGGAGGTACCCATGTTGTTGAGGGAAGCATAGTCGTCATACGATATAATGGTATGGTCTCTCTCTTCGCCTGCCAGCCTGATCCGGCGTTTGGTCTCGGGCAGAACCAGTTTCTCCCGGTAGATACCCTTTTTGACAAAGATCACTACAGTCTCTCCGGTATGGAAATCCGGAACCGCGTCTATGGCCTCCTGTATAGTGGTAAAGTGGCCCGTACCGTTCTTATCTACCACGATGGAGTGGGTTTCGCCTCCCCAGGCATACGAGCCATACGTGGCTGTCAACAGCAGAGACAAGGCATAGGGAATAAGTTTTCCGATCATGGGCATGGTTTGTTTAGGGTTTTACATCCTTATCTCTCGCAAATCTTAATAAGTTGTAAGTTATAAGTTTTAAGTTATAAGTTGTGACTCATTACTCATCACTCATCACTTATAGATAGATGTGGATCCTACACATTCCATCTTTCTTCTTTTGTTCTTATGTTCTTCTGTCTGATAAGAGAAGTATCCTTCAGAACTTAGAACTTAAAACTTACCACTTAAAACTCTTATTGTCCTTCTGTCTGATAAGAGAAGCATCCTTCAGAACTTAAAACTCAGAACTTAGAACTTACAACTTAAATACAGCTTTATTTCAACTGACTTTGGATCCAGTCCAATTGTACATACCGTGTAGCCGTAGACACCCAGTGTTCGTTCACGGGGGTGATCAGTGCCTCTTTGGGACAGGTAAGTACATTATACACCGCGTAGCTGGTGGTGGGAGGGCACACGTTGTCGTTGAATCCCCAGGTCAGGAATACCGGGACGGTGATAAGACGGGCAAAATTGACCACGTCGTAATAGGCCAGTGTCCGGATCACCTCAGGGGTTAAGTCCACTCCTTTGTATGTGCGTCCGAAATGGGGATACCCACCGGTGCGCCCTTTTTCGGCATACCCCGCCATATCGGAGAGAGCCGGATGGTTAGCTACGCAGGCAGTGATACGGCTGTCCAGCGCGGAAAGGATCAGCGCCAGTGCTCCGCCCTGACTACCGCCCTGAGCAATCAGATTTACACCGTCCCACTCAGGAAGGGTACAGACATAATCTACCGCGCGTACACAAGCCAGATACACCCTTTTCATGTAGTAGGTATCGCGGTGAGTGATGCCATTGGCTAAGTAACCGTTCTGATGATGATCTCCGAAGGTACGGGAAATATCTCTGTAGGTCTCTGCGTCCAGAGCGGGGTTGATGCCGTGGATCTCCATATCCAGACGGATGCAGTTGTTTTCCGCGTAAAACAGGGTCTTGAGCGGGTCCATAGGCTTTATCCCGGCTCCCGGAGGAGATACCACTACCGGGTAGCGTCCCTCCCCGCGAGGCTTGGTGAGGTAGCCATAGACAAACTGTCCGGGACGGCCACATGGCAACTTCACCAGATAGCACGCTACCTGGTCGGAAGAGTATGCTTCTACGTATTTCACTTCGGGAAGCAGGGGACAGCGTGCCTGCTCTTCCAGCGCTTGCTTCCAGAAGTCTTCGAAATCATCGGGCATCTGTGTATAGGGTAGGATCTCTTCCGGTGAGAACCCGACTTTGATGTGGTGCTTATAGGTACGGCCGCGAGCCTGGAGACTCAGCTGGCAATCGCGAAAACCGGGTTTGTCCATGGTACCGATAGCGATATGGGCTTTTCCCTCTTTCAGCGTTACCGATCCCTGCGTATCGGGTTCCAGGCAATCCTGACCTATGCTGTAGGTGATCTCCTGATTGTCTAAAAGCACTCCATATTTATAGACAGTAACGGCAATCGTAGCGTTCTCCCCTGTCTGATAGATCCAATCGGTATGATCGGGAGTGGTGACCCAGAGTATATCGCTCTGATGCGGATAGTTCTGTGCTGCGACATGCAGGGAAATACATGTACATAAGACAATGAAAAAAATGGCTTGTTCATGGTTTTATTTGTTTGGGGTATGCAAAGAAACAAAAAAAGTTTTAAGTTCTGAGTTCTGAAGGATGCTTCTCTCATCAGACAGAAGAACATAAGAACAAAAGAAGAAAGATGGAATGTGTAGGATCACATCTATCTATTATCTATAAGTGATGAGTAATGAGTGATGAGGCACAACTTAAAACTTATCACTTAAAACTCTTATATGTTCTTTTGTTCTTATGTCTAAAAAAAGACTATGTACACCGCGGAGACGCAAGTATGGAGACGCAAATAAGGAGACGCAAATATGCGTCTCTACAGGTGAATAACCACATTGTCAACTGCATTTCCAAATCGTACATCGTAAATCTGTCAATCGTAAATCCCTTCATATTTCTTCCCGTTCACCTTCACATTATCGAACTGAATATTCTCTACCCCCACGATCATATGGATATCGGGATGGGCAACTCCATTGAATACACAATCCTTCATATAGATATCCCGTACCCGGATCTTATTGTCGAAACCATCCAGGTGCATCACATACTGACTTTTGTTGCTGGTGATATGCTCCAGATGGATGTTGTGAAAATAGGGAGGATAAGGGCCATCGGTCACCTTCCAGTACTTGAGTTCCATACCGAGGATAGACTGCCTGCACTCCCCCACTTCGATACGACGCACATAGACATTTTTCACCTCTCCGCCCCGCTCGGCACTGGATTTGATGCGGATGATCCGGTCTAAGTGCGGGCTGTCCATCCGGCAATTCTCTACCCATACGTTGTAGCACCCGCCTGTGACTTCACTGCCGATCGCCACTCCGGCATGTCCGTCTTTCATGACACAATTGCGGACAATGATGTTTTCGCAGGGAATGTTCCAGAAGCGTCCGTCCTCATCGCGTCCGGACTTGATGGCGATGCAGTCGTCTCCGGTATCGAAATAGCAATCTTCGATCAGTACATTTCTGCACGATTCCGGATCGCAACCGTCGTTGTTGTTGCCGTGGCTGATCATCTTCACTCCTCTGACCGTGACATTCTCACAGAGCAGGGGATGGATCAGCCAGAAGGGTGAACGGTGAAGGGTGAATCCCTCCAGAAGAATGTCTTTACACTTGTACAGGTTGATAAACTGCGGACGGATGCCCATTTCTCCGCGGAATATACGCTCTTCAAAAGGGAGCTGGTCTGCCTTCATCCCATACAGTCTGGTTTTTTCATCTATACGGGTACCATCGGGCAGGGTCTGCCGCATACGTTTTGCCCGGCCAAACCAGTTGTCTTCCGAAGCCTGTCCGTCCATCACTCCGTTGCCGGTAATGGCTATGTGATTCTCTTCATACGCATAAATGAGCGGAGACAGGTTGTAACAATCGATACCTTCTATGCGGGTACGAACCACGTCAAACAGGTTCGGATCGGTTACAAACAACAACCGGGCACTGTCTGCAAGGTGCAGATTGACGTGCGACCTGAGGCGAATGGGTCCGGTCAGGAACTCCCCTTGCGGTATCACAACGCGTCCGCCCCCTTCCGCTGCACAATGTTCGATGGCTTTCCGGATGGCTTCGGTATAGAGCGTATCTTCAGGGGTGTGATAGTCGGTGATGATAAACTCCCTGTCGGGAAAGACAGGAGCCACAATGGCATGGTATACATCGGCCATCTCTTTCCAATGATCGCTTTCCTTCTCTTTACACGAACAGATAAACACCGAAAGAGAGACTAAAAAAAGGTAAAACAGTTTTTTCATACATATCTTTTAAATGATGTTAGTAAGAAATCCCCGAAGGCGTGACTCACAAGGATACATACAAATATAAGAGCTGCACAGATACGTGTCAACATCCGGATCAGTTTGTGTACTACTTTGACTTATTATTACACTCATTTACCCACAGGAAGCAGCCTGTCAGCAAGCCTCTGCTCCACCCCGTCACATTGTATTACAGGGTATGAATTTGGGCTGTTCCTTTTCCAACACCAAATTACCCCTTGTTTTCGCGTAGAACTCCCTGCCGGATTCTCTTTACGGATGCTGTGGTGAAAAAGAGGTATTTTTTAGTTATAAATTCCGTTCAAAACCGTGTAATTTCCGTTCTCGGGATCTGATACCCAGGTTTTTTGCCTATATTTACCTTACTTGTATACAACCACACAAAGGAACATTCTTATGCGATCCATATTCTTAGCAGCTTTCCTGTGTTTGTCTCTGGCACTGACCGGCCAGAGCCTGCTCCAGTTCAAGCACTACTCGGTAACCAATGGCTTGTCTTAAAACAGGGCATTGAGCCTTTTACAGGACGACAATGGCTACATCTGGATAAGTACGTGGAACGGCCTGGAGCGTTTTGACGGCTACGCTTTTCAGAACTTCAAGACCTACCCTTCCGATCCGGTACGGATGAACAACCACAGGATCATTGCTATCCGGAAAAGTTCGCTCAACAATATCTGGTGCTTTACTCACAGCAACTCCCTGTATCTGTTTGATACATACCAGGAGAAGTTTGAAGATGTATTCCTGTACAACAGTCAGCTCCATCCGGGTCCGATACAGGAATTCTTTGTACTGGAACGTGGCATCACCTGGGCCAGAGGTGCCCGGAACGAGCTGTACAGAATAGATGAGAACAACTACCGCAGCCCGGGGTCGGTCACGCTGTACGAGAACGAAGAGAAGAACAGGATAGGTGACGAATTGTATCAGATATTCCAGGATACCGATGGCGATGAGTGGTTGCTGACCAACCAGGGGATCACCATTGTCGGAGACAAGCCGGTGCACAACCGGATGCCGTTTGTGTATATAACAGAGACGGATCACGGTATCTTCTTAGCTACCCGCAGCGGTGTCTTTGCCAGGTATCAGCCGGATGGCAACATCCTTCCCTGCCCGTCGGCCCCTGAACTGTCTGCGGTGCATCTGCTGGAAAAGACCCGCAGCCAGCAGATAGTCATCGCCAGGAAAGGTGGCATTGTTCTGTACGACACGGCCCAGGAGACCTATCGGCACTACGATACCCATGCAGAAGGAAGGCCCGTTGTGCTCACCTCTTTCTTTGAAGACAGCCGGGGATGTCTGTGGTTTCTCTCCGATGGCAAGAAGGTAGTGCGCCTGGACCCCGACAGAGAAGAGCTTTCTTTCTTCAGCTATACCTCGGAGGAAGAAATCGTCAGCCACTATATCGCGGAGGAGTTTATCCATGAAGATGAGAACGGGATTGTATGGGTAAAACCTAAGGATGGCGACTACAGTTTCTACCAGGAGAAAAGCCATACGCTGCAACGCGCGTATCTGGTGGAGAAGGATGAGCAGGTTTTCTTTACTTTCAACTCCTTCGCACACCTGATCGATACCCACAGCAATTTGTGGTATATGAACGACAAGGGTTTTAATTACGTATCGTTTTCGAAAAAGAACTATGACTATATCTCCGATCCGGGCAAGTCGGAAGCCCGTTCGTTCATGGAAGATCACCTGGGACGTTTCTGGGTGGGATGGAAACCCAACAGTGCCAAACAGCCCACACAGGTGAGCGTCTACGACCAAGAGAACCGCTGGCTGGGCAACCTCACCCGCGACGGAAAGATCGTACGGGACCCGAAAGCCGAATTCGGCATGTTCGTGTATTGTATGCTGGAAGACGAAGACAAAAACATCTGGCTGGGTACCAAGCAGGACGGGCTTTTCCTGCTGCGACCTCAGGCTACGGATTCGTACAAAGTCACTCAGTTCCTACCCGATGCGGCCAACCCCTACAGCCTGTCTTCCCCTTCTGTGTATAGCCTGATACAGGATTCGCAGAGACGGATCTGGGTAGGTACCTACGGAGGTGGGCTCAATCTGGCGGAAGCCCTGCCGCAGGGAGGCGGAATGCAATTTATTCATGCCGGGAATTTGCTGAGCAACTATCCGATACAGATATGCGGCAAGGTACGCTGCCTGTATGAATGCGACAACGGGGTCATATTGATCGGTACTACCGACGGGCTCCTCTCCTATGCTGCCGGATCTGACCGTCCGGAGACGATCGTGTTTTACCACCATATGGCCAATGAATCCCTCACCAGCCTGAGCAACAACGATATCCTGAATATCTGCCAGAACCGGAAAGGAGATCTCTACATCACAGCGCTCAGCGGGGGTATCAACCGGACCGGCAGGAACCACCTGCTGTCGGACCAGATCCGGTTTGAGCACTTCAACAAGATGAGCGGACTGACTCAGGACTTTTCCATGTCTGTGATCGAAGACAGGAACGGGATGTTGTGGATCGCTTCTGAGAACGGGCTGTCTGCCTTCGATCCGGAAACAGGAGGGTTCGAAGATTACAACAGACAGGTGCTGAAAACCGACCTGGAGATCTCTGAGGCAAACCCCATCCTGCGTAATACAGGAGAGTTGATATTCGGAACCGTACAGGGTGTATTAAGCATCACCCCTGATGAGATCCACAAAAGCGACTTTGTACCTCCTATCGTCTTTTCGGACATTCATATCTACCTCCATGGCAGCTATCGCAAAGAGCCTTTGCATGGCGACAGAAAGAAAGTAGAACTGGCCGCCACCGAACGGAACATCATGGTCACCTTCGCGGCATTAGACTATACGCACCCGGAGGGGATCGAATATGCCTATCAGATAACGGGGCTCACAGACCAGTGGATGCACATAGGAACGCATCGCTCGGCAACCTTCTCGGGACTGCCTGCCGGGAATTACGAACTGCGGGTGAAGTCGACTAACGGAGACGGTGTATGGGTAGACAACGAAACTTCTTTGTATATCCACGTACATCCCCGGTTTCACGAGACAGGCTGGGCGGCCCTGCTGTATGTGTTGCTGGCACTGGGTCTGATGGTTGCAATCACCTATATTGTCTTGTATATTGCCAACCTGAGACACAAAGTGGATTTTGAGCAGAGACTGACCCACCTGAAACTGCGTTTTTTCACGGATATCAGCCACGAACTGCGCACCCCGCTGACGCTGATCGTGAACCCGATAGAGGAGACATTGCTCCATGAAAATCTCTCCGGGGAAGGAACGGAGAATATGCAGGTGGCCAGGCGAAATGCAGACCGTATGTTGCGACTGATCAATCAGATACTGGATTTCCGCAAGATCCAGAACAACAAGATGAAGATCTACATCGAACATACGGATGTAGTGGCTGTGTTGCGACAACTCTGTGAGAACTTCCGGTCGATGGCCCAACAGAAACACATAGACTTCCGGTTGGAGTGTGCCACGCCGGAACTCCGGATGTATACGGATGTAGACAAGCTGGAGAAGATCGTCTTCAACCTGCTGTCCAACGCTTTCAAATATACTCCGGACAACCGCGCATCTGGCTCACGGTCTCTTCTACGGAGCAGCACCTGCTGATCAGCGTCAGAGACGAGGGGAAAGGATTCCACGTGAGCCAGACCCAGAAGCTGTTTGCCCGGTTTGAGACTAACCATACATTCCATACGGGGATCTCGACGGGTATCGGCCTTTCTTTGGTGAAGGAGTTGCTGGTGTTGCTGCACGGAGAGATCTCGGTAGAAAGTTCAGTGGGCAAAGGCAGTATCTTCTCTGTGCGGCTGCCCCGGAACTACAGCGCATTCACATCGGACAGCGAAGTGGAGTTTATCCTGAAAGACAATCCGCAGGATACGTCGGTTACGGGAAACCAGGTTCAGCAGAGAGACAACGAGTCTGTATCTCCGCAGCAAACCGCAGAGAAAGAGATTACCGTACTGATCATAGAGGACAACGACGAACTCCGTCGCTTCCTCGGAAATATCCTGCGCCGGGAGTATGTGGTGCTGGAGGCCTGTGATGGCAGGCAGGGCTGGTGGCTGACCGAACGGGAGATCCCGGATGTGGTGATCAGTGACATCATGATGCCCGAAATGGATGGCATCGAATACCTGAGAACGGTGAAGGAGAATCACAATACGTCTCACATTCCCGTGATCCTGCTATCTGCCAAAGCGTCGGTGGAAGATCGGATACAGGGATTGGAATACGGGGCGGATGACTACATCAGCAAGCCCTTCAGCTCTGTCTACCTGAAAGCACGCATCCAGTCGATCCTCAAACAACGCAGAATGCTGTATGAGTTCTATACGAATCAGCTACCTGCCTCGCAAACTCCCCCGCACCGGATAGATCCGGATCAGCTGGCTCCTTCTGTTCCACAGGTGACCAGCTTTGACGATGAATTTATACGGAAGGTCATCGCCAGTGTAGAGGAACAGATGCAGAACCCGGAGTTCCGTATCGACGATCTGGCAGACGCGATGGGTATGAGCCGTACGGTATTCTACCGCAAGCTAAAGGCTATTGTGGGCCTGACCCCTACGGATTTTGTGAAAAGTATGCGGCTGAAACGCGCATTGCAGCTATTGGATACGGATCAGTATACCATCTCGGAAGTGGCTTATATGTGTGGTTTCACCACACCACAGTATTTCAGTAAGGTGTTTAAAGACAGTATGAACTGCTCGCCGAAGGAATATAAGCTGAAAAGGGATAGTTAATTCCTTTTACAATGATAAAGGCAGGTCGGAGAGCCAAACCAACCTTTAGTGATTACTCACAACTGGAATAACAGATTGCTCTTTACGGTAACTTCAAGTTAAAGATTTCTTTATTTCCCTTCCTTACGACTCATTGAAAGACAGATTTGTGGGTTAACAAATAGCCCATTCTCTTTTATACCTCTGCTCCATGTAGTAAACAGAAGTTTATAATGAATTGCATATATACTATGGCTGCGCCCTGGAAATACGCACGTCGTGTATATCAGCATACCGAATGGAAATGTATATACTACGCAGAATGGTTTTTGTTGGACATAAAGCGCGGAGACGCACTACGTGCACCGGTGTCCGGAATAAATCGTTACTCATTGAGATCCTCTGTTTTATTTCAGATATTTATATCTATTTTTTCACCCGGAGGATTTCAAACTGTTACATTCCCGGAAGTTATCCAAATAACACTTCATTATTTTATATACATA
>JAJBTC010000014.1 GCA_020861095.1 Bacteroides sp.
TGGATTATTTTAGTACTAAAAATATTTAAGTGACAACGAAAAACAGTTACATTTTAGCGCTTATATTTGCAATTGTTTTTAATTTGGCTACACAGGCACAACACGTCACTTTTCCTCAGGGAATATCTTCCGTGACGGCAAGAGTAAAAGCAGATACGCTATCAACCACCTTACAGCAGTATCTGATGTTGAAACTCAATCCTGTGACTGGCCGGATAGACACAGTCTCTTACTTATATAATAGGTATGTGGCGGAACTGGATTATCTGAATGATCCAACTGTACCGGAGCGGTATATTGCTTCGGATGCTTCGTATTACAAGTTGTTTGTGCCCATAGCCTATTTTTATTCACCGATGGCCCGGGTGTCTCAAACGAACTGGAAGCCTGAGCAGCCAGATACGGTTCCTGTATGGAACGATACGTTCCTGCCTTTTGATAAATCGAAATTCACGAAGCTGGAAAGGACGGGTCCGGTGGTAGACAGGGCATTGATGGCAGTCTATCTGAATCAGCCCGAACGTGTGGTGACTACGGAAAGACAGATACGCAACAGACGGGCGTTCCGGAGAGATCTGGAGTTAGGTACGAGGCCCCGGAAATCGCTGCTCGACCTGGTACAGGTAGAGGAGAAACCGGAAGAAGATGTACTGGAGACCGAACTGGTGATCCACAAACCCAACTGGTGGGTGACCGGCGGTAATGGTTCTTTGCAGATGACTCAGAGCTATATTTCCAGCAACTGGTACAAAGGAGGGCAAAGCTCCAACAGTATGCTGGGCAATCTGCAGGTATATGCCAATTACAACGATAAGAAGAAGGTGCAGTGGGAAAATCTCTTCGAAGCCCGCCTGGGATTACAGACATTGCCTTCGGACGAACAACGTAACTACCTGATCAATACGGACCTGATGCGTCTGTATAGTAAACTGGGTATACAGGCTGCTTCCAACTGGTACTACACTGTCTCCGGGGAGTTCAATACGCAGTTTGCCAAAAATTACAAAAAGGACGATGACGAATACATATTGGTATCTTCTTTCATGTCTCCGGCAAATTTTATATTCAGTGTCGGTATGGACTATAAACTCAATAAGAAAAAATTCAATCTGTCTGTTTTCATCTCACCGTTGGCCTATAACCTCCGTTACGTGAGCAATGGGAATATTGATGTGACCAACTACGGTATCGACGAAGGAAAAAAGACGTTGCACGATATCGGTTCGAAACTACAGACGACTCTTTCCTGGAAGATCACCTCTTCCATCACCTACGATACCCGTTTCTATTATTTCACCAACTATAAGAAGGTGGAGGCCGAATGGGAGAATACGTTCAACTTTGTGCTGAACCGGTATCTTTCTACCAAACTGTTTGTACATGCCCGTTACGATGATGGGATCGCGCGCGTAGAGGATAAAAGCTATTTCCAGTTGAAGGAGTTGCTTAGCTTTGGTCTCAATTACACATGGTGAAAGGATTTACGATTTACCCATTTACGCTGTACGCTTGAGGTCATGTAGAATAATGGAGTGTTGTCCCGGCAGGTTGATAGGATCAACTGTCGAGACAGTTTGTTTGGGAACACATATCTATTGTAAATAAAAGGACTGGACTCTCTCTTTTTTGTATATTTAAATCGTGCAGATCATACATACGGTGTAATTTTTTAGAGAGGAGGATTTACACGGTGATTATTACTCACAGGATCGTGTGCCTGGAACTCTACAGAGGAGAGCCTGCTGTTTTCCCGTATGTTGCTTCCGGGTGCCGTTTTTCCGGTGAAAGACCGGAAATTATCAAATCGTTATTCTTTTATTCTTAATTCTGTTAAAAGCAACGAAATATTTTATGTATTTCAGCAATTTATAATGAAAAGCAAGTTCTGGCTAAACTTTGTTCAGGGTGCTCCTGTACCGCTTTTTGGGAGTTGAACAATAATTCTCCAATTATCCGTAAAAAAGGTCAATTTCTTACATATAAAAAGTACCTGAACGCTTCGTAGTTCACAAATAATGCTTAAATTTGCCCCGATTTGTAATGTTCACTTTGCAAAATGGCGAATAAAACGATACAGCATCAAGGTATTGTGGAAAACATAGATGGCACGCAGATACAGGTACGCATTGTACAGACGTCTGCCTGTTCGGGTTGCAGTGCCAAAGCCCACTGTTCTTCTGCTGACAGTAAAGAGAAAATCATAGAAATAGAGGATCATTCCGGTATGTATCGTACCGGCGATGAGGTGATGATCACAGGCGAGATGTCTGTCGGTATCAAGGCGGTATGGCTTGCTTTCGTATGGCCTTTTCTGGTACTTGTGGTCTCTCTTTTTATTTTTATGTCTGTATGGAACGATGAACTGCTGGCTTCTCTGGGGTCACTGCTATTGCTGACAGGCTACTATCTGCTCTTGTGGATGAACAAAACACGGCTGAAACGGAAATTATCATTTACAATTAAACCTATAAAAAATAACTAACTTATGAATTTGATTCTGATTGCGGTCATTTCATTGGGTGCCATCGCGCTGATACTGGCTCTGGTGCTGTACGGAGCCTCCCGGAAATTTGCCGTGTACGAAGATCCCCGCATCGCTCTGGTGAATGAGGCGCTTCCTCAGGCCAACTGCGGTGGATGTGGCTATCCCGGTTGTGGCGGCTTTGCAGAAGCCTGTGTCAATGCCCCTTCTCTGGATGGTAAGTTCTGTCCGGTAGGAGGTCAGGGTACGATGGATCAGGTGGCTTCTATCCTGGGATTGGTGGCTGGTACGGCAGATCCTATGGTGGCCGTAGTGAGGTGCAACGGGAGTTGTGCCCACCGCCCGCGTACCAATCTGTACGACGGAGCGCGTAGTTGTGCCATAGAGCACGCGTTGTATGGCGGAGAGACAGCCTGTAGCTACGGCTGTCTGGGATGTGGAGACTGTGTACTGGCGTGTAATTTCGATGCCATTCACATGAATCCCGAAACAGGTTTGCCGGAGGTGACGGAAGACAAATGTACGGCGTGCGGAGCCTGTGTGACGGCTTGTCCGAGAAACATCAATCAATTGCGTCCCAAAGGTAAAAAGTCGCGCAGGGTGTATGTCTCCTGTGTCAATAAGGACAAAGGTGCGGTGACCCGTAAAGCCTGTTCGGTAGGATGTATCGGTTGTGGCAAGTGTGTGAAAACCTGTCCGTTCGAAGCGATCTCCTTAGCCAATAACCTGGCATATATCGACTATGATAAGTGTAAGTTGTGCCGGAAATGCGTGGAAGTATGCCCCCAACATACCATTGCCGAGGTGAATTTCCCTCCCCGCAAGCCGAAAGAAGAGGTGAGTGCACCCGCGGCTGCAAACGCGTAAATGAATAATCATAAACAACTAAATACAAAATATGTATGTTGAAGACATTTTCACTCGGCGGAGTCCATCCGCATGAAAATAAATTGTCGGCACATCAACCGATCATCCAGGCTGCTGTTCCCGGTAAGGCCGTGATCCTGCTCGGACAGCACATCGGAGCGCCTGCCCAGGCCATCGTGGCCAAAGGAGATCTGGTGAAGGTGGGTACCCGGATCGCCGATCCGAATGGGTTTGTGTCGGCTCCTGTTCACTCTTCCGTCAGCGGTAAGGTTACGAAGGTCGATTCGATCGTAGACGCGAGCGGGTATGCCCGGCCGGCGGTCTTTATCGATGTGGAGGGCGACGAATGGGAAGAAAGCATAGACCGTAGCGACAAATTAGTGAGAGAGTGTAACCTGACACCGGAGCAGATCATCAAAAAGATCTCGGACGCAGGTATTGTAGGGTTGGGAGGAGCCTGCTTTCCGACACATGTCAAACTGACCCCGCCCCCTTCTTTCAAAGCCGAATGTGTGATCATCAACGCGGTGGAGTGTGAGCCTTATCTGACTGCTGACCATCAGTTGATGCTGGAACACGCGGAAGAGATCTTAGTGGGGGTATCCATCCTGATGAAAGCTGTGAAAGTGAACAAGGCTTTTATCGGTATAGAGAACAACAAACCGGATGCGATCGAACTGATGAAAAAGGTGGCTGCCAGTTATGCCGGAGTAGAAATAGTGCCTTTGAAAGTACAGTATCCGCAGGGAGGAGAGAAACAACTGATCGACGCGGTGATCGGTCGTCAGGTAGCCAGTGGCGCGCTTCCTATCTCCGCAGGGGCTGTTGTGCAGAACGTAGGTACCGCCTTCGCCGTATATCAGGCGGTGCAGAAAAACAAACCTCTGATCGAACGTGTGATCACGGTGACCGGGAAATCCGTAGAGAAACCGTCCAACTTTATGGCACGTATCGGTACTCCTATGAAGCAGCTGGTAGATGCCTGCGGAGGGTTGCCGGAAGATACCGGAAAGGTGATCGGCGGCGGACCGATGATGGGAAAGGCACTGACCGGCATAGATATTCCCACAGCTAAGGGCAGTTCGGGGATCCTGATCATGAAGAAGGAAGAAGCCAGACGCGCGGAGGCCAAACGGTGTATCCGTTGTGCCAAGTGTGTAGGGGTCTGTCCGATGGGGCTGGAGCCTTATCTGCTTTCGGCACTTGCCCGCAACGCCGAATTCGAACGAATGGAAACAGAGAGGATCATGGATTGTATAGAATGTGGCTCTTGTCAGTTTACCTGTCCGGCCGCTTTGCCGTTGCTCGACTTCTGTCGGCTGGGTAAGGCCCGGGTGGGAGCGATGATCCGTGCACGACAAGCTAAAAATTAAGGAAACATGGAAAATAAATTAATCGTGTCACTCTCTCCGCACGTACACAGCGGAGACAGCATACAAAGAAACATGTACGGGGTATTGAT
Organism: Bacteroides sp.; assembly: GCA_020861095.1. GTDB lineage: Bacteria > Bacteroidota > Bacteroidia > Bacteroidales > Bacteroidaceae > Bacteroides. The sequence continues at coordinate 4,812 of JAJBTC010000014.1, forward strand.
CGCCCTGGTGCCGGCGCTGCTTGCGTCGCTGTATTTTTTCGGGCTGGGCGCGCTCATCGTGACAGGTGTTTCCGTGGCTGCTTGTCTCTTCTTCGAATGGGCCATTGTGAAGTTCCTTTTCAAACGCGAGACTACTACGCTGATGGATGGTTCGGCTGCTATTACAGGGGTGTTGATGGCTTTCAATCTGCCTTCCAACCTGCCGGTCTGGATCATCATCCTGGGGGCACTGTTCGCCATCGGTGTCTCTAAAATGTCCTTTGGCGGATTAGGGAACAACCTGTTCAACCCCGCGTTGGCGGGACGTGTGTTCCTGTTGCTCTCGTTCCCGGCACAGATGACTACCTGGCCGGTAGTGGGGCAATTGACCGCTTATACAGACGCGGCTACCGGGGCTACTCCGCTGGCTGTGATGAAGAGCCTGAAATACGGAGTGCCCGTGGAGGCGATGGATCAGTTCAGTACCTGGGGACTGTTCTTAGGTAGCAAAGCCGGTTCGCTGGGAGAGGTGAGCGCAGTGGCATTGCTGCTCGGACTGGCCTATATGCTCTGGAAGAAGATCATCACCTGGCACATTCCAGTCTCTATCCTGGCAACGGTATTTGTGTTTGCCGGGATCATGCACCTGGCAGATCCCGCTGTATATGTATCGCCGGTGTATCATCTGATCACTGGGGGACTGATGCTGGGAGCCATCTTTATGGCAACCGACTATGTCACCTCTCCCATGAGCAAGAAGGGAATGATCGTCTACGGGGTAGCGATCGGTCTGCTCACGATGGTGATCCGCCTGTTCGGGGCCTATCCGGAGGGGATGTCTTTTGCCATCCTGATCATGAATGCGTTCACTCCGTTGATCAATACCTATTTTAAACCAAAACGCTTTGGGGAGGTAGCGAAGAAGAAATGAAAAAGTTAGAATCGTCCTTGATAAATATGTTGCTGGTGCTTACCGGGGTCACCGTGATCTCCGTAGCGTTGCTGGCTTATATGAATGAACTGACTGCCGGGCCTATTGCCGAGGCCCAGATGGCCCAGCTCAATCAGGCCCTCAGCAGTGTAGTTCCTGAGTTTGATAACAATCCGGTAGCGGAGAGTGATACGATCTTCTCGGAGAAGAACGGGAAAAAAGTGATCGATTATATCATCTATCCTGCCCGCAAGGGGGGGCAACTGGTAGGAACTGCCGTTGAGGCCACTCAACTGGGATTCAACGGAGATCTGAAGGTGCTGGTTGGGTTCGACGCGAAGGGTGATATTTACGATTATTCTCTGCTGGCACATTCCGAGACCCCGGGATTGGGTTCAAAAGCCGATACCTGGTTCAAAGAGGGAGCCAATCGGAATATTCGCGGGCGGAGTCCGGGTAAAGGCGCGTTGAGCGTATCCAAAGACGGAGGAGATATCGATGCCATCACGGCTTCTACCATCACTTCACGCGCGTTCCTCAGTGCGGTGAACGCGGCATATGCTGCCTATAGCGGAGGAGAAGTGAATACCGTGTCAGGTGCTACCTGGCAGGCTACCGATGCAGACTCCGGTGCTACCGGACACGTGGCCGGAGAGGCCGACGCGGCTTCTGCGGCCAGTGGAAAGGCAGGTGCGTCCGGTGAAGGGGAACAGAAAGAGAATAAACAATGAAACAGGAGGAATGAACCATGAATAATCTGAAAGTATTGACCAACGGGATCCTGAAAGAAAATCCCGTATTTGTACTGTTGCTGGGTATGTGTCCTACATTGGGTACCACCTCCTCGGCTATTAACGGGATGGGAATGGGACTGGCTACCCTGTTTGTACTTCTTTGTTCCAATCTGGTAATCTCTTCTATTAAGAAAGTAATCCCGGATATGGTACGTATCCCTGCCTATATCGTGATCATTGCTTCGTTTGTGACCTTGTTGCAGATGATCATGCAGGCGTATGTACCGGATCTGTATAAGACACTGGGACTTTTCATCCCTCTGATCGTGGTAAACTGTATCGTGCTGGGGCGCGCGGAAGCGTTTGCTGCCAGGAACAATCCGTTTACTTCCATGCTGGACGGGGTAGGAATGGGACTGGGATTTACATTTGCTTTGACTTTACTGGGAGGTGTACGCGAATTTCTGGGAACCGGAAAACTGTTTTCTCTGACCATCTTTCCGGAAGAGTACGGTATGCTGGCGTTTGTATTGGCACCGGGAGCATTTATTGCTCTGGGTTATCTGATCGCTTTGATCAACAGCCTTAAGAAGTCGTAATTACTCAAAAAATAATGTAGAATATGGAATATATCATTATATTTATTTCGGCGATCTTTGTAAACAACATTGTGTTGTCGCAGTTCCTGGGGATCTGTCCTTTCCTGGGAGTATCCAAGAAGATCGATACAGCCATGGGGATGAGTGCTGCTGTGGCTTTTGTACTAACTATTGCTACCATTGTTACCTTCCTGTTGCAGAGATATGTCCTGGATAGCTTTGGATTGGGGTACTTACAGACGATTACCTTTATCTTAGTGATTGCCGCCCTGGTACAGATGGTAGAGATCGTTCTGAAAAAAGTATCTCCCGCGCTGTATCAGGCCCTGGGCGTTTTCCTGCCTCTGATCACTACCAACTGTGCTATACTTGGAGTAGCGATTCTGGTGATCCTGAAAGAATTTGCTCTGCTCACCGGTGTGGTATATGCCTTCTCCACCGCTTTGGGATTTGGATTGGCACTGATCATCTTTGCCGGACTGCGGGAGCAGATGGCATTGTCCGATCTTCCGGAGAAGATGAAAGGGACTCCCATTGCCCTGATCACGGCCGGAATGCTGGCTATGGCGTTTATGGGATTTTCCGGAGTAGTATAGGAGAATACCAACTTTAAGTGCTGTAAGCACGTCCGATCCTGGTCCAGGGTAAGGTGAAGCGCAGGGAACCGGAGCGAACTGCTATGCTGGATATAAATAGATAGAAAACAAGGAGTGCTGTAAGTATGACCGAAAACAAGGATGTATCTTAAATATCCGTCGTACTTACAGCACTCCATTTCGTTTGTGTCTTTCACCCCAGGGTGGTGTCATCAGACTACACTGCGGTTTCGTCCGCTTACCCTGGGCCAGGATCGGACGTGCCTGCAGCACTACAGATACCATGCGATAGAAAACGGATATGATTCTCAGATACAAATTCATGGATAAATCAGAAGATAAGAGTTTGATAAATAGATCTGTAAAATCTACTGTTTGTCAAAAAACGGATTGTTCTTCTGAGATCTTCTGAACACCCTGGATTACAGGACTTTTGAGTGCCCTTATTTTTCTATGGTGAGTTAGCCTCTCTTTTTGTATGTACAATAGATAGTCTTTACAGAGAAGTAACTTCAGAAAACTGCCCCCTCTTTTTGCAGGAAAGGCCGGGACGGGTGGCTCCGGATCACTTTTCGCAAGTGGAGCAAGTATTATCATTCACCCTGTAACGTTTCGTATACGATCCGGGAGATCTCAGCGATCATTGCGGCGTTTGTCTCGTCATCTTCTCCGGATTCTTTCACAAATACCCCGATGCAGTAGGAGCGACCATCGGGTAGGACAACAAATCCCAGGTCGTTATCTGCTACTTTCACTCCCTCCGGGGTGCGCATTCCACTACCGGTCTTGTGTCCCAGGATCACATCCTCGGGAAGTCCTGCTTTCAATTTGTTCAGACCGGTTTGTGTCTCCGTCAGGAGGGTATAGAGCAGTTCCTGATAAGGAGGAGTAAACAGGTTGCCGGAGAGGAAAAGTTCCATCAATTCTGCTGCTGCCGAAGGAGCAGTCCAGTTGAGAAACTGGTTGGGAAAGTACGCGTGCATTTCCTCTTCTGTGGCGGCGATAGAGAATTTCTCTATGCCCAGACTACGGATGTAACTGTCTACTTTTTCTGTGCCGCCGATGTATCTGAAGAGAATATCACAGGTATTGTTATCGCTCAGAGAGACAGTGTAATAGAGCAATTCCTGTAAAGTGAGTGTGATGTCTGCTTCCGGATATTTGTCCCTTAACGGACTGTATGTGTCGTGCATAAGATCTGATTTTTGTATGTGGACAGTGGTCTGGGGAGACAGGTTATTTCTTTCCAGATGATCTGTCACAGCGAGTGCCAGATGAAATTTGAATACGCTCATGGTGGGGTACTCGATCTCATTGTTGACAGTGATGGCCTCTTTACCGGGTATTTTGACAGCTACTCCCACAGTAGCCTGTTTGCCCTGCGTTACTTCTTTTATTTTCTGTTCGAGAAGGGGGTATTGCGCGCGCAGTGGCAGAGCAACGCACAGGAGCGCGGCAAGGAAAAGCAGTTGTTTTCCGGAGGAGTGGCGTAGGAAGGGTATCTGTTTCATATCGTATTGTTTTAGTTATTATCTGCCGGTTTGGATGCAGGTCTGCATTTGCCCGACCATTCACTTATATCGAGTCGGAGAATCGTTAGTCCGGAAACAGAAGAGGCAGCATATTTCATTCCTTTTTCTTTGTGCCGGGAAGCGTATTTGTCTACGATCAGTTCCAGTGCTTTCATTTTCTCTTCCGTATCCAGGATGGTACGGGCTGTGCCTGTCAGCAGGATGCTTTCGTATTCCGTAGAGAACTGATGGGGTACAAGCTGCGTACGTCCTACGATACAGAAGGTGATCCGATCGCACAGGTCTAAGCAACGGAGTTTACGACCTTCCGGCGCGCAATGCAGGTAGATCGAATCTTTTCCGTTCCAGACATAATGAAGCGGCAGCCCATAGCCTCCGCCTTGTTCGGCCTGCATGGCCAGGAAACCATATTCACCTTCCCGCAGAAGGCAGATAGCGGAAGCCTCGTCCAGCAATCGGTTTTGTCTGCGTATGGTGTCGTTGTGATATCTCATATCCATCGGGGTTTTCTAATTGTTCTTGTACATTATCATCCTTCCCTGAATCACTTTTCCCGGAAAAGAAAAAGAGAGGATCGCTCAGGCGGACCAGAAGCCGGGATATACCTGTATCGTTTTGTGGTCTCCGGTGACGAAGGAACAGGGAAACCGGTGAGTTCTGCCCATGTTCTTAGTCAAATGGTAAGACGTTGCAAAAGTAATTGTTTTCCGATAATTGAGACCTATCTGCGGGATAATTCTTTTGTGGGTGGTTTTATTCCATATATCACTGTCGGAATACTGACTCTGCCGGCTATGGGTTGTTACCCTGCAACCAGAAAGAACGGACTGTTTTTGAACAGGATCCCATTCCTGCGATGTGTTTTTATGTATAAGGGAAGCGGAACAAAAACAGACCGGTTGTCATGTTCAGCCAGGAACATTTCTTCCTGGCAGAGCGTTGTATGTGTCATATAATCTATATGAAAATGATACATAAGATAAGTTGCTTCGTGCTGTTTTTCCTGTTGAGCAGTACCGCTTTGTTTTCTCAGCAAACAGACGATTTTCAGTTGAGTACCCATATGCTGGATCTTAGTAAGGGAGTGCCTGCGGCTCAGGTTCCTGTGACCTTGTATCGCTGGGATACAGCGGGGTCGGAATGGGTGACACATGCCCGATCGGTTACAGGTGATAACGGAAGGGTCGCAGATCTGCTTCCTGCGAGTCGGGATAATGAAGGAATGTATAAACTCCGTTTTGATACGTATGCGTATTTTACCGATCAGGGTCTTACCACCATTTATCCTTATGTGGAAGTGGTGTTTGAGATCCGGGGTAAGGGGCATTATCACATTCCTATTACGATGTCGGCCAACGGATACTCTACGTACCGGGGAAATTAAGCTCTCCGGAAAAAACTTTGTTGTCCGCCAGCTGCATAGATCAGTGCGGAATCGCAGGAGGCTGTTTCTCTGTGAGTAGGGTAACGGTTGTCGGGAGGAAATGATCTGATAAAAAGGCTATTTCTTCTCTTTTTTATTTTTCTGACCTGTATTTTCTTTTTGCCGGGGAAAACTCTGTACATTTACTTCGTAAAATATACAATTATGAAGTACAAACACTTGATCTTTGACGTGGATGGTACGCTGTCCGATCCCAGATATGCGGCATTGCATGCAGAAGGAATTTCCACCCTTTTCTCTTCTCTCCGCGGGAAAGGGATAAAGCTGGGGCTGGTGACTTCCGGTCCCGGACAAGTGTATACAGATGAGTTTTTGCCTTTGGGTGTAGCAGCATATGCCGATCATGTGATTTGCGTGGGAGACATTGCCCCGACTCTGCCTTCTCCGGATCCTCTGTCGGAATATATTCGTCTGGCCGGAGTCACTGCCGGAGAGTGCTTGTTCGTAGGCGATACGATCTGTGATATGCAGTATGCTCAGGCGACGGGGGTAGATTTTGGTCTGGCTTTGTGGGGAGAGCGTCCGGTGAAACACATCCGGGCAGCGTGGTATTTCCGTTCTCCGGCGGATGTGCTGCATACACTGGAAGCGGCTACGGAGCCTTTGCATGCTTATCCCTTAGCTAAGTGGGCGATGGAACTACAGTTCATCTCCCAGGCCGGGTTGACCTATTCGCAGGATGACTTCGATCGGGAGCGTTTCGCGCGTTTGCGGGAAATCGCTGCCGAGATGATGAGTATGCAGACCGGATTTTCTGTGAAGCACGTAGAGAGTCTTTTCTGTAACGAGACAGGCTTTCAGACCCCTAAATTAGATACACGGGCTGCTATTTTTGAACAGGGGAAGATCTTGCTGGTGAAAGAGAAAAACGGAACCTGGTCTCTTCCCGGAGGCTGGGTAGACGTGAATCAGTCTATAGGAGACAATACGGTGAAAGAGGTGAAGGAGGAGGCGGGATTGGATGTGGTCCCTGTGCGGCTGATTGCCGTACAGGATCGTAACCGGCACAATGTACCTGTGTATGCCTATGGGATTTGTAAGGTATTTGTTCTGTGTGAAGTGATCGGAGGAGCATTTTGCCCGAATACGGAAACTGTAGATAGCCGATTTTTTGCTTTGGATGAATTGCCGTTGCTGGCTGAGGAGAAGAATAGCGCCCGACAGATAGCGCTGTGCTTTGAGGCGTATCGTTCGGAGGGGTGGGTGACTTTGTTTGATTAACTTTGTGTTGTTTATTTCTTTGAGCCGCCAAAGAAACGAAGAAAAGAAAGCAAAGAGATTTACGATTTACTGATTTACGATGTACGATTGAAAATACATCGCATCCCGTATGATTTACGTGACTTCACTACTCCGTTTGATATACGGCGACGAGCAGGATAAACTCGCTCCTATCAGACAGATCCTGCTCTGTTGTCGGCATACATCTGCATTCCGTTTACGCTTCGGGACCAAAGGCGACGGTACACCTGTTCCAGGCGTGTTGCGGATGGCAGTGGCGGCATTTGGTTACTGGTCTCCGATTGTAGATGGGAAAGTCTTGTACCTGAGGGTAGCATATACTTGTAGAGACGCACGGCGTGCGTCTCCGCGGTGTATGTCCAACAACATAGGCAGAAATATCGTGGAATATGATTGAGGGATATTTGGTTTCTGTCAATCCCCTGATCGGATCCATATGTATAGAAACGGAACAAACGTTTTACAGGTTTGTATAGGGTATGGAAACACACCTTATTATATAAATACAATCTGATGAAAACATAAGTCATGCTGCTGAACACGTAAGTCGTGGAGACGCACGCTGTGCAGTGGCGTCCGGAATAAATCGTTAGCATTTGAAATCATATGCTTTATTTCCAATAGTTACGTTTGATTTTTTACCCGGAGGATTTCAAGCTGTTACTTTTCCGGAAGCTATGCAAATGACACTTATTTCCTCCGACTTCCTTTGATTTTCTCTGATTTACTTTGATTTCCTCTGAAAACCCGGAGGGTTTACTGTGCATAACCCCCAGTGAAGCGCAGTAAG
>JAJBTC010000062.1 GCA_020861095.1 Bacteroides sp.
AGACATAGGGAGACGCAAATATGGAGACGCAAATATGCGTCTCTACATGAAACCTGATACAAAAAAGAAACCATTGTAAATAAGGTAAATTAGTATATATTTGTACACAATAAACCATAAGCTATGAACGACCTATTCCTGAATAAGTACAGGATCCCTTCTACACGTGCTTCGTGGTGGGATTATGGACAAAATGGATTTTATTTTGTGACCATATGTACACATAACCAGAAATGTTATTTTGGAGAAATCATTGAGAGTGAGATGCAGTTATCACCGATCGGGCAGATCGCTTGGCAGTGTTGGGCAGATATTCCGCAACACTTTTCTTTCGTAAAACTGGATGTCTTTGTTATAATGCCCAATCATATTCATGGAATTATCATTATAGATAAAGAACAAACTCTACCGTCAGAACCAGGCAATAAATTCCAACCTCAATCAGAAAATCTGGCTTCTATCATTCGTGGATATAAGTCTGGCGTTTCAAAACAGGTAAAGCATATTGCTATTGATTTTAAATGGCAAGCACGATTCCACGATCATATTATCAGAAACGATAAAAATTATGCCCGAATAGCTAATTACATAATAAATAATCCTATCCATTGGACAAAAGACAAATTTTACAAATCCGAATAATACCCCCATAGTAGAGACGCATATTTGCGTCTCCATATTTGCGTCTTCACAGTTGCGTCTCCGTGATTTGCATCTTCCTATTTACGTCTCCGTGATTTGCGTCTCCCTATTTGCGTCTCCGTGATTTGCATCTCCCTATTTACATCTCTCTATTTACATCCCCCTGTTTATATCCCCCTATTTACATCTCCTTACCCGCATCTCCCTACCTACCTCTTATTACATTCCTACGAAAATATCAGAGAGTTGGCTAAACAGAAAAGAAATTCACTACCAATTGCAAATACCAAACGCTCTCCAACACATCAGCCTTTTTTTCTCCGGTATCCACATCCGCACGTTCTTCCGGGCAAAAGGGTCGTATCCTAAAAAACAGATGGGACACAACCGGAGTATATCCGATTTTATATACCTTTGTAAAGATACCCAAAAATCACCAATCATGGAATATACCTTACGTCCGTGGCAACCGGAAGATGCTGCTTCCCTGGCACGATATATCAACAACATACATATCTGGAACCAGGTACGCGACGCCATGCCACATCCCTATACGGAAGCAGATGCCCGCTCCTACATCGCTATGGTGCAGGAAGAAGCAGCCAAAGGCGCACCTGCCCACTTTGCCATTGTTATCGACAGTGAAGCCGTAGGAGGAGTAGGCTTTATTCCCGGACAGGATGTAGAACACATCTCCGCGGAGATCGGCTATTGGCTGGGACAACCTTTCTGGGGCAAAGGCATCATGACACACGTGGTACGTGAAGCCTCTTTACGGGCTTTTCAGACGCTTCCTTTCACCCGCTTACACGCGGGAGTTTTCGGGAAAAATCAGGCTTCTATGCGGGTACTCGAAAAAGCAGGATATGTGAAAGAGGGTATAGCCCGCAAAGCGGTGATCAAAAACGGAGAGATCATGGACTTCCATCTGTACGGATTACTTAAAGAAGATATAAAATGAAGATCAGTCACATCGCTATCTGGACTGCTGACCTGGAAACACTCCGAGCGTTCTATATAAAATACTTTGAAGGCCGCAGCGGAGAGAAGTATACCAATCCCCACAAAGGATTTCAGTCGTACTTTATCTATTTCGGAGAAGAGAAAACGGCCGCTCTGGAGATCATGCAAAGAGCAGACATTCCCCGGATACATGTTCCCGAAGCATACATCGGCATCACTCACCTCGCATTCTCTACAGGTAGTAAAGAGAAAGTGAACCTACTGACCGAACAACTACGAAAAGATGGTTTTCGCATTGTCGGAGAGCCCCGCACCACTGGAGACGGATATTACGAAAGTGTGGTGCTCGATCCTGATGGGAACCGGGTGGAGATCACGGAGTAAGATCCGGTCAGCGTATATTGGCAGGAATGTATCGCAACTGCACATATTGCTCACCGGCAACGATGGTTTCACTCTTAAACATGGATTCAGGAATACGAAAGTATTTCAACCGTTCGTTCAGATAATGTTTCACGGCATCAGGCTGTTGTTTCACATAAGAAAGAATGGTGATCTTGCCGGAGGTGCAGATATGGACTTTTACTTTGACTGTACGTACATGCAACTGCTCTCCCTGCCTGCGCGTACGCTTGTCTACCCAGAAAATAGCAGTAGCTTGCGGGATCGGTTCGTCTGACAAACCTTCCGCTCCGGACAGAAATCGATCTTCGCCCGCTACACGATGCACATTCCGGTCGGCCTGTTTGCAACCCAGGCAAACAAACACCAGGAAAATCATTCCCAGAACCATTTTATGATCCATAGTATGCGTTTTTGATGTATAAAGATAAAATTTTACTATCTTTATCAGAAGAAATCCGGAGAGTTTAATCTTATTTATTGTACTAAATGAATACAAACAAAAAATATAGATCCTTATATTATATAGCTGTTCTTCTATTTATCGTATATTTTGTTACTCTATCCATACCTGACCTTTATACAGAAGAAATAAAATTTATTCTAAAGTTCTGTTTATAATACCCTTTATCTTATTACTTATCTATGATCGATTGAGGAACAAAAAAAGTAAAAGGCCATTCAAATGAAAAGAGGTTGAGTCTGATATTTCAAAGTAAAGAACTCAGAACAGGCTGTTTGAGCCGACAAAAGAGGAAACATTTTTTTGTATATATACAGCCTGATCAGGGAAGTCAGTCTACTTCTTTCCACCACCTCACTGTTACCAATGTACTATCATTCAAATCTACTTTTTGCCCAACCACGGGAGTCAGCAGATCCATCCCGGCTATGTTAGCGGCATCCGTCACCCGGATCAGTGGCTCATCCCAGGGGTGTTTGCTCAGTGCGAAACGGGAATGATGCACGGTCAGCAACCGATCGCTTTGCAGATCCTGCGCGGCACGTACCACCTCTTCAGGCATCATATGAATGTATTTCCAGTCCGCATCGTATTGCCCATTCTCCAGGATCGCCAGGCCAATGGGGCCGAATTGTCTACCTATTTCCTGATAATGCTCTCCGTATCCGCTATCGCCCCCCAGATAGATCTTCTTCTCCGGGGTCTGTATCAGAAAAGAGGCCCACAGCGTCTGGTTCGGAAAAAATCCGCGTCCGGAAAAATGACGCGCGGGCAGACAATGCACCAGGAATGAATCATCCAACCGGACATTCTCGTTCCAGTCCATCTCTACGATCTGCTCCGGAGCAAATTTCCAACGTTCCAGGTGCGCTCCCACACCTAATCCACAAATGACCTTTCCGGTACGCTGCCTGAGCGCTTTCAGTGTAGGATAATCCAGATGGTCCCAATGGTCCCAATGGTCGTGCGACACAAAGACATAATCCGGATCCGGAACATCAGCCGCCTGGTACAGATTCATGCCCTTAAAAGAGCGGTTGTAGAAGGGGAGAGGCGATCCCGCGTCACTGAACACCGGGTCTACCAGGATACGCTTGCCTCCGGTCTGTATGTAATAAGAAGAGTGTCCGAACCATACCACCACCTCTTCCTTAGGATCCAGAGCATGCAGGTCGGTCTTCTCATGAGGCAGTACATCCTGCGGGCGCAACCGATCTTTCTTCGTGAAGAGAAAACCAACCATAGAACTCACCACTCCCTTATCGGAAGTGATCTGAGGAGTCTCCTGCAGGTTACGAAAACTACCCTCACGATAGTTCGGAGAGTTTACGATACGCTCTTTCCGCATTCCCTGAGACCGACGTCCGAATGCCGGAGTATTCACAAAGCCTACCACTACCAGAAAAAGAACAAAGATGACAGAGAATATATCAATCATAGGCCGCTTGCATTTTAATTGGATGGATTTCATTTTAGTGGATTTTTCAAAATTAAAAACTACTGTTCTCTATCATAAACGGATGAGATGGGAATTTATTTTAAAAAACGCTCTTTGTTTGATATTTTTTCATCAGCTCCTTTAGTCAAACAGCTATTTTCCTGCAAAAATAAGGAGAAGACAGAAGGGAGGTATATCGTTTCTGAGGAACTGGACAAAAACCGGAATGAACACGGCAGATATACCTTTTATAAACCAACGTTTTATTTCATTCATTTGCCTGACTATCGTATCTTTGTATCAACAATATACCTGATATGAAATTTTTCGAGTCACTGACATCCGCGAAAACAGTACTCTGGGGCGCTATGATCCTGAGTGCTATCATTATATATCCCAATATAGGTAGTTTCGTATGGTCACTTTGTGTTCCTGAGCATAGCCTGCACAAAAGTTCCATGGAGCTGAATGTTCCCTCCATCGTCTATTTCATCTATCGCTATCTCTTTTTTGTGTCACTCACCTGGATACTGTTGCGACAAAACATCCGACAGGCGGAAACCAAACTAAAAACCAAGTTTGGAAAGTCGTTCCTCGTGACAGCCGCCGCATATACCCTATACGTGCTGATAGGGTTGTCTGTAGAATACAGGGTCCGGTTAGACTGTTTCACACAAATGCTGATCCTCCAGTTCCTGATCGCCTGGCTGATGCCGGTACTCATCGGACACACCTATTACCTGACAGTAGCCCAGCGGGAAGCAGAAAAAGAGATGGAGAAACTGCGCTCGGAAAACCTGCAAAGCAGGGTAGACGCATTGAGCAATCAGATCAATCCGCACTTCTTTTTCAATTCACTGAATGGACTCACCGCGCTGGTAGCGGCAAAACGCAACGAAGAGACGGTGGAATACGTGGCCAAGCTATCCGGCATATTCCGCTACATCCTGCAAAGCGAGAAAAAAGGATTGGTACAACTGGAAGAAGAACTCACCTTTCTGAATGCTTACCGCTACCTGCTGGAGATACGCTACAGTGGCAAGATCTCCTTTATGATCACTGTGAAAGATACCGAACTCACCTGGCAGCTACCTGTTCTGTCCTTGTTACCGCTGGTAGAGAACGTGGTGAAACACAACATCATAGACAGTGAACACAAAATGACTGTATATCTATCGGTACTTGAGAACGGAGATCTGTCCGTGACCAATCCGATATACCGCAAATACCATGTAGAAGGCTCCAACGGCATTGGACTGTCCAACCTCTCGGCACGCTATAAACTGCTGATGGGGACGGACATAGAGGTGCGTGAAGATGAGTCTTACTTTACCGTAATCCTCCCTTTAAAAAAAGCAGAGAATGAAAGTACTGATCGTTGAAGACGAAACCATAGCCTATGAATACCTGACGGAGCTTATTGGCAGGGTAGACCCTGAGATTGAAATAGTTGCCGTAACGGAAAGCATATCCCAGACTACCAAATGGCTGAGTACACACCTAGCACCCGACCTGATCTTTATGGACATCCATTTGTCTGACGGATCCGCTTTTTCTCCCTTCGACCTGGTCACCGTGGAGACTCCTATTATATTTACTACCGCGTACGACGAATACGCGATCAACGCATTTAAAGTAAACAGCATAGATTACCTGCTGAAACCCGTAGAAGAGGGAGATCTGCGAAAAGCGATCGGAAAATTCCGCAAGCTCACCTTTCCGGAGCGTAACCACTACTTAGAGCAACAGGCACAAACAAATTATAGCGGAAATTACTTCCGGAAATTATTAGTGGCCCATCGCGACAATCTGATTCCTATAGACGTGGAACATATTGTCTACTTCTACACTTCAGACCATCAGACCTCCATCTGTCTGACCGATGGCCGGCAGTTTACCTATAACAAAACACTCGACTCCATCATCCAGAACCTCGATCCGGCTATGTTCTTCCGGGCAAATAAGCAATTTATCGTCTCCAAACAGCATGTAACCAATATCACCATCTGGTTCGACCGCAGATTACTCATTACCCTTCAGACAGATACTCCCGAACGTATCTATGTCAGCAAAAACAGGTCGACAGAATTTAAAGAATGGATGATGGGAGGGAACCCTATTAAAATATAAAAATAACCACCTGTCGTATCGTTTTTTTTCGTATCTTTGTCGTCAAGTTTTCTGATAGGAAATGAAAATTAAGGAAATCGTAAGCGCCCTTGAACGGTTCGCGCCTCTGCCTTTGCAAGACGGATTCGACAATGCCGGAATGCAGATCGGACTGACAGATGCGGAAACAACAGGGGCTTTGTTGTGTCTTGACGTTACGGAAGCCGTCATAGACGAAGCCATTGCATGGGGATACAATCTGATCGTGTCTCACCATCCTCTGATATTCAAAGGATATACATCCATCACCGGAAAAGACTACGTAGAGCGTTGCATCCTCAAAGCCATACGCAACGGCATCGCTATCTATTCGGCGCATACCAATATAGACAATGTATCAGGTGGGGTCAATTTCAGAATAGCTGAAAAGATCGGCCTGGAAAACCCGCGTATCCTGGCTCCAAAAGAGAATAGTCTGCTCAAGTTGGTGACTTTTGTACCGTATACCCACGCGGAGCCTGTGAAAAAGGCTTTGTTCCAGGCGGGATGCGGCCACATCGGGAAGTACGATTGTTGCAGCTTTCAGACAGAAGGAGAGGGCAGTTTCCGGGCAGGGAAAGGCAGCCAACCGTTCGTAGGCAAGATCGGTCAGCTACACAAAGAACCGGAAGTGCGGCTGGAAACCATCCTGCCGGCCTATCTGAGAACAAAGGCTGTACAGGCACTCAGGGCATCGCATCCGTATGAGGAACCTGCATTTGATCTGTATCCGGTTGTCAATAACTGGTCACAGGCAGGATCGGGTGTAATAGGGGAGTTGCAGACTCCGGAAACAGAGTTGGAATTCCTTAAACGAATCAAAAAAACGTTTGAAGCCGGATGTGTGAGGCATACACGCCTGACGGGCAGGCTGATACGGAAAGTGGCTTTGTGCGGGGGCTCAGGTTCGTTCCTGATCCCACAGGCTACAGGCCAGGGAGCGGATGTTTTCATCACCGGTGAGATCAAATATCACGATTTCTTCGGACACGACACAGATATTCTGCTGGCGGAGATCGGGCACTATGAGAGTGAACAATATACCATAGAAATCTTTTATGAACTCATACAGGGACTGTTCCCGAATGTTGAGGTTCAGTTTACGAAAATGAATACAAATCCAATAAAATATTTATAAATCAAATGGCGAAAGAAACAAAAAACGACCCTAAAGAGTTGACTGTGGAACAAAAATTAAAGACATTGTTCCAGTTGCAAACCATGTTGTCCGAAATCGATAAGATCAAAACACTCCGAGGCGAACTGCCGCTGGAAGTACAGGATCTGGAAGATGAGATTGCCGGACTCACCACTCGTATAGAGAAGATCAAATCTGAAGTAGATGAGCTGAAAGCTGCTATCGCCGCAAAGAAAGTGGAGATCGAAGTCGCCAAATCGACTGTAGATAAATATAAATCGCAACAAGACAATGTGCGAAACAACCGCGAATACGACTTTCTGACCAAAGAGATCGAGTTCCAGAACCTGGAGATCGAATTGTGCGAGAAACGTATCCGGGAATTTACCAGCGAAGAAAAAATAAAATCCGAAGAAGCCTCCCATAGCATCCTGGCTCTGGAAGAACGCCAGAAAGACCTGGACCTGAAAAAGAGCAAACTCAATGAGATCGTATCGGAAACCAAACAGGAAGAAGAAAAACTGCGCGATAAGGCCAAAGAACTGGAAACAAAGATCGAGCCCCGTTTGCTGCACTCTTTCAAACGCATCCGGAAAAACTCACGCAACGGTCTGGGACTTGTATATGTGCAACGTGATGCCTGTGGCGGATGCTTCAACAAGATCCCGCCCCAGAGACAACTCGATATCCGTTCGCGTAAGAAAATTATTGTTTGCGAATATTGCGGACGCATCATGATCGACCCGGAACTGGCTGGTATACCGATAGAAGTGAAGGTCGAGGAAAAGAAATCCAGAAGATAAAAGATATTCTTTCCAAAAATAAATAGTGTACTGAGAAGAAGAAGGTGTCCTGTCCGGGGATACCTTCTTCTTTGTTGTACTGACTGATTTTCTGAATAATAATTATCTTTTAATCAATTATTTAATGGTTGTTTTGACTACTTTATGTTGGATACACATTATCTGGAAGTATGTTGCTTTATTGGACGTATATGGTGGAGACGCACGGCGTGCAGTAGTGTCCGAAAAACTATTTTAAAATTTACGGAACTATCCAACTGTCACTCATCCACTCTGAAAGCCCGGAGGGCTTTACTGTGACTAACTCTCTCGGAAAGTCTGAAGGGACTTTACGGTACATAACTCTCTCGGAAAGCCCGAAGGGCTTTAATGTGCATAACCCCCAGTGAAGCGTAGCATAGCGGAGCGACTGGGGGTATGGATCCGTCCTCTGTCTTCAACCCCGAAGCGGGTTGAATGATTCTATCCTGAATAAAACGAGGTGAAATCGTGTTCATGCTACGTAGAATGGAGTTTTTGTATATTCAACCCACTTCGGGGTTGAAGAGATGTGTATGCGTTACTACCCCCAGTCGCTTCGTTACGGGCTCTGCCCTTCCTCGCTTCACTGGGGGTTATGCACATTAAACCCTCCGGGTTTTCAGAGGAAATCAAAGGAAGTCAGAGTACATGAGTGTCATTTGCATAGCTTCCGGAAAAGTAATAGCTTGAAATCCTCCGGGTAAAAAATCAAATGTAACTATTTGATATAAAGCATAGGATTTCAAATACAAACGATTTATTCCGGACACCACTGCACGCCGTGCGTCTCTACAGGTGAATGATAACATCGGAGTAGTTATATGATATGGGATAATTTGTATATCCAATCGTAAATGTGCCAATCTCTCTATGGAAAATGTCCAATCTACTTGTATAGACGTACGGCTTGCGTCTCCGCGATACACGTCCAACATAGGGGACTATCTTTTATTTTGCTCATTCAACCCATAAGTAACGCCCATACCATGTCGCCCATACAATACCAAAAGATTTAAAATGTTTATATCTCTACAACGTCCTGACCAACTTGACACATACAAAAATGAAATACTCTTTTAACCAACAAATCAAATTGTCACTTTTAATATCTATGCACTTTTACCCTCCTTTATTTCAATCCTCCAACCTTTTTTGAGAAAATAACTCAACCAGAACCATTAGAACAATTACGATTTAACACCATATGAAAACTTTTCAAAGCAAATATTCAATTATTAAAACAATGAATCCTCATTCTATTCATATATCACTCGTTTTACTATCATTTGTCTATTCAAGATTTGTACATTTAAAATAGTATACCAGAAAAAAATCACACTAATTGGAATAAAAATGAAGATTCATAACCTTATAAACCATTTTTCGGAGAGTAAGAAAATTATCTGGTAGAGAAAACGAATTATCTAAGGAGGAAACCAAATTATCTAAAGGGGAAACAGGGGATAAGACACCGGGAAAAGACCGGTTAGATACCAGGAAACAAGGCTTTGGACTACTGGAAAAATTTATTTCTCGTTGCCCGACGGCTACTTCCTCGGTGTATAATAGTGAATTTCACGTAGTAAAAAAAGGGTAGAGCGACCAAGAAATAGAATATATATACAATAATAAGCCATATAAAATACAAAATATTTTATATTTATTAATTTATATCTCATAAACACATCTAATAAACATATAAAAAAGAAATATTTTTCGCAAAAAAACAGCTTTTTTACTTTAAAACCGCCATCTGAACAAACAAAAAGACAAACTGAATAATACCTATGCAGAGACGCATATTTGCGTCTCTGCAATACAGGCACCACACAAAACCCACACTTATAATGTATTTACATTCTCACAAATGATCGCTTCCTGGTGGATATCATCAGAGTAAAGCATACTCCGGAACATCAGGCAAAAAAGAATAGTTCTGGCTATCGTAGTCCATCCGGCAACAGTAGTGTTGCAATCCATTCGAAACCACCAGATACTCTACACGCAGCACAGAATTGTACCTGCATATCTGATCAAAAACCGCTTGGGTGATCTCTATGTGGGGCGCTTTGTATTCAACAATCATCCTGGCAGAAAGATCCCGGTTGTACAGTACCGTATCGCAACGCTTGCGGGTACCGTTCAGATGAAGCAGGATCTCATTTCCCATCAGTGAAGCCGGATATCCTTTATGATCTATCAGGAAATGCACAAAATGCTGTCGTACCCATTCCTCAGGGGTCAACGCCACGTATCTGCGACGGATCCGGTCGAAAACAGTATTTTTTCCATCGCGCTGGCTAATTTTCAGCTCGCAAACAGGCAGGTTTAACGATAACATTTCGTATTTTTGTGAGTTAAATAATTCTTCCTTCAAAAGGGAGTACAAATTTAACGAAATCGTATGAAAACAAAGCAAGAAATCGTAGCAAACTGGCTACCTCGCTACACCAAGCGGAAGCTGGAAGACTTTGGTGACTATATCCTTCTGACCAACTTTAACAAATACGTAGAGATCTTTGCCGAGAAATTCAATGTTCCCATTCTGGGATTAGATGCCAATATGTCCTCTGCCAGCGCGGAAGGAATGACTATCATCAATTTCGGAATGGGAAGTCCCAACGCGGCAATCATTATGGATCTCCTGGGAGCCATCAAACCCAAAGCCTGTCTGTTCCTGGGTAAATGCGGTGGTATCAGTAAGAAAAATAAGATCGGTGATCTGATCCTTCCCATTGCCGCTATCCGGGGAGAAGGAACCTCCAACGACTATTTCCCTGCCGAAGTACCTTCGCTTCCTGCGTTTATGCTGCAACGTGCTGTATCTTCCTCGATCCGTGACATTGGCCTCGACTACTGGACCGGTACCGTATATACCACCAACCGCCGTATCTGGGAACACGATGATGAATTCAAAAATTATCTCCGCAAAACCCGGGCCATGGCAGTAGATATGGAAACAGCCACCCTGTTCAGTGTCGGATTTGCCAATCGCATCCCCACAGGGGCTCTGTTGCTTGTTTCTGACCAACCCATGATACCGGAAGGAGTGAAAACGGATAAGAGCGACTCCATAGTTACTCAGAATTACGTGACCGAACATGTGGAAATAGGAATTGCTTCACTGCGCATGATCATTGAAGAGAAAAAAACCGTAAAACACCTGAAATTCAACTGGTAACATACCGGTATATATATGGCAAAACAGGAAATTACCTGCGATGAGATACTGCGGCAACTGAAGGCCGGGACCTATCATCCCATCTACTATCTGATGGGAGAAGAACCCTACTATATCGACCTGATCGCCAACTACATCGCAGAGCATATACTGACAGATACAGAGAAAGAATTCAATCTGACTGTTGTATATGGAGCAGATGTGGATGTAGCCACTGTGATCAACGCGGCCCGCCGATACCCGATGATGTCCGAAAAACAGGTAGTCATCGTAAAAGAAGCACAAGCCATACGGAACATCGAAGAGTTGTGTTGCTATCTGCAAAAGCCTCTTCTCTCTACTTTATTGGTCGTCTGCCACAAACACGGTGTATTGGATCGCCGTAAAAAGCTGGCTGCCGAAGTAGCCAAAGCAGGTGTATTGTTCGAATCAAAAAAGATCAAGGAAGCACAACTTCCGGCTTTTATCACTTCTTATATGAAAGCCAAAGGAGTAGACATGGACCCTAAAGCCACAGCAATGATGGCAGACTTTGTGGGAACCGATCTGCACCGGCTGACCGGAGAACTGGAAAAGCTGATCATCACACTGCCTGCGGGACAACAACGTGTTACTCCCGAACAGATCGAAAAGAATATAGGTATCAGCAAAGACTATAACAACTTCGAACTGCGCAGCGCGTTGGTGGAAAAAGACATAGCAAAAGCAAACAAGATAATAAAATATTTTGAGGAGAATCCGAAAACCAATCCCATACAGATGACGCTTTCGCTGCTCTTCAATTTCTATTCGAACCTGATGCTTGCCTATTATGCCCCTCAGAAAAACGATCAGGGAATAGCTGCGATGTTAGGGCTGAAAACTCCGTGGCAAGCCCGGGAATACCTCACAGCGATGGGAAAGTACAACGGGGTAAAGACCATGCAGATCATTGGAGAAATACGATATGCCGATGCAAAATCCAAAGGAGTTCAGAACGCATCCATGAGCGACGGAGATATTTTAAGGGAATTAGTGTTTAAAATTCTTCATTAGAAAATACCTTATAAGATAACCAGTAAAGCAGACCTTTTTCAAGGTCTGCTTTTTTATGTGCCTGGCCCGACAAGGCTGTCTTTAGAAAAGAAAAAACGTTTCTCTCACAGACCCCGAACTCACCTGTACTTCTCTGAAATATTTACAGAAACAAGAAGAAGCTTTTATCTGATAATTCCCTTTTTGGGCATACGGCTTTTTTCGGAAAAATGCT